>JBBTET010000081.1:0-12991 GCA_038042195.1 Planctomycetota bacterium | reverse complement strand
ACGGTCGAAAGCGATTCAAGGCGGTATGCCTGTCGAACATCGGCGTCGAGAGTGCGGTATCTCCGCAAGGCGCATCGCACCCCGGCTCGTCCGCGGCGCCGGACATTCGACGACGGCTCCGCTGAATTCGCATCTCGCCTCGATCCATCCGCCTCGCCGGCGCGAAAGGCACCCGCCATGTCCACCATCTCTTCCGGAGTCGGCCCGATCTCCGGCCTGCCCATTAACGATCTCGTCGAGTCGCTGATCGCCGTCCAGCAACGGCCGATCACACTCCTGCAAAATCGCCTCACCGACCTCGGCAATCAGCGCACGTCGTTGCTCAGAATCTCCGCGAATCTCCTTGCGATCCTCAACAGCTCCGCGCGATTCAAGGATGCAAGCTACTTTCAATCCGCCAAGGCCGTCAGTACCGACGAAAAGAGCATCATCGCCACCGCGTCCCCCGGTGCGTCGCCCGGCCAATTCCAAGTCACCGTCAAGACCCTCGCGGCAGCGCATCAGGTCATTTCCGCCGGATTCTCGACCGCCGACACAACACCCGTTGGTGCAGGGACGCTCACCATTGAAACCGCCCAGGCCCGCCTCGATCGGGCCACGCGTCTTTCGGCTTTGCGTGGTGGGGAGGGTGTGCAACACGGCAAGTTCCGCATCACGGACAAGGCCGGCGGCGCGGCCACCATCGATCTGGCCACCGCCGTGACTCTCAACGACGTCGTCTCGCTTATCAATAATCAAAGCAGCGCTTCCGTGAAGGCGAAGATTGAGGGAGACCATCTCGTCCTCACCGACCAGACCGGCCTTGCCACCGGAAGCCTCGCCGTCGTTGAGCTTGGCGAGGCACATGCGGCCGCTGATCTTGGCATCCTCGGCTCCTCGGCGGCAGGAGTGATCACTGGCACCAATCTCATTGCGATCACGGGCACCACGCGACTCGATGAATTGAACGACGGCAATGGCGTCCGACGCCTCGTTGGCACGTCCGACTTCTCCGTGAGCCTCGCCGATGGGACCACGTTTGAGGTCTCCGTCTCCGATCGCGTGCAGCTCGACACGCCGTTGGCCCTGCTCAATAGTGGTGGCGGCGTTCCGGCCGGCAAGATTCACGTCAAATCGCGCGACGGCTCCGAACGCGACATTGATCTGTCCGGCGCGGTCACGATCAACGATGTCAAGACCGCCATCGAGTCCGCTGGCGCGAATCTGACGGTCACGCTCGGATCATCCGGGATCAACATCAAGGACAACAGCACCGGCACCAAAGTCTTCGGAATCTCCGAGGTGAACACCGCCGGCACGGCCAAGGCACTCGGCATTCTCAACACGTCCACCAATGATGAAATCACCGGCAAGAAAATACTCTTCGTCGAAAGCGTCGCCGACCTGACTCGCGTCATCAATGGCAAGTCGGGCAATGGCGGAAAGCTCGTCGCAGCAATTTCCGCGGACGGGCTTGGTGTTTCCCTGACCGACACCACCTCCGGCGCGGGCACGTTCCAACTGACGGCGATCAATGGCTCCAAGGCCGCCGAAGACCTCGGCCTGCTTTCGCCCGCGACAGGCAACATCATCGCATCTCGCCGACTCGTCAGCGGGTTGAACTCCGTTTTCTTGCGCACCCTTCGCGGCGGCGCCGGCGCGCAGGTCGGCACGATTCAGTTCACCGACCGCACCGGGGCTTCGGCCACGCTCGACCTGAGCAGCGCACAATCTCTCTCCGATGTCGTCGCTGCAATTAACGGCGCGGGCCTCGGCGTCAACGCGGCCGTCTCCGAAAATGGACTGGGCCTTACGATCACGGACACCACCGGTGGCGCCGGCAACCTCAGCATCAGCGATATCACCGGCACCCTCGCGGCCGATTTGCAGATTTCCGTGGACGCAGCCGTCAGCAACGTGTCGAGCGGCAATCTCCAGCGGCAGTACGTCTCGACCAATACACGCTTGAAGGACTTGCGTTCGGGTGCGGGCGTGCCGGCCGGCAAGTTTCGTATCACCGCCGCGAATGGCGCGACGGCCGTCGTGGACCTCACCCAGGGCAACGAGGAACGGCTTCAGGATGTCATCAATGAAATCAACTCACGGGGTATCGGCGTGACGGCATCGATCAATTCAAACGGCGACGGCCTCCTCTTGACGGACGCGACGGTCGGCACGGGTCAATTGAAAGTTGCTGAAGAGGGCGGGACCACCGCCAAGTCCCTTGGCATTCTCGGCGCGGCGCAGACCGGCCAGACGACGATTGACGGGTCTTTTGAATACAAGATCACGATCGCCGGCGGCGACACGCTTCAAGACGTCGCCGGGAAGCTCAAGACCCTTGGTGCGCCCGTGAACGCCGCGATCCTTCGCGATGCCTCCAGCGGTCGCCCCTATCGACTGAGCCTCTCCAGCACCAGTTCGGGTCTTGATGGCGAACTCTCAATTGGCACGGGTGCGACCGGCCTGTCCTTCACCAATCTCGTGAAGGCGCGCGATGCCACCGTTTTGCTTGGCCCCGCCGATGCCGATGTGCCGCTCGTGATCAACAGCGCGACCAACACGCTGACTGAGGCCGTGTCGAACGTGCGTCTCGACCTGGTCGGCGTAAGTGCGCAGCCGATCACGGTGAGCATTTCGCCCGACAACGAAAGCATTGTGAAGGACATCAACCTGCTGGTCAGCGCCTTCAACGCCGCCTTTACGACGATCGACGACTTGACCCGTTTCGACGAGACAACCAATACGCGAAGCATCCTGACTGGCGACTCCACGGTCCGCGCGGTGCGGGCCAAGCTGGTCGAGCTGGTCAATCGTGTGGTCCCGGGCCTCACGCCACCGTTCAATCGGTTAAGCGCCATCGGCGTTGAACTAACCAATGGAAACTCGGTTAAGTTCGACCAGGAGAAGTTCAAGAAAGTCGTTACGGAGAATCCGTCGGCCGTGCAGGCCCTCTTTACGACAGCCGAGACGGGATTCGGCAACGTGTTTGAGAAAGAGCTGAAACGGCTGACTGATTCGGGCACGGGCGTGGTCAGCGTCCAGGATGAGAACATTCAGACGTCGCAGGAGTTGCTGACCAGTCGGATTAGTCAGATGCAGATTCTGGTGTCGAGGCGACGTGATCGACTTTTCGCGCAGTTCAACGCAACCGAGTTGATCCTCTCCCGTCTTCAAGGTCAGCAATCCGCGCTGGCCGGCATCAGTACGATTAGTATTTGAGAGCGATGCGGCGCGGTTTTGGGACCATCCTGTAATACCGTTGGGTTCGATCACATTCTGCTTAATCGCGGCTAGCCAAGGTCCGATCAAAAAGCGGGAGCAGCGCGCTTTTCATGAGCACTCACGCATCGAATGAATACTTTCGCAACGCCGTGCTGACGGCCAAGCCCGAGCAGCTCCAGATGATGCTCTATGACGGCGCGATCCGGTTCGCCCGTCAGGGGCGCGAGGCGCTACTCCGAAAGGACTTTGAGACGGCCTGCGAAAAGCTGATCCGAGTGCAGAAGATCATTTCCGAGATGCAGAACGGCCTTCGCCCGGAGATCAATGCCGAACTCTGTGACCAACTCGCCCGGCTCTACAATTTCATCTATCAGCGTTTGGTCGACGCAAATGTTCAGCGCGATGTGGAGCCGTTGGAGGAGGCGTTGCGAATTCTGGAACATCAACGCGAAACCTGGCGGCTGCTGCTAGAGCGGATCGGCACCGTTTCCGGTGACGCACCTCGGCAATCAGATTCGCCGAAGTCCGGGAATGAAACCCTTTCCATACAGGGTTAATCAGTCGGTGGTGGCCGCCGAATTACACTCCGACTATATTGCCTTGTCCAAGCTGGAGATACGGAAGCACGCGATTCGAACCCAGTCCGACTCCGCCACGTAGTATTCGGATGTTCACAAAGGGCCACGTAGCGTCACAAGAGAGGTTGACCATGTCGCCAGTTCACGTCTTTCGCGTAATCGTCCTCTGTCTGTTACTTGTTTCGAGTAGCGTCGTGCAAGCACAGGAACCGCCCAAGCCGGTCGGTGGCTTGTCACCCGAGCAAATGGTCGATGAGGCGCTTCGTCGGTTTGACGCCGGCGACTACAACGAGGCCTTCAACTTCATGCAGAAGGCCGAGCAGCTTAAGTCGGATATCGAGAAGCTCTGGCTAATCAAGGGGTTGCTCTACTTGGAAGCCCGCCCCAAACGAGGCCCCGAAGCCATCAAGCTGCTCACTGATTACAATCAGACCCCCGAAGGCAAGAACGACTTTCGAGGGAACGCGGCGATCGGGCGGGCGTACAAAGACTCGCGCATGTACCGTCTTGCGATCGTGCCGCTGGATCGCGCAAAGAAACTTGCCCCCATGGAACAGGACGGCAAGCCGCTGCGAGCGTTGATCGCGATGGATCTTGCGGAAGCCTATTACGGCTTGAAGAATGATAAACAGGCCGTCGCCGCAGCCAAAGAGGCCGAGTCGTTGGCCCCCAATGATGCCGGCATCCAACTTGCCCTCGGGAAGATTGCCGCCAGCACCAAGGACTATGACACCGCCGTCAAGGCCGCCGACCGAGCGATTGGCCTGCTCAACGCAAAGGCTCGCACCGATCCGTTTCGCAATGAGGACATTAAACGCCTGGTGGAGGCCGCCGACCTGAAGATCAAACTGTACGGGCAAAAGCTTGACGAGAACCCGAAAGATGCCATCGCGCTCTATGAACTGGCCGTCGCTTGGCGTGAAAAGGCCGACATTGACCGCCGCATGAACCTCATGAAAGCCCGAGAGTCCGGCCTCAAGGGTATCGCCTTCGACTCCAAGCTCTACCGGCTTCAGGTGCTTGTGGCCGCCGTGGAAGCTGAACTGGGCGCTTTCCAAGACGCCTTGGATCGGCTGAATGACACCATTAATGCCGACCCGGAAAACCAAGCCGCAATAAAGCTTCGTGGAGAGATTCAGGCCAAGCTAAGCGAGCCGAAGCCCTGAACAGGCCGAATCTTTCTGCATTAACAGCGGATTTCGATCATATCATTCGCGGTCTTAACCGTCCGCGATTACGCCGTGCGCTGTTCCTGCGCTATCCGCGCAACAATCGTACACGGACGCCTTTCGCCGCTGCAGCGCAATCCATGCCGTGGCAAGGCGTTACAGATGGTTGCATCCCCTTCATTCTTCAAGTCGCCCCAACCGGCGCGTCGATAGACCTCCGGCGGCTTATCGGACAAAGCCGTATGACGATCCGGCGCATCCACGCCGATCCGGAGTTGTCTCGTGAGCCTGATTCAAACGACCACACGATTGCGATTCGCCTGTCTCATGGTCGGCGCTGGGCTGTTCGGTTGCACCATGACTCAGGGCACCACCGCCACGCCGGACGCGACGCGCGACACTCAGTCGGTTCGCACTGAAGACACCGGCCTCGACGACGCCCGCGATCTTCGTCTCTTTGGTCGTGGCGGGTCGGCGCAGGACATCTCGTTTGAAGGCAAGGCCGCAGTCAACATTCAGCAACATACCACCGGCAGTGAAGGCGCGGACTTCGATCCGTCCGCCGACGCGACAGGCAAGCAACTTGTCTTTGCCTCCACGCGGCACTCGAAACTAAGTCACCTCTATGTAAAGCCCGCCGACGGTTCGACGCTGACGCAGCTCAGCGACGGTGATTTTAACGATGCCCAGCCCGTCTTTTCGCCCGATGGCGCTCGCATCACGTTCGCCAGTGATCGCTCGGGCCAGTGGGACATCTGGATGATGGACTCCGCCGGCCGAAATCCGACCCAACTGACAAACAGCCCGGCACCGGAGTTGCACCCAAGCTGGTCCCCTGATGGCAAACAAATTGTTTACTGCCGCATCAATCCAAAGGATCCTGCCGGCGAACTATGGATCATCGACCTTGAGAATCCCAGCGCGAAGCGCCTGATTGGCGAGGGCCTGTTCCCGACCTGGTCGCCCAGGGGAGATCGCATCGCTTATCAGAAGGCGCGGCGCCGCGGCAGCCGTTGGTTCAGCATCTGGACCACGACGCTCGTCGGTAACGAACCGGCACCGCCCACGGAAATCATTAGCAATACGCAATACGCATGCATCGCGCCCTCATGGTCGTCCGACGGAATGCAGATCGCATTTGCACTCGTGGCCCCATCGGCCAGTGCATCGGATGGGATCGCCGAACCTCGAATCACGGGTTCGGGGCGGGCTGACATCGCCATCGTTGATGCCGACGGACGCGGGCTTGTTCGGCTGACCAATGGCCGTGGCGAGAACTACTCGCCCACCTGGTCCAGCGACGACCGCATCTATTTCACCGCGAAACTCGATCAGAGTGAGACGATCTGGAGTATCAAGCCCTTCCGGCCCACGGCTTCACCCGTCGCCCCGGTCGTCGGCCCGTCAATTCCTCGTCATGCCGCGCAAGCAAAAGATCAGGACGCCGCGACACAACCATGAGATACACGCGCTTGAAATCTTCGATTCGCGTTGTCTCGACCGCGCTTCTCATCGCGGCGGTGTCGGGCTGTTCGCATGGTGACGCCGAGACGACGGTGTCGAATCCCTACGCGCGGAACATGTCATTTGCCGTCGCGCCGGTCCTCAATTTCAGCGGCGAGCCGAGCTTCGACCCCATCAAGGCGGCCGACCTGCTGGCGTCGGAGTTGACCTACGTTGAAGGCGTGACCGTGTTGCCGGTCAGCCGGGTGGTCGCGTTGCTGGCATCGCAGGGCCGGACGCAGATCGAATCCCCCGCGCACGCCATCGCGGTGGCCGATGCCGTGGGGGCCGATGCCATCATTGTCGCGGGTATCTCGGAATACGATGCATATACTCCAGTGGTCGGCCTCGTCATTCAGGTATACGCCGTGCCGCGAACCGCCCCTGTCGCCGTGGACCCTGTCCATGCCGAGCGCATGGCCCAGCCGATCACCCTTCGCAGCATGGCCGACGCGACCCTGCCTCGGGACCAGATTCAGATGGTGTACAACGGCACGCACTCCAACGTGACGGATTCCGTGAAGAAGTATGCCGCCCCCCGCAGCGAGCAGGATTCTCCGCTTGGTTGGCGGGAATACGTGAAAGTGCAGACTCTCTTTCTCCGATTTTGTTGGCATGACGCGATTGACCGGCTCATGACAAATGAACGCTGGAGGCACGCCGTCGTCATGCCGAATAACGCCATGGAGTATCCGTTATGAACCAGACCGTCCGCCAATTATCACTGGTCAAGGGCAGTGAGCGGTATCTTTTTCGGTACCAGCCGGGGAACGAGGCTGATGTCATTGGGGCGTTTGCCAGCCTGGCCGCCGACGGAAAGAGCGATTTTGACTGGTTTGACGCGGCTGTGCTTAGTTATCAGATGGGCCGCAGAATTGAATTGGAGATAGATGAACTCCGGGCTTGAAAGGCCCGATACGTTGGTGCCCAGGTCGGAGACTCGGGCGTGGGGGCGGTGATTCCGCTCATCTATTCGGAACCTGTAAACGGTGGGTAGGTCGCGGAGTGCGGCCGGGCCAGGTTGGACAAGAACAGTCGGAGTTTTCGCTGAAAAGAGTTCCGCGATCATGAGCCAAGAACATCCACTCGTCACAGACTTTCTGAACTACCTGCGATTCGAGCGGCACTTCTCCCCGCATACGGGCAAGTGCTATGCCGCCGACCTCTACCAGTTTGGCCAGTTCCAACTGGGCGGACCGGAGGCCGCGGCGCGCGTCTCGCTTCCGAGTCGCGGAACCCCGCAGAGCGCCTTCGCAGCGGCTCGCCCCGGCCATGCCGGTGGCACGGCCGTCGCGGTCGCCCCGGCACAGACGACGCAGGACGTCGCCGTGCTGCGCGAAAAGCTGCTCAAGACCGACTCGAATCAGATTCGAGCCTTTCTCACGTTCCTCCATGAACGCGAGTATTCCAAGGCGACGGCGGCGCGAAAGCTCGCGACGCTTCGCAGCTTCTACAAGTTCCTCATGCGAAAGAGCATCATCACCAGCAATCCCGTGGCGGCCATCCGCACGCCGAAGCAGGAGAAGCGCCTGCCCAAGTTCCTGGACATCGAGCAGGTGCGCCGGCTTCTCTCGACCCCGGACGACAGCACGCTGCTCGGCGCACGCGATCGCGCCATGCTCGAAACGCTCTACTCGACCGGCGTCCGCGTCAGCGAACTGGTCGCGTTGAACGTTGAAGACGTTGATACGCCCGGCGAGTGCCTTCGCATCCGCGGCAAGGGTCGCAAGGAGCGCCTCACGCCGATCGGCCCGACGGCCCTTCGATCCATCCGCAAGTATCTCGACATGCGATTGACCGACCCGCGAAGCACGACGTTCGACAAGTCGGCCCTCTATGTGAACAAGCACGGCCAGCGCCTCAGCACGCGAAGCGTTCGCCGAAAGCTCGACAAGTATCTGCTGGTCTGCGGCCTCGATCCGTCGATCAGCCCGCACACCCTGCGGCACACCTTTGCGACCCACATGCTCAACAACGGCGCTGACCTGCGAAGCGTGCAGGAGCTGCTCGGCCACCAGTCGATCAGCACGACGCAGGTGTACACGCACCTGACGACGGCCCAGCTCAAGCGCGACTACGACAACAGCCACCCGCGAGCCTGACGCTCGCACGACTCACTCATCGCAGAACTCAAAAGGCCCACGGCAAAACGCCGTGGGCTTTTTTTGTGCCCGGTCACTCCGTGGCCATCTCATACAGCGTTCGCACCGTGTTCCAATTGCGCGAGGTGGATCGCAGGGCCAGCATTCGCTCGAAGGTGTTGTTGGTCAGTTTCGTCCGGGCGAAGCCAGTGGGGCAGTGCAGGTACAGCTCCGTGCCGGCGACGCGAAACTCGTCGGGGCCGGCCTTGATGGCGCTGAGCGTCTTCGTCGCGTCTTTGGGGGGCGACGCGTTCAGAAACGCGACGGCCAATCGGGTGAGGTCCACGCCCTTTTGTTTGAGGAACGGGTTCTTGGCGATGATCGTCTTGAACTCGGCCGGGGTGCGCACCATGACGGTGACGGGCAGGCGCGTCTCGCCGAGCAGGGCCTTTTCCAATGTGGCCGCGCACTTGGCGGGGGTGCCGGGGGCTTCAAAGACGACGTTCCCACTTTGGACATAGGTGCGTACATTCTTGTAGCCGAGGCCGTCGCAGAGGACGCGCAGGCGATCCATCTTGAGGATGTTGCCGCCGACGTTGACGGCGCGGAGGAGGGCGATGTGGGTGGACATGGGGGGATTCTACTGCGGCGTGCGGCCATCGGCTTATTAGGGAGGAAACGTCGAAGCGGCGAGCCACGGCGGGTAAACTGCACGTCGAAACAGCGGATCGGGAAAAAAAGAGGGGCCGCAAATTGCCGCCAATCGATGTTTTCGGCCACAAAATCGCACATACGGTTTGTGGTTTTTTGTGGGTGGAAGAAGAGAAACCGCAGATTTCGTCGATGGCGCAGATTGAGAATAAAAAAGTCGAAACGTCGAAAAATCGAAAAAGTCGAAACACTGAAACGGAGGGGGTGATTGCTTTGCAATTGTGGATCATGGTTTGTTCCTTGCCAGCTTCGGGCTGGTGCATATCCGCTTCAAGATTTCTCCCACACGACTACTAATCTTGCTCAGCGCTTCAGCGTGGTTGTGAATTGTGGTAGGTTGTTGTTAGGTAAGGAGTTGTAACCGCGGATAGGGTGGATTGGCGCACAGGGGGCCGGATCAGGCGACCGCTTCTTTTATTGAAGCTTCCATGTCGTCGGTTCCGACCAGGCGGAATACGCATTTTCCATTGCTTCGTGCGGCCCACATATCGCCAACATCCGCCTTTTCGCTGCTGTCGGGATTGCCGATCCACCCTTCTCCCTTGTATTCAACGACGAGATATCTTCCGTCATGGAGCTTTGCAACGAAGTCGGGATAGAATCGATCCGACGAGGTGGGCAACCAAAACGAACACATTGGTTGACGCACGAGATTGCGGACCCAGCAGAGGACTTCTTCCATGCCATCAATGATCAGGGCACAGCGAGCCTCTTCGTCGTTCATTTCCGCGGGCTGCACGTAATAGTGCTTTGGGAATGTGTAGCGGCCGTTGTAGAGGCGGTGGGCAGGGTATTCATCACGCGGATACTCGAAGCAGATTTCGGGTGTTGTTTCGAGCGGGATGCGAGCGTCTCGGAGAAGCCACTGCTGGTAGGATGATCGACCGGCTTGGGCACGGAAAGTGTCGATCTTTCGCAGGATGGCGTCGCGGATTCGGAAACGGGCGGTCACAAGCTCGGCAAGGGGGATGCGGCGACTTTGCAATAAGTGATCGACAATCGCTTTGACGAACAGTGACGATTCCGCCTGGGTGAAATAAATGCTATCGGGTTGCATGTGGAATTCGCGGTCGAGCCACACGACCAAGTCGGTATCCGTTCGCGGCCCTCGAATATCGTTTAGCGTTAGTTGACGGCGCAGTTCGGTTACGGAACGGATTTCGATTCGCTGTTCCTCGTTGATGTCGATTTCGCCTTCTCGGCCGGCGGGTTGATGGATGGTGAACTCGGCTTCCGACAGGGACGGATCGCATGATCTCAGGTTGATGTCGACGTCGCGAAACTGATCGTCGAAAAGTTCGAACGCCCCGTCGATTCGGGCTGCCAGGCAGGGCACACGCATTTGCACTCCGAGGGCGGCGGGATGGATCGGGAGGCCATTGGTGCGGCGAAAGAGGCGTTCGATGGCTGTGCGGTCTTCACTGACGGTGAAGGCGTTTTGGATGACCGATGCTTCGGCATGCGTCAGCGGCACACCGGTATAAATGAGACGGGTTGCGGCTTCCCCTTCAACGGTCTGGAACGTCATTCGATCTCGAAGATCGGCGGGGATGGTTGCAAGATTGGGTGCGCCGGTGAGCGTTTCAGTTTCCGTTACTACCTGCGGGCCGAAAAGCGTCCCGGTTCCTGAGTCGCCCCGGCTGTTGGGGTCTGTTTCGATGAATCGCCGGGCCTCGAACTTCTCGAAACCGCTTTCGATCAAGGCGTCGGTCAGACTGTCGGCGGCGTCACCAAAGCTCTGTGAGGTTGCATAGGCATAAGCAACGTTCAACTCGTCGTGCTGTTTTTTCGAGGCGCGCGGCAGGCGGAGCACTCGGCCGAGAATCTGCTCAACGGCCGTTCTGCTGGAGAGGTTCGACACGCTGCACAAGACATAGGCAAAGGGACAATCCCAGCCTTCGCGGAGTTTTGACACGGTGATGACATAGCGCACGCGAGAGGTTCGATTGTTGATGTCGTCGGGGAGGTCGGCGGAGTCACCGGTGGCGATGGCGATTTCCTCCTCATTGATATGGAAGTCGGCCGTCAGCCAACTCTTCAGAACGGCGACAGGGACATCCTGACCACGGTTCTGTGCTTGAAAGAGCACGATGGGGCGGATGTACTCGCCGGTGGCGGCCTCTTCAGCGCGAGCGACATTCTCCAGTTGACGTTGGCGGTTGACGGCTTCCTGCACGGCCTCGCGCGGTTGCGGGCGACAGACGAGGCGGATGGGGAGTTTGACCATCTTTTCCGCCTTCAATTGAGCGGCGGACACGGAATAGAGCACGTTGCTCGGGCTGCCTCGTGGGTCTTGGTCGGGAGTGGCGGTGAACTCAATGATGCAGGCTGGCGAGAATCGCTCCAGTGCGGCAAACGACAGCGTTGTTCGAGCGTTGTGTGCCTCATCCATAATGACCACAGGGCAACGCAGGCGAAGCACGTTTGCGAGGCTGTAGATCGGCACGCCCTCCGGTGCTTTTTCGATGTGTGCCATTTGTGCGTCGGACAGGCCGGAGAAGTGATGATCCAGTGCGCCATTTGACTCATAGACTTTGCGTCCTTCGGTTTCCTCAACACGAAGGGCTGCGAGCGTTGAGACGATGATGGTTGTTGCACCATCGAGGGTGCCGCGCGTGACATAGAGCGCTTCACTCATGGACAGGGCTTCGACATTCCCCCCAAAGGCGGCATTCAGCGCCTGTCGGTAGGGGTGTTGTCTATCACGAAGGGCCTTCAGTGTTTGCGACACAATGGTGTTAGTGGGCGCGAGCCAGAGGACCGCGCAGCGATCCATGCGCAGAAACTCCCTGCAGGCTTCTCCGATGGCGTAGGCCGCGAGCAGTGTTTTACCGCCGCCGGTTGGGACGCGTAGACAGACATAGGGTCGGCCGCGCAGGGATTCGGGGATTCCTTTAGTGTGGTAGGGTCGTTCGGTACGGGCGATGAAGGCGGTCTTGGCCCCCACATCCACCGCGGCGCGGAAGTAATCCCGCAAGGCGTCGAGACATTGGGACTGATAGTGTTTGGGCGCGAACGTCGCCATTGCTTCTCCGTTATTGGGCGACCATTTTGCTGACGCCAGCATTATGGTCGCCGCTCTTCAATCCTTCGCGGGGCCATCCCCTTTTTGGGGCCTGAGCTTTCCCTTCCCAGGTTCCTTTTTCCGCTGCGTCGCTTTCCCCAGCCGCTTGGCCTGGTCCACGATTTTGTCGAAGTCGCTGGTTGGCTCTTTGGCCTCCTGTGCCAGCCGCGCTGCATCGATCTTCCCAAACTCGCGCCGGGCGTGCTCTTCGGCCATCGCCGCCGACACCTTCCCGGCGTTCTTGAGGATGTTCCGGTCGTTGAACGTCAGGAACGCATCGAGTTTTTTGATCCAGTCGGCCATGTGCATCGGGTTCTGCCGCGCCGCCTGATCCTCTGCGTAGTCGAGGTACATGGTCACGATCCGGTTGAGAGCAGCGATCTCCCTCTCGTTTAGGTAGTTCTTGGCGACCGTGATGTCCGCCTTCCGCACCGGGCCTTTCGGGGCGTTTTTCCACGTCGTCAGGCCCATGTTGGGCTTGTCGGCATCGGCACGCGACACGACCGTCTCCGCCGCCGTGCGCCCGGTGATGGCCCAATGCAGTTTGTTCTGCACCGTCGCGTAAAACTCCTGCGTCAGCGGCGCGTTCGGGTCGTAGTCGATGCTGGTGGCGTAGATGTCGGTGATCTTCTGATAGAACCGCCGTTCGCTGGCGCGGATGTCCCGAATCCGCGCGAGCAG
>JBBTET010000080.1:0-32354 GCA_038042195.1 Planctomycetota bacterium | reverse complement strand
CGAACTCCAATTCAACATTTATGATGCCCGTCATCTCACTCGCGACGGCCGAGTTGGCAAACACCTGCAACCGCATGTTGCGATGTTGTGACGAGTCCCACGACTTGAAGTACCACAGGATCGGTTTGCTCTCTTGCTTGGCCTGGCGCTCGGCAAACCCCGGATCGACCACCCAGACCGGCCCGCACCCGGTGACCAGCCAGGTGAACGCAAGGAGTACGACGAACGCCGCACCCCTGCGCACCGCGCAAGCTCGCCGCAACATCTGCATCGGTTGATTCATGTCCGCCTTCGTTATCACGGATTAGCTCCGTTGTCCGCCACGACCGCCGCGACGACGACCGCCGCGCCGACGCCGACTTCCGCCTTCCGGTGGCGGCGCTGCCTCGCGCCCGACACCCTCGCGCGCCGGCATGGGGCGACCCACAACTGGGCGACCAACGGGTAGACTCGATACGCGACTCACGGGCCGGGCCGGTGGCACGGGTCGGTGCGCTGTGGATGGCCCTGAACTTGGCACCTCCCGGCCGCGACGATCCATTGCGACGAGACTCACCTGATCCATGCCGTAATTCACTTCGCCGTGGACACGAATGGTCTGCCCGGTGGCGCGTTCGAGATCGGTGATCTGGTGGCGCTTGCGATTGAGCAACTCCGTCGCCACGGTCGCGGCCACTTTAACGTCGATGCTCACGACACCTTCTTTATGGCTGGCCATGGAGATTTGTCGCATGACATCCAGCGCCGCGGACTCCGGGGCCTTCATCCGGCCGCTGCCGCCGCAACGCGGGCATTCGGCGAACATGCTCTTCCCGAACGAGGGCCGTTGACGCTGTCGTGTCATTTCCAAAATGCCGAAGCGGGAAATACGGAGCAGCTTCGCCCGTTCCTTGTGCTTCTTCATTGCGTCGGCCAGGCGAAACTCGATGGTGCGCCGGTTCCGATCGGCCATCATGTCGATGAAGTCGCAGATGATCAGACCGCCGAGATCGCGCAATCGTAGCTGCCGGGCAATCTCGTCCGCGGCTTCTTGATTCACACGGAAGGCGGTCTCTTCTGGATTGTCCGAGACACGGAATCGCCCCGAGTTCACATCGATGGCCACCAGCGCCTCGGTCTGCTCGATGACGAGTGACCCGCCGCAGGGCAGCGGGATGTTTTTTGAGTGCAGCTTTTCAATCTCGCTCTCGATGCCATAGCGGTGGAAGAGCGGATCGACCCCGTCATACGATTCCACCGCGTCGATCGCGCGCGGACTGGCAATGGACAGAAACTCGCGCACCCGAGCTGCCACGGTCTCATTGTCCACGAGGATACGTCGAATACTGGAGTCGTACACGTCGCGAATCGTCCGAATCACCAGGTCAGACTCACGATACAGTTCCGAAGGAGCCGGCTCCGACTTGATTCGGGCGGCTACCTTGGCCCACAGGCGCGTCAGGTAGTTCAAGTCCAGTTGCAAATCCCTCACATGCCGGTCAATACCGGCCGTGCGAACGATGAATCCCATGTCGCGTGGCAATTCAAGTTGATTCAACAGGTCGCGCAGTTTTCGACGCTGATCCTCGTCCTCGATCTTGCGAGAGACGCCCAATTCTTCCATGCCCGGCATCATCACCAGAAAACGACCGGGAATGGAGACATACGTCGATAGCGTCGGCCCTTTCGTCCCAATGCCCTCTTTGATGACCTGCACGATCACTTCCTGCCCGCGCTTCAGGCATGTCTGAATCGGTGGTCGGTTACGACGCGGCGTCTTACGACCCACCAGTTCGTTCTCGCCCTTGCTCTCGGGGAAGTACTTCGGATGCAAATCGCTGATGTGCAGGAAGCCATGTATCGGCAAACCGAAATCAATAAATGCGGCCTGTATCGACGGCTCGACGTTGGTCACGCGGCCCTTGTAGATATTCCCGACGTTCGACGCCGACGAGGTTCGTTCAATGTACAGTTCATCCAGTCGCCCCTCGCGCAACAGCGCGATGCGACATTCATCCGCGTCGGACACGTTGATCAGCATCTCGCGATCATCGACGACTTCATCCACCGGCTCCGGCGATCTCGTCGGTCGGCCTCTTCCCGGTCGGCGAGATTCCTCGTGCCGACCGCGCGAGGGCGCGCCAACCTCTTCCGACACCTCGTCGTCGAAGGATGGCCCGCGCGCGGGCCTTGCCTCCACGGCGGAAGCGTCGCTCGTCGTGCGTCGTGGTCCGCCGCGAGGAGAGTCCTCCACGATGTTCTCATCACGCCGGCCTCGACCGCGCCCTCCCCGTCGTCCGCGCCGTCGACGTGGGCCATCGCCGCGCTCGCCATCCCGCACCGGGCGCTCGCCGGTCGATTCGACGGCATCCTCATGTGCTTCCTCGATGTCGGCTTCGTCGCTCTCGGCCAGCGGTGTTTCCGGTTCAAGCTCGGTGTCTTCGATCTCGGCGGGCGCGTCTTCGATGTAAGACCCTTCGCCTTCGCCCGATCGGTGGGTTGCGTCCTTTTCCGCAGGCGCGTCGAAACCTTCCTCATTCGACACATCTTTGGTCTTCGCGGATTTGCTGAATGCCGATGAAACGGCACGCGCGTCCGGCGCGAACCGGGGTGCCGGTGGAAGCGGTCGTACGGGCGGCCGTTCGCTGGGTTCAAAGATTCCCGCGTTGAAGTCGCTTGTGTCGTCGTCGAGGATTGGAGTGACCGGCCGCTCCATCACCGCCGTCTCCGTGGCCGGAGTGGCGCGTTCGACTTTCCCTTCCTTCACCGATGCCGGCGGCTTTCGACGGCCACGCGCGGGGGCTGCGGCGCTCTTGGCGCGAGGGGCTGGGGTGGATGCGGATTTTGTCCGGGTCTTCTTCTTGGGGTCTGCCACGATGGGTGCCTTTCCGGGGAGTCACGAACTAAAGATGCGCGGTCGGTGATCGTTGGCTCAACTCAGGTAGGCCACGCTCACGCGAAGCACCTGATGCAGGCGGTCGCGGGCAGCCATACCCCAGGCATCGAGCAACTCGCCCATTCGGGCCGAGCCTTCCTGACCGACGGTCTGCGTCCAGGTCAGGTGCGAGCCATCGATTCGCGCGTCTTTAATAAACACACGAAGATCGACGCTGCGTCGATGCTTGGTCTTTCGATCAATTCGTTCAACGGGAACTTTGTCAGACGCCAGAAACTCCGATACCCGGCGGGCGACTGCGTCGGCCTCGTCGGATGTGATCGGCAACACAAACGTTGCCTCGCATGGTCGGCGCTGGTCGGTGTCCGCGAGCATCTCGGCGGACAGCAGCGTGATGCCCTCAGGCATCTGGGCGGCCAACGCGTCTTGCGCGCCGGCCGGATCCGTCTCATGCGACAATTCCACCACAAGAAGCTCGTCGCGAGACGCGACGCCGACCGGCCGGGGTAAGGCCAGTCGCAGGCGGGGGCGGGGATTAAACCCCGAGGAAAACCGCACGGGCAGATTCGCTCGCGCTAAGGCGCGCTCGAAGAGTCTCATGGAGTCGTGGTGGGAGATAAATCGGAGATCGCCTTCTACGGCAAAGCGAATCGCCAAACGATAGCGCAATCCTATGGTGATCCCTCTCTCAATTCATACTGGATGCGATCCGAAATCCGTAGTGCGAACATCGCACCCGGTTCGGAACCTGGTTTTTTCACTCACCGTCCCGGCAAGTGGCGGACGGGCACGATTTTGTGCCGATCCGCAACTGGTCGAGGCGGCCGAATGGACCCTGTTAGATGTCTCCCCACACCTTGCGAGTCTCGTCGCGGAGGTAGTTTAACACCTCCCGCTCGGTTTCAAAGGTCATAACCCGACGGGCCACCCGCTGGGCATCGGCCATCGTAATGCTGCGGATGATCTTCTTCGCCCTGGGGATGTTGCCGGCAGCCATCGAAAGCGTCTGTAACCCCATGCCCACCAACCAGATAGTGAACATCGGGTCGCCGGCCATTTCGCCACAGATGCTCACCGGGACTTTCATGTGCTTTCCAATCCGAACGACCTGTCGAATCAATCGAAGGACCGACGGATCGGCCGCCGTGTAGAGTTGGGCCACGCGCTCATTGGCCCGATCCACGGCGAGCGTATATTGAATTAGGTCGTTGGTGCCGATGCTCATGAACTCGCATTCAGTTGCCAGTTCCCGTGCACAGATAGCGGCCGCCGGTGTCTCGATCATCACGCCGACCGGGATCTCGCTCTTGAAGTCAAACCCTTCCTCTTCGAGTTCCTCCTTGACGAGGTTCAACACGAACTTCGCCTGGCGCAGTTCCATGATGCGCGAGATCAGCGGGAACATGATCCGCACGTCGCCATGCACACTGGCCCGAACAATCGCCCGAAGCTGCGGACGGAAGATCGCCAGATGTTGCAGGCTGTAGCGAATCGAACGCAAACCCAGGAAGGGGTTCTTCTCCGGCTCCCACGTCCCGCTGGGCATCAACTTGTCACCGCCGACGTCCATCGTGCGAATAACCAGCGGCCGATCCTGTAGCGCCTCCGCCGCCGTCTTGTATGCCTCGTACTGCTGATCTTCGGTCGGTGGCCCGCTGTCCTGCATAAACAGGAACTCCGTGCGGAACAGGCCGATCCCCGTCGCACCCTGCTCGATACAACCGGGCACTTCGTCGGGAAACTCTATATTTCCCAGCAGTTGGACGATGTAGCCGTCCTTGGTCTCCGCGAAAAGCTCGCGCAGCTCCGCGAGGTTCGCCCGGACCTCCTGCAAGTGGACCGCCCGCTCGGCATATTCGCGGCGTTGATTGCTGTCCGGATTGATGACGACCACACCGTGGGTGCCATCGAGGATCAATATGTCGCCCGAGGAGGCATTCGACGTGATGTCTTCGAGGCCGACGATCGCTGGAATGCCAAGCCCCGCCGCGATGATGGCCGTGTGCGACGTGGGGCCGCCGGCATCGGTAACAAACCCGAGCAGACGCTTTGTCTTTTCGATGGCGACAATCTGAGACGGCGTCAAATCGTGGGCCACGATGATGACCGGATCGCCCTCGCCCTGTAGTTCGTCGCGCGATTCGCCGCTCAACTGGTGAAGGAGTCGGCGTTCGATGTCCAAGACGTCCTTGGCTCGCTCTTGTAGGAACGGGCTGGCCATCTCCTGAAAGCGGCGCCGATAGCGACGCATGAACACACTCACCGCGTACGACGCGCTGTACAGCTTTTCGTCGATGAGTTGCCCGATTTCCTTCAGCGGCTTCGGGTCGGCCAGCCACCGTTCATGAAAGCCGAAGATGTCGGCCAACTCCGTACCGGCCCGGTGAGAAAACTCGATGCGCTCCTCCTGGATCGCGCTGCGCGCGGACTCAAATGCCTTGGTCAAAAGGCCCATCTCAAATTCGATTTGTGCCCGTTGAATCGTCCGGCGCGGTACGCGCGTCTCTTCGGTCTCCAGCACAATGGCCGGCCCGATGACGACGCCGGACGACACGCCGATGCCGCGCTTTAGAGGCATGAGACGCCTCCGCGTGTGGAGATAGGTGAAGGAAAACTGGAGCCTGAGAGACGAATGGGGGGGCGGGCGATTATTGCTCGCCGAAACCTTCGCTGACCAGTCGAGACAATTCCACGACCGCCTTCTCGCAGTCCTCGCCCTCGGCCACGATCGTGAGAACCGTGCCCTGCGTGGCTTCGAGCAGCATCATCTCCATGGGGCTTTTTCCGTCGACCGACGTGTCCCGCTTGCAGACGCGAATGGACGAGTCGAACTTGGACGCCAAATCGACGAATCGCAACACCGGTCGCGCATGAAGCCCCTGTTTGTTGGGGACCGTCACATCGCGTTCGACTCGCAGATTCGTTGAAGACATTCCGTCCGTCCATGTCGACTCCGGCATGCGCCGTGATTGGGTTCCTCAGTGTAATGCAAGCCACGCGAATGCAATGGCAGCCACGGCGACAGTGAGTCCGCTCGATCAGCCCGCCTGCATCCCGTCGGCCTCTTCGATCAACTCCAGAATGGCCTGGGTCGTCTCGGCCTGCTTTAGAAAGCGGCGGAAATTGTCCCGCTGAAGGTGTCGAAAGATGCTCTCCATCGCCTGTAAATGCTCGTCCGGCTTCTCTGGAGGCGACAGCAGCAGCACCACGGTATAGACCGGGGCACGGTCCAATGCCGCGAAATCAACTCCCGCAGAACTGCGCCCGATCGCCGCCATCATCCGCGGCACCCGTGCGTGCTTCACATGCGGAACGGCCACGCCCTTGCCGAATCCCGTCGAGCCTTGACGCTCCCGCTCCGAGACGGCGCGAAACACTGTCTCGCCATCCTCCGCTTTCAACGCCCCGGCCGACACCAATGCCGTGACCATCTCACGAATCACGCCGTTGCGGTCGGTCGATTGGAGGTCCGCAATGACGGCATCCCGTACGACAAAATCCATCATCTTCATGGAAGTCGGCCTTTGCTCAACGACAGGAGATCAGCTTTCCGCGCCGGGATTCTCCTGATCGGTTATGTGCTTTCGATTGCGGTGCTTTTCCTTGTGACGAGTCAATTGGCGCTCCACGTCCTTCACCGCCGCATCAAAACTGGCATATGCGTCGTCAAGAGTTTCTTTGGCGACAAACGTCGCGTGGTGGTCAGCCGTAGCGATCAGCTCGCATCGAAGCTTGCCGGCCTCCTGCTCAAAAACGACCTCGACAGACTGCACGCGATCATAAAACTTTTCCAGATTACCAGCCTTCTCATCCACATAGGCTTTTAGCGAATCGCCCACGTCCATATGGCGACCGCTGACCTTGATTCGCATGGCGAATGCTCCTTTGGCTCGAACAACACAAGGTCTTTGCGAGGTCAACCCGGTCGCTGTCCCCGCCGCAGCCTCGTATCATAAAATCAATGTAAGGCGAACAGTTTCAAAGGGTTATCGTTCGCTCTGAATGCAAGTCTACTGGCCCCGCATGGAGGGGTCAACTCCCTCGATCACCGGTGGCAACTCTTCCCATTTCGCTAAAACAGCAGCGCCGATCCACTTTGCGCCGCCCTCTCTTAGTGTTCGCCGTGCCTCGCGAAGCGTCGCCCCGGTCGTCGTCACGTCGTCGATCAGCATAATGCGTTTCCCACGCACGCGAGCGTTGCGTGACAGGCGAAATGCCCCACGAATCGCCGATGCACGCTGGACGCTGGTCATGCCGTGATGCATCGGCGGGATGTATTTCGCGGTCTCCAGGATAGTCTCGACGTGCCCGCCGTGTTGCGTGATCGCGGCATCGGCCAGTAACCGCGTCGGCTGAAATCCGCGTCGAATTCTACGTCGCCAATGGGACGGGATCGGAACCCATGCGTCGATCTCGCGCGGGTCCATACGCCCCTGGATTGCCCCGGCCATCAATCCGCCGAGAAGGTGATCCATCACGAATTCACGCTTAAATCGAAGGATGAGTTGCCGCAACGGCTCGGCAAACGGCCCCACGCGCACGAAATGTGAAAAACGAATCTCCGAGTTCCCCTCGTGACACGCCGTACAAATCCCTTCTCGCAACAAATGTGGTCCCCGGCCCTCGCCACATAGCTCACAATACGGATGCGACACCAACTCCGACATCGCCCACCCGCATGATTCACACAAATCAGGAGTATCCACGGGTACCGACATGCCACAAGATGCGCAGACGCGCGGGACAAGAAGGTCGGCCATCCGAAGAAATGCAGTTCGCACAAGCCCGATTGCGCCGGCCGCCATACGTCTTTTTCCATACATTCGATGGTTGGGCGACAGTTAGACTCACAGTCGGCCAACTACGATTTCGCCACCAAGCTGGGATCCAACACGGCAATCACAGCGATTGACGAGAAATCCGAATTGTTAAAAGTAAGTATCGCATCGAGACGGTGGCGGAGCGCAGCGGCAACGAGGCGAGCGTCATGTGCTCGCTTGCCGGTGATGGCATGAGACGTCACGAGGGGTTCCCATTCCGAATAAATGCCCCGTTCATCCAGAAGGAGCGTAAACATCGCTCGGATCGCATTCACCTCTGCCAAGGTTTGTTGCACGCTGAGACTCAGGCCATTCCGATCAACAGGTCGCGTGGCGACGACCCAAAACTCATAAAGATTTTGCGGAACGATGAAGACTTCGTGATTCTGTTGGATCAGGTTCCGTACGGAGTCGCGAGCCAATTGAAACTGTGGATGCTTCGGTTGCGCGGATCGAAGAAGAACGTTGGTATCGAGCAGGATTCTCACTCGCCGCGACCCGCATAGATGCCCTCGCGGTCATCCTCTGCCACCGCGCCGATCCAAGGATGACCGGCGGTCCATGTCAACCATGCCGCAACCCGCTCTTCAACGGAGACAGGCTGCCCCGCAGCGATGGTCGCCAGTTGGCTCTCAATCGTCTCGCGTACAAACGTCGGCACATCCACACCAGCCGACGCGGCAAGTTCTTGGAGCCTATTGGCTAATTGAGAGTCAATTGAAAACTCGATCGTGGACATGTGGACGTACCCTGACCATCCTGCCTCGTGGCCGATGTGTCGGCTAATCTATCTATCCACCACTATTATAGCAATGCTCCGGCCTGTGTAATCACACGACAACTGGATTAAATGGCAGGTCCAATATCGCTTAGTCAGTGCCCATACAGCACCTGATATCACGGAGGCGGAACGTCCGTTGTCGGACCTTGATCCTCAGGGGCGGGGCTGGTTGGCTCGGCCGATGTCTGTGCCTCGCCTTCCTCCTCATCCTTAGCCACCCGTGCCACCGACACCACCTTGTCCCCTTCGTCCAAGCGGATCAACCGCACGCCCTGAGTCGCTCGACCGATCTCGCGTGTCTCGGAAATCGGCGTGCGAAGCATGATGCCCTTGGCCGTGATGAGCATGAGTTCGTCGGCATCCGTGACCGTGCGCAGGGCCACGACCTCACCGTTTCGCTCGGTAGTCTTGATGTTGATGACGCCGCTGCCGCCGCGCTTTTGCAGGCGATACTCCTCAATCTCCGTCCGCTTGCCGTACCCGTTTTCGCAGACTGTCAACAGGCTCATCTCCGGCCGAATGACCGCCATATCCACGACCACGTCGTCGCGCTTCAGGGTTATTCCTCGCACGCCGGCCGCGCCGCGACCCATCGCCCGCACGTCAGTATGGTTGAATCGCACCGCCATGCCCTGCCGCGTGCCGAGTACGACTTCGTCCGTGTCGCTCACCAGGTGAACGTTGATGAGCGAATCATCGGGGTCAATGCTGATGGCGATGATGCCGCTGGGCCTCGGCCGTGAGAAGGCTCCCAGCGCCGTTTTCTTCACCGTGCCGTTGCTCGTGGCAAAGAAGATAAACTTCTCCTCGAACTGCGACACTGGCAGCACCGCTGTATGTCGCTCGTTGTCCTGCATCCGCAGCAGATTCGCGATCGAACGGCCCCGCGCCGTGCGAGCCATCTCCGGGAGGTCATAGACCTTCATCCAATACACGCGCCCGCGATTCGTGAAGAACAGCAGATAATTATGCGTGCTGGCGATGAACAAATCCTCGATGAAGTCGCCTTCCTTCGTGTCGCTCCCGCGGATACCGCGTCCGCCACGACCCTGGCTGCGATACGTCTCCGTGGGCACGCGCTTGATGTAGCCCTCATGCGAAATCGTCACGATCATCGGCCGGTCTTCGATCAGTTCCTCCATGCGGAACTCGCCGACGGCCGCAATGATCTGCGTGCGTCGTGCGTCGGCGTACTTGGCCTTCATTTCGTGCAGGTCTTCTCGAACAATGTCGAGTACAAGCTCGGGACTCTGTAGAATGCGCTGATACCCGTCGATCTCGTCGACCAACGCGCCGTATTCCTTCGCCAGCTTTTCTACTTCCAACCCGGTCAGCCGCTGCAATTGCATCGAGAGAATGGCCGCCGCCTGAACGTGGGTGAGCCGCTGGTCGGTCTTCGAGACTCGCTGAATAAATTGCGTAGGCAACAACTTCGCCAGCGACGCGGACTCCACCAGCCGCAGCGCCCTCGCCAACAAGGCTGTCTTGGCCTCGTCGGGGCTTTTCGATTTCTTGATCAGATCGATGATCGCGTCGATGTCGCCCAGGGCGAGGATCAAGCCTTCCAGCAGGTGCGCCTTTTGCCGTGCCTTGCGCATCAGGAACCGCGTGCGTCGCGTGATCACATCTTTGCGATGCTCAAGGTAATACTCCATCAACTGCTTGATCGACAGCGTCTGTGGCTGCTTGCCGACCAGCGCGATGTTCATGATCGTGTAGCTCGTCTGCAACGGGGTGTGCTCGTACAGCTTGTTCAGCACCACCTCTTCGCTGACCCCCGACTTGCACTCCACCACCAGTCGCACGGCATACTTGCGATCCGATTCGTCCCGAACGTCGCTTACCTCCGGCAGCCGCCCATCCTTGACACAGTCGGCGATCTTCTCGGTGATCGTGTTCTTCAGAATGCCGTACGGAATCTCGTCCACCACGATGCGAATACGGTCGCCCTTCATCTCCTCGAAGTGCGTCTTGCCTCGCAGCGTCAGCGACCCGCGCCCGCGCGTGTAGGCGTCGAGAATCCCCGTTCGACCGCAAATGAACCCGCCCGTCGGAAAGTCCGGCCCCGGCACGTCCTTCATGAGCTCCTCGACCGTGATCTCCGGGTTCGCGACCAACGCCAGCAGGCCGTTGCAAATCTCGCCCAGATTGTGCGGCGGCAGATTGGTCGCCATGCCCACCGCGATGCCCGTGCTGCCGTTCACCAGCAGCGTCGGAAATTTCGACGGCAGCACCACCGGCTCCGTCGTCGTTTCGTCATAGTTCGGGATGAAGTCCACGGTCTCTTTGTCGAGGTCTTCCATCATGTCGACGGTCGGGTGCGCCATCCGCGCCTCGGTGTATCGCATGGCCGCCGGAGGGTCGCCGTCGATCGAGCCGAAGTTTCCCTGCCCGTCGATCAGCGGATAACGCATGTTGAACGTCTGGGCCATGCGCACCAGCGTCGGATAGACGACGGCCTCGCCGTGGGGGTGATAGTTGCCGGAGGTGTCGCCGGAGATTTTGGCACACTTTCGATGGGCACTGCGCGGGCTGAGGTTCAGATCATTCATGGCCACGAGAATGCGCCGCTGGCTGGGCTTCAAGCCGTCGCGCACGTCGGGCAGCGCGCGAGCCACGATCACGCTCATGGCATAGCGCAGGTACGAATCCTGCATTTCATCGACGATGGGGAGGTTTCGGATGTTCTCGGGTTTCGCGTCGCTCATTCGTGCTGCTCTCGATCGATGTCAACGGCCCACCCGACCAGTGGGCGAGCCGCCCGGATTGTACGATCACCGAGCACTTCCGACGAGGGCACGACGAGCGGATTGCGTCATGCCAACGCCCCATTTAGCCGTCGGCCTTGGCCGACGATGACGTGACCAACGTCTGGTACAACCGCAAAATCGAGTAAAAACGAAAAAGCCGGGTCACATGGACCCGGCTCTTCCCTCCACCCTCCTAAAGTCGATCAGCTCGAATGCTTAGCAGCCGCCGCCGTTAAGCAAGCAAGTGGCGAAATTGTCGATGTCGTCGGCATCCACGTTGAAATCAGCGGTGAGTTCAAGGTCGCCGGCACACTTCTCGCGGGCGGTGCTGCTGCCGGTCACGAGGATTTCTGACATGCGTGCGATATCGCCGCCATCCACCAGGCTGTCGTTGTTCATGTCGCCGCGCAGACACGTCACATCCTCCGGCAATACGGTGGTCGCGTCGACCGAGTTCACGACCTTCCATTGACCGATTGCGGCCTTTCCACTGGCAGGAGGTACATCCGAATCAAAGCGGAAGTTGTACGTCGTTCCCCAGCGGAGTGCATTTGAATTGCAGGGAGCGGTGGCACCCGATCCTGTAAGCCCGACCATATCCCAATGAACGTTACCGCCGGAAACCATGCCCGGCCAATCGGTTCCGTCAAACGTGATCGGAGTCGCCGCAGAGCTGCCGCAACCGTCCGGCTCGTGATAGAACACATCGTGGAATCCGATGTTGGATACAGTCGCATAAGGCGAAACGGGAACGCTAAAGCTCTGAATCGCCCGATCCGAATTCATGTTGAGCAACGCATACTCATAATGATAAAGGCCTCCGCCCAACGAGGTCGCCTTCGCCTCGAGGATCACGCGACCTGTTGGAAGGCCGCTATCCTCTGGTACGTCGATCAGCGTCTCCGTCACAGCCGCATCGAATGCCTTCCACGCTTGCAAGGCCCCCTTCATGCGAACCGTCGTTCCGTTTGATGCGGACACAGTGCAGTTCGTCGCATTGCCCGTAACGGTTGCCGGCGCATACGATGCGTTGTTATTCTGATTGCCGGCCGTTGCATCGTCTTGCGTGACGTATTGGGCCTCGATCCAGTAGGTGGCGCCGGCATTCTGAGCCGGGTCCAGGTCCGTCAACTGCGACTGAACTCGTCGAGTGATGTTGGACTCACCACCGGGAATCGCAACGCCTCGGAACATGTAGGGAAATGTATAGACGCCGGTGTGGGGGTTCACCTGAAACCGGGGGCCGAGCGCGCCCGGCAAGGCGGTTTGCGTTCCATTGCGGGACGCCGTGTACGGATCAGAGCAACCCTGACCAAGTACGGCTCCCCCCTGTCCATTGCAAGTGCAGCAAAGACTGCCCGTCAACGCTGTAAAGCCGTGCTTCAGCCAGCCAAGCCCGATCTGCTCCATGCGCCCGGAACCGCTTGTGACCTTGTATCGATAAAGCGCACCCCCAATCACGGGGTGGAGATTGTTGTTGGCCTGCCATTGAACGTTCACATTGCCGATGTTGCAGGAGGTCGTGGCGATCGCAATGGCATCGATGGAGCCGACCGCAGTGTAGTTTTGCACCGCCGCGCCGCCCGCCTCAAGTCCGCCGACAATCACATCGGGGCCGGTATTCGGATTTGCACACACGCGTTGCCCTGATGGCTCTTCGTGCGTGGGATGCGGAACTTCAAAGACAAGATTCATCGTGACCGTTCCAATGCTGACTCCGGACAGTTGGTCCTGGCCGAGCTGAGCCGCCAACGTCGGCGAAATCACGAGCGATCCGTCCTGAATGCCGAAGCCGCCGGAAGGAACATCCACAAACCGATCACCGCCGGAAACGATGAGGCGGGGGCTTTGATCCAGCGATTTGTCCTGCAACGATTGCGCCGCCAATACCGACCCATCAATCAGGATCGACGTCATGATGTGCTGACCGACGCGACTGTTGATCGTCAGACCGCCCAAGTGGAAGACCTGAAGCGCGTTGAATTGCCCGGTCTTCAAATCGTCAACCACTGCGGCGTATGGCGTATGAGGGGCCACGTCCACCAGCATCGGCTCCGTCGTTCGACCGACATCCGACGAGATCAACAGGCCGGCCTTGCTCAGCGCTGACTGATCCAACACGATCAGACTGCGACCCTCGCGGATCGACCAGAGTTCGCTTTCGGCATTCGCCACGCCGGAGAAGCCAACGGCCTGGGCAAGCATGGCCACTGCAAGGATCACGATTCGACTTTGTCGCATTTCAATTTCTCCAAAAGATAAAAACAACACCCCGACAAGGGCGAATCCGTTCGGACCCGACCATTGCGCTACATGAACCCTGCGCAACTAAGTGACCGGAATCACTCGATTATCAGACGACAGATTTGTACTCCGCCGAAACTAGCAGGTTCCCATGAAACCCCAGCATACCAGTCTTGTCCAGTCATTTCAACCACTTACGCGTTCGCCGTGCAGTTTCTTTGCAGAAGGCGGTGTTTTCCATTTCGGTATGCCCCATGTCGAGAATTACCGCCTGTTGCCGATTACGACTCAAAAGAGTGTGGATTCTGCCCCACATGCCAGCTAAGAGCCTATTTTCGGGTATGAGCCAGCCGAACAGCGAACCGCCCCAACTCGCCTCTGGCTTTCTCCGCAGTGTATAGGGACGACTCGTATTTCCGATGGCAGCAACTCAGAAAAACACCTTTGTGCAACCATGTCCAGCCGGTCGAAAAGGCCTCCATACGCAGGCATAAGATAGTGTCTCCGAGCCTGAATTCCATTGAGGTAATTGATGCTCTGACCCTCTTCGGCGAGGCTGGGAATGTGTGATATCACCCATCCTCGATCGGCAAGCAGTTTCTGAAAGTGTTTTCGGTCATCGCTTCGTCGCAATATCGACCGCAGAAATGCCTGGCTATGGGGGTCGCTCGGCCAAGCCCCGGCAGGCAATACCTCCGCTGCCAATAGGTCCACGGCCAACAGGAATCGCTGCAGATTACCAACTCCGGAATCGACCGGTCCTGTTGAAAAGTGTCGCGCCAACGAAACAGGAAAACCGCCTTTCACGGCGGCAGTTTGCCCCAATGGACCCATTAGCAAGCCTAGAAACTCACTGTTCTTATGAGATTGTAATTGTTCCTTCGCAACCCTGTAGGCCGTGATGTCCAGTACGCCCGCCGCCTTGAGGCAATCCAATCCGACGTCGAGAATGATCTCCCTCGCGGCCCCAGAATCATTGACGAACACGATCAGGTCCTTGTCATGCTCCCGGAAAGAGACTTCATAATCGATGTGATACGAAACGGCAGGGAGAACCATGCACTCATCGACGCCGAATTCGACTCGAAACGCTTCCTCCGCCTGGCTGCGTGTCAGGCCAAGCGCCGTGTTGCGATAAATTTCCGCCTCGCCGATCAGTAGAACAAGCTTGTTTAGTTTTGGATCACGAACGGCGATTAGATTCCCGCCTTGAAACAGCAGACGGGAATGCCGAATCTCGTGGCCAGCTGCGCTGAGACGATCCGCAAGAAATGACTCGCCGGGCACAAAGACCGATCCATCCTCACGTCGGCTTGCATATCTCGGTACCATCGTGACAACTTTTGTGAGTGCCGACGTGCTGTTCTTTTCTCCGAGGAAACCCACCTTCGCGTTGTCCTGTGCCCATTGCCCCACCGTCCCGTGCTCGGGCAGCACCGTCACGCGGCCGCGCTCGCCGAGGGGCCAGTTCTTTGCCGACTTCAGGAATTGCTTGACGAAGCGATCCTCAATGTGAATCAGAAACCTCGCATCGGGGATATTCGCAATGAGTTGCCGCGCGATATCCACGCTGCACCCGTCACCCTCTCCGTCCCAATAATCGCCGCGGGTGACTTGCAGGCGCAGCATCGCACAATCGCGCCCCCCGCTGTCCACGGCGACACGAAATCCGGATGGCTTCCAAGCAAACGGGATGCCTGCCAGCCATCTTTCACATTCTGATGAAGACCTCCGCCTTCGGTCTCGTATTTCCTGGAGCAGTTTAATGAGGGAGCCGTCGTGCTCGGACGCACCAAAGCATTCGAGCATGTCGACCGGCATTCCCACACGCCTCAATAAATCCGCCGCATCCTTCCGCAGCAATTTCTCCCCAAGCACATCAACCAACGCGGCGGTCGTGGCCAGCACTCCATCTCGCGCCAGCCGTTTGGCAACATGTTCGGCGGCTTGTCGTACCTCCGGCGGTGCCGAATCAAACGGCCACTCAAACGGCCAGTCCTGAATGGGTTCGCCTCGAATCGGGGCTCGAAACCCACGCAAGGGCGGGCGATCCTCGCGCAGGGTAGTGCGATACGCCGCCACCTCCGTCGGCGATTGAAATCGGCGAATCGCGATCGCGGGGACACTGGGCGCTGAGTCGGCCTCACCGGGTGGGGCGTGCTCTTTCGTTTGTTCATCCGGGAGCACGGCGCGATAGCGCTCTTCGTACGTTTGCCGGATGATCCGATCGGCGGCACGACGCAGGAACTCGTCGGGGAGATTCAGATCATCCACCATACCCTTGCCCAAAGGTTGGTGACGGATGTTCTCCATCACCTCGCGCTCGACATCTCCCAAAGCGGTCGAGGTGGGTTTGGTGGCGGACGTCTGACCGCTCGCCATAGCGGCATGTACGAAACAGAGGAAACAATAAGGCAGCAACCCGCGCATGGAATGTGATTAGAGCCGTTCGGATGGATGATTTCCAATCTACGACGGTGGCGGGTTCTGGTCTGTTCGCCGACGATGCCCGCATGGCCGCCACCCGTGACAACTGGTTGCGTTCGGACGACACGGCTCTGCTCAAGCAGTGTGACGTCGACACCTATCGCGCCAGCGGCCCCGGTGGCCAGAAACGCAACAAGACCAGCTCCGCCGTGCGTCTGCGTCACAAACCAACCGGACTCCTCGTCATCGCGGAGGAAAGCCGCTCGCAACACGAAAACAAGGCCCGCGCCCTGCGGCGACTTCGGCGCGAACTGGCCCTGCAATTGCGCGAGCCACTCACCACCAACTGGACACCGCCCGAAGAATGGACGCAGCATCGCACAGCCGCCGGTCGCATCGAGGTGTCATCGCGCAATCCAGCATTCGTGCTTCTCGCAGCCGCGGCGTTGGACGTGCTGACCCACACCTCCGGCAAGCTCAGCGACACGGGAGCGTTGCTCTGCATCTCCACAGGCCAACTGTCTCGATTCCTCTCGAGCGACGGCAAACTCTTCGCGGCGGCAAACAGGATTCGCGCCGAGGCCGGGCTTGCGGCGTTGAAAAAGGACTGAGTATCGGGCAGGCTACGGACTCACGCCCGCCATCCGCTCCGCCGCAAGGTAGCCACGCGGGCTGGCCAGCAGCGCCTCGAAGATCGCCTTCGCCGCCGGGCCGGCGGTCGAGCCGCCGCCGCCGCCGAACTCGATGATCACCGCCACCGCCACGCGCGGCTGGTGATACGGCGCGAAGCCGGCGAACCAGGCATGTGTCGGGATCTTCGCGCCGGCACCATCCGGTCCGACCGACTCAACCTTGGCCGTCTCCGCTTCGGGCCATCGTCGCGTGATCTCCCGGCTGATGCACGCCACGCTCGTCGGAATGCCGAGCCACTCTCGCGCCGCTTCGATGGTCGGAGCTTCAATGCTGCGCGTCTCTGTTGTCCCCTCGCCGATGGGCACATTGAACGTGTATCGCCGTTCGATGATTCGCGGAACACACTCCGCGCTCCCCGTCTTGCCGCAGATTTGCAGTTCGTTCATGTGCGCATACTTGAAGGCCGTGCCGCCTTCTTCGTTCACGCAGCGGTACAACCCCTTGCGCATGATTTGCCACGCCTGCGGACTGACCTTCGGAAACGCCACCGGCGGGCGCGGTCGTCCGTCGTTGGCCACCAGCGTCGGGTCGCGATACACCCCCGACGCCAGCGTCGCAAACATGTTGGCCGCCTGCAAGGGTGTAATTTGTATTTCACCCTGACCAATGGCATAATTACGCCCGTCGGCGTCGGAGAAGGCCCGGTGGCGATGCTCCTTCAGCCAATCGCGCAGCGGAATCAACCCCCGGCTCTCTTCGATCAACTGCGTGCCGCGCTCCGCAAGGGGTTGCAGCCGATCCGCCGGCCCCAGGATGAAGTCGCGGTAGAACTCGGTCAGCCGATGTGCCCCGACGCGCTGGCCCAGCGTGTAGAAGTAGACATTGCAACTGTGCTGCAAGGCCTCTTCGGCGATCATGTCACCGTGCCCCGGCATACCGCGCCAATGCGTCCAGCAGTGCCATTTCGTTGCCCCAGGGATCAAGGCACCCACACAATTCACTCGCGTCTCCGGCGTGAACAGATCGTTCGCAAAGGCCGAAAGGAGGGCCACAGGTTTTATAATCGAGCCGGGCTGATAGCGATCCTGCACCGCCCGAAACCGCAGCGGCTGCGACTTCGCATCATCGCGCAGGCGTTTGTAATCCTCGCGCAGGGCCGTGCGGTCGTAGGTCGGCACACTGACCGCCGCCAGGATTTCGCGCGACTCCACGTCCAACACAACCGCGCTGGCCCCGGTCGACGCCGGATGCGCGGTCACGACCTCGCTCAAAATGCGCTCGACCTGCGATTGCAACCCGAGGTCAATGGTCAATTGAACGTCGAGACCATCCTTCGGCGATTGACGGGTGCGAAGATTCTTATCGAGATCCTTCTCCTCAAAACCGCGCTGGCCGCGCAGCATCGCTTCGCTGACCCGTTCAACGCCCGAAATGCCCGCGTCATCGTCAGCGCGATAAGCGGCGAGCGGATCATCCCGGCCGGGATCATTCGCAATCCGTTCCGGCGAAATCGGTCCGATCTGACCAAGGATGTGACACATGGGCTGCGACCCGTCATGCCACACACGCCGCACCGACGGCTCAATCCGCACGAAAGGCCATCGTGTTAACTCCAACTCAATTCGCGTGCGGGCCTCCGGGGAGATGTCCCGCAGGATCGGATGAAACATCTCCTCCTCGCGCAGACGTAGTTTCTGCTTGGTATCGTCGAACCCCTTGTCTCGTCGAGCGGACCATAGATAGTCACGAAGTCGCTCCACTGACTGACACACCGCATCCCGCTGATCGCGCAGCTCCTTCAGGCTGCGGCCTGACAGCGTCTGAAGCGTCGTCCACATCTCACCGATGCGTCGCCGCGCCTCCTCCAAGCCTTCGGCGGGAGTCGCACTGCTCCACGCCGGTTCCTTCTTGCGAATCCGATTGGCCAGCAGCAGCACATACGAATCATTCATCGCTAGTGCGCCGTAATGGACCGTTACATCGATGGCCGGCTCGTCGGACACGAGCACCTGCCCGAGCCGATCCTTAATCGCGCCTCGCAACGGTGGAAGATACTGTCGAGGAGAAATGAGTGCTGCGTCCGCCTTCTGGTCGTAGTCCTCGCCGTGGAGAATCTGCAACTGCGCAAGGCGCAAGATGACTGCGAGCAGACAAAGCACAGGAAAGGTCAGAACAATTCTAAGACGCCGCTCGAACATATCGCTGGATCGTACTCTCCGTGAAGCGCATTCATCCTAGGCGCACACGGCCCACCGTACCAAGTCCCAGCATGTGACGCATGCGCCCCAGCACCCAATGCCCATAGGGCGCGAGCAAGGCCGTGAACACCGCTGAATACAGGCTCCCCTGTACAACGTCGATCAAGGCCGGCCGGTTCGCGGCGGTGTAGTAGAGATGCAGCCCCACGATCATGGATTGGAGAAACGCCGCGAGCAATGTATAGACCAGTCGCGTGATGACGCTGTCGCGAAAGGTGAAGTCCCGCGTGTTCACAATCAGAATCGCGATCAACCCCAGCGTGAACGCATGAAGTCCCACGCCCCCGTGCCGGGCGAAGCCCAGCCCCGTCAGGTCGGCCGCGAGTCCGATGCACCATGCCGCAAGCAGGGCGTCTTGCGCCCGAGCCGTCAGGGCGTAGTACACCGCGAGGATAATGAGCAAATCGGGTTGGGTGTGATGCACGCCCAGAAACGGCACGACGGCGGTCTGCAAGACCGTGACGACGTACACGACAATTGAAAAGGCAATCCAGCGCATGGGAGTCGCCCCCGGCTAGTTCACGGGATGCCCGGAGGCGGTCGCGCGGTGGGCCAAAGAGTTCGTGATTCCTACAGTAGCCCTTGCGATGGCCAATCGAGCCGCCATGCCCTGCTGCTCATCGTGAAAGGCATCACTCAGCGGGCCGAGCGAATCAGGATCGTTGATCGCTTCCAACGCCAGAGCGGCAAGCGAGCGAACTCGCGCGACTTGCTGCTCCGGCGGATCATTCTTTCGATTCCGCTGCGGAGAGTCGAAGAACAGGTGAGCGCAGGCTATATCGTAGCCCGCGTTGTTGCCGAGCCGCCCAAGCCCGCGAGCGGCAATTAATCGCAATTCCGGTATCTCCGCCTTGTGCAATCGATGTCGGAACAAGTCCTCGGCCCGGTCATTCTTCGCCTCAGCCAAAAACGCCAGTGCCGGCAGCGCCTGATCCGGCACGGCACTATACCCCGCGAAAATCAACTCATCCGTCGCCCGCTGATCGTGCAGCATGGCCAGCGCCTCTCGTATCTGCATCTTCACGACGTCCTTCTTCTCGCGATGGTTTGCCGTTCGCAAGAGTCCCGCCGATCCCTTCTCGCCGAGGCGACCGATGGCCACGGCTGCGTTGGCCCGGACCCGCGCATCGGGATGGTTCATCAGCAGTTCCCCCAGTTCGCTCGTTCGCTTGGTGTCGCCCAGTCGATGCAAGGCATAGATGGCCGCGATGCGGACGTGCGGGTCGCTGTCCTCGGCGCGGATCCGCGTTTTCTCCAGGCAGCGTTTTTCCTGGATCGCGCCGGCCGACATCAGCGCGGCGAAGCTCACGCCGGCATACCCGTTGTCGATGTTGTCCATAATGTAGGGGATGCCATCAGCCGCGGCGACGGTTTGCAAGGCCTCGAGCGCCTGGATGCGCAGCGTGGGGTCGTCAGACTTGACGGCCTCCTTCAGAAACATCAGCGCCTCCCCGCGAATCTGCCGTTGTCCGTCCGTCGACAGCGGTCGTCGCAACTCCGGCATACAGCCGACTGACGCAAGGCAGCCGAGCAGTACGACCATGCGGCCCCTGAAGGTTTGTTTCTGGTACTGGATCATTCGCGGACTCCCTTCACGCACGACACTGGTCAATCCTTCGCCGCCATTTTGCGCCAGATTCGCCGCAGCATCCAATCGAGCAGCATCATCCCCGACAACGCGACCGATCCCTGGCTGAACCAATCGCCCCAGCGGGCAAAGAGCGTGAGCCGCCCATCCACCGGCAGTTGCGAGAGTTGGTACCCCGGCGCGGTGTCTGGATGATCCTGCCATCGCTGCACAGTGTCGAGGTCGTCGGTGATCTGGCCGTATAGTACATCCAGGCTCTTCTCTCGATTCCCACTAGGTGGGGCCTCAGGTATCCGCTTCATCCGCTTGACGCTCTCATACTTTGCTCTCAGATTGAGCATACGGTCGTGCATAAATTGAAATGGCTTGCCCAGAGGTTGAAGAGTTGTGTGCAATTTGCGCACCGTCACATCGAATGCAGCCTCCTCGTCCATTTGACCGGGTTTGTTGCACAAGCCGGCACACGCGACCGCACACTCCGTCAACGCCGTCTGAACGGCCGCAAGGTGCGGTCGCAGCTCCTTCGCCATCTCCACGCGATCCACGATCCGCCCGTTGGGGTGGACAAAGCAACTCGCCCCGGTGTTCACGCTACGGGCAATGCTGATGCGATTCTCCACGGCCCGAAACACCGCGCCGGCCAGATGCTGCTCAAGCTCCGCCGTGTGCAGGAACCACCCGTCATTGCTGATGGCGAAGAGCATGTCGCAGTTCTTCTGATTCTCCGGACCGTTCGGGCGCGGCCGGGCAAACTCGCGCCCGATGTACGGCATGATCTCCTCGTAGCAGATCGGTGTCCCGGCACGATAGCGTCGCCCGTTCTGCGACTTGGCTTCAAACTCGAAGGCGTTGAATCCGCTTCCAGCCCCGAGCGAATACTCGGCTCCCTGCTGTCCCCACGGCGTCAGTGAGTTCAACCATTGATACAGCCCGTGATAGGTATACCGAAACGGAACATACTCCCCAAAAAGAACGAGATGATTCTTGTCATATCGCGCGACGGGGCGATCCCGACCGGGCACGAGGAGATACGCCGAATTGAACCCCTCCGCGCGCGGCGGCAGGGCCGTGGGCTTCCATTCCATTGCTGAACATCCGATGACAATGGGTATCCCGGACGACGTGGAGAGCGTCTGAAAATCATCCCGGAGTTTCCGGCTTATGCTTTGCAGCGTAAGGACATCGTTCCGATCCCAGGTTGGAAATCGCCGCTGACGAATCTCATCGAGTTGAGCCGGTGTCGCCTGAATGAACTCGTCGTTGAGGTACCCCGTCATGACCGTCTCCGGAAAGACAATCACGTCAGGCCTTTCCTTCGCTGCCATCTCGCCCAGGGCGTAATACGAGCGAAAGACCATGTCCGGGCTGGTGCGCCAGGCGCGCTCATCCACATATTGAGGAAAGTCGTGCTGCACCACGGCCACCTTCGGCCCCGGCTGATACGAACTCTCGGAACTCTGATACCACCCATACGTCAACGAGCCGATCAACAGCAGCGCAAGTGAAAGCGTCCCCAACGGAAGCCGCGCGATCTGATCGGATCGCCAGATGAGAATAGGCTGAATCAACAGGTCCGTGATCCACCCGTTCACCATCGCCACCAAAAACGTCACGCCATACACCCCGACGAGGTCGGCGATTTGGATGATGCTGAGAAACTTGTATTGCGTGTGCCCCAGGAGCAGCCACGGAAACGCCAACTCCCCGATTGAGCGCAGATACTCCACCGCGGTCCACACGATCGCCGTGCTGAGAGCCACCGACACTCCGTGCCGCTGATGCATGTGCCGAATCGGCCACGCAGCCAGCGGGAAGTACAGAGAATAATAAATGGACAGGGCGGCATAACCGGGGATCGTGACGGCGTACATCCATGCGATGTTGAACGCAAAGTAGCCAAGCCCAAACAGCCAGCTCAACAGGTAGATGAGCTTCGCATTCGATGCCGTGCAGATGCAAACCAGCCACGGGACGAGACAGACGTACCCGAGCAGTCCCCAATTGACGGGTGGAAACACAAGGCAGGAAATGAGCAAGCTCAGAGCCGTGAGGATGATCGCGGAGCGCGGCCGCTCGATGTGAGCCTGTGCACCGACCAGCCGAACGGGGGCACGATAGCGTTGACCGGGTGGGGTCGAATCCAGAGGATGTGTGAGCGTGCTCGGCGTGTCCGGCATAAGGGCTGTCCACGAATCGGAGAATCGACCGTGCTTTGTCGTATATCGCGCTTCACCGGGGCGCAATCCATTGACGCGACGGTTTCATGGGCGACTTGAAGTGTAACCGCAAGAGGACTGTGCGGCTGCATGCGCCCTGGAGCACACCGAATATCGACACGCGATGATCCTCGTGCTTTCCATGCGTGTGAAATCCTTGACGCGGCCCCCGCGATCTCATAAGGTACCGATAGAAACGCATGTGATGAAAGAAAACCCGCATGCGTCTCTCCCCGCCAAACCGTTTTCCTCGCCGTTCTGAAATGGTCTCCCAACCCCGAAATCAGACATGTGCTTTTCATCACGACTTCTGTTCACCATAACGTGGATTGCTCTGGCCGGTTCTGCATCGCGCAGTCATGCCGGACCTCCATCCCCGTCCAACGCAACCCGCTCCGGGCGAATTCCGTCGGGTGGTGCCTATGTGTTTGAATCCCCCCCCGAGGCTGCCATTCCGGTGTTCCTCGGTGCGCAGGGGTTTGGCGCGAAGGCCTTTGGCGGACGCGGGCTTTCAGGCATGACACCGCGCGTCATGTTTGTGACCACGCTGGCGGACAAAACTTGGGATAACGCCACTGGTCGATGGATCACCGCGTCAGGCAGCCTCCGCGCGGCGCTGGAGGCGTCAGGCCCTCGGTTTGTCATCTTTCAGGTCGGAGGAACGATTGTACTCGACGAACCCATCCGAATTGATCATCCGTACATCTACATCGCGGGCCAGACTGCGCCGCCGCCCGGAATCACCATCGCGCATCGCGGCTTGATCGTTCGCACCAACGACGTCGTGGTGAGATATCTTCGTTTTCGTCCCTATTTCGACGAGGCCCTGGACTACCTGCAGGGTCGGTACATGCAATGCCTAACCATTGACCGTGGGGGCAACCATAACCAGGTGGTGGCAAATCTAACGGTGTCGAATGTCGTCTTGGATCACTGTTCCTTTTCGTGGGGCATCGACGACACCATTGGCATCGGCGACTTCGTGGAGAACGTAACCATCCAGTGGTGCATCGTGGCGGAAGCGGCACTGTACGGGCAAGATTACGGCCCCGAAGGATTGGGACTATTGTGTGCGGCATCCTCCGGCGCGAATGTCCCCACGCGGCTCGCCAACCTCACCCTCCATCACAACATCCTGGCGCACAACGCCGCTCGAAACCCCCGGGTGACATCCGGCGGTACTCTCGATATCAGAAACAACCTGGTCTACAACTGGCAGGAGGCATTTCCGGCCAATCTGGCCAGCGGCGCAAGCGTAAATTTTTCGAACAATGCGTATTACATGGGCCTGAATTCGCCACGTTCAAATCCCAATTTGCTTGATGCGTTATTGGTCACCGAGCCTGCCGACCCGCGGGGACTCACCAGACTCTTCCTGCTGAATAACAGGACACCACGCCGCCTACTGTCTTCGCAGCCCCAGTGGGACGTAGGAGTGTCTTACTTTGTTAGTAACACCGGCCAATGCGGCCCCACCAACACGTATTGCCAGGTGCAACTCCTGACGCCTGAACAGCAAGCACCGTATCGCTTGGATCAGGCCGTGCCAACGCCCACTGTCGCGACTCAGTCGATTTCTTTCATGGCACCGTACGTGCTCAGTGGGGCGGGCGCGAGCATGGGATTTCGAGACGGCCTAGATCAGCGACTTTGTGATGAACTCGCATACGTCGTGGCCAAGAATCCCGTGGGCGCGCCGCCGCCCGGATATGATCCATTCACCGACCCCATGTTGCGCATGATAGGCCCGCACGACGGAACTCGAGCGGAAGTCCTGTGGTTCACCCCTCAGAACGACCCGAATCGCCAGTGTCTTCCACGACAATATCGTATCTTGCAGGGACAAAGCCTTGAAGAGGCCAAACGTGCCATGCTCGGCAGGATGACCTTCACCTTTCCCGACGGGTTACGACTGCCCCAGGACATCGACCGAATCCTCGCGCTCCCGGAAGTCTATCGATTCGAGGTCGTGTTACGCATCGTCCCGGATCGCGCCTTAATCGAGGGCATGTACCCGCCGAATACGAGCCCGTGGCTGCCGTCGGATCACGATCGGGACGGAGTGCCCGATTTCTATGAGTTCCTCAATCGAAGCGATCCCAACCGCCCTGACAGCACCGAAGACGCCGATGGAAATGGCTACCTCAACATCGAGGACTACATCAACAGCGTGGCCCCATGATGCGCGAAGTCCCATCTCCATTAACCGCTCGGCGCGGGAGCGCGTATTGCGAACTGCGCCGCGAACAACGCAATCCCGAGCAGACACAGTATGAGAGCCAGGGTTGCGACGCCATAGAGCGTGCGCGTCGCTTCATTGGTTGAGAGGTGTCGTCCCCTCCACTTCCCCACGCGAGCCGCGACAAAGCCGCAAACCCATGTCCAATGCAGGATTAAGTGGAGCAGTACCGCCAGCACGAACACGGCAAACACCACCGTATGAATGCGATGCCATGCATCAAAACTCATGCCCCAGAGTCTCCATCCAGTCGCTTGAGATGCGACCGGAAAGATGAACTTCAGAATGGCCGTCAACCACATCAATAGCACTACGAGTAGAAAGAGAAACCCGTCGAGAAAAAAGTTGATCGTCGCGCGGCTCATGGTGGAGGACTTACACGCAACGATAGCGCCGGCTCGTCGTGGCAGCAAGGCTCCTCTCGCGGCCACCCGCGCCAGACGGTGATCAGGCCCAATCCGATGACGAATACCGCGGCCACGCGATAGACCTTCACACGCGTCGCGTGCGTCATCACGGATGCCCCACAGCCGATCAGCATCATCGCGGGAAGCGTGCCGAACCCGAATGCAATCATCAGGATCATGCCGTGAAGCGGATCGCTCTTCGCCGCAGCCAGCGCCACGAATGAATAGACAAGTCCGCAAGGGAGAAACCCGTTGGCAATCCCGGCCGTGAAATAGCCGGACCACCCACGGGCGTTTAACAGGTGCGCGAAGAGCGGGCTGAACAGACCGGTCGTGTATCGCAGCCACGACGCCGGCAGCCGCACGACGCGCAGCGCGGAGAGACCGACGATCAACATGATCGTCCCTGCGAGGATTGAGAACGCCTGTTGGATATTGAGCGGGCCGAGTTGGATGGTGGACAGGTAGCCCCCGCCCGCTCCGGCGAGGCACCCCAGGAATGCGTAGGTAAAAACTCGTCCGACGTTGTACACCAACTGCCGTGCGAAGATCGGCCAGAATGGAATGTCCGCCGCCCCGATGGCCGCCGCGAATCCGCCGCACATGCCGATGCAGTGGGCCGAGCCGAGGAATCCGCCGGCAAGGATGGCTGATAGTTCGCCGATCATGCCGTCGCCTCCGTGAGCGATGCGACGCGAGGCTGTGCAACGGCGGGAGGTTGCAGGGCTGCGCTCGGTTCGCGATTGAGTCGAAGCGAGTTCGTGATCACAATCACGCTGCTCGCCAACATGGCAAAGGCCGCGAACACGGGATTGAGCCGACCGGTCAGCGCGAGGCCGATGCCGACGACGTTGTATGAAAAGGCCCAGAAGAGGTTGATCTTGATCGTGCGAACGGTCCGCCTGGCAAGTTCGATGGTCCAGGGAACTCCAAGAAGGTTTCCACCGAGCAGACAGACCCCCGCGCTCTCGCGCGAAATGTCCGCTCCGCAGCCCATCGCGATTCCAATGTCCGCCGCCGCGAGGGCCGGCGCATCGTTGAGACCGTCCCCGACCATGACGACCACGCCGTGGCCCTGCTGCCGACGAGCAATCTCCACCACCTTTCGCTCCGGCGTGAGTTCACCCACTGCGTCGATGGATAGATCATCACCGACGGCGTGAGCGCGACCCATGTGATCACCGGTCAGCAATGTCGGCTCCAATCTCAAAGCACCTAATGCGTCCATCGAGGCCCGCGCCTCGGGACGCAGATGCTCGGTGAACTCAAACACGCCCTGAACTCGACCGTTCCACCCGATGCAGGCCAACGGTGCTCCCGAAGCGCGGATGGCCTCCACGCGCGAGCGTAGCCTCGAATCCAACGTACACGCCTGATCGACCATCAACGCAACGTTTCCAAGGGCTGATACGCTCCCATTCACCTCGCCAACGATCCCACGACCTGGAAGCGTCTGGCTTGAACACGGGGATGTCGAAGCATTGCCTTCCCCACGGGCAAAATCAACAATGGCGCGTGACAGAATATGATTCGAGCCAGCTGCCAGCGTTACGGCAACTCGTAGTGCATCCGAGACCGCCAATCCGTCCGTCGTATGAAAGGCCTTCACCGAGGCGGCCCCGGTGGTGAGCGTGCCGGTCTTGTCGAAGCAGATCGCCGTCGCCGAGGCAAGCGTCTCAATCACATCCCCACCGCGAAACAGAATGCCATGTCGGGCTGCATTCCCCAAGGCCACCCACACCGCCATTGGGGTCGCGATGCCCAGCGCGCAGGGACAGGCGATCAGCAGCACCGCCATGGCCGACATCAGCCCTTCATCCACTCCGCCGCGTCGCACACCGAGAAACAGTCCGACCGCCGCGAGCACGAGGGCCAGTGGAATGAACACCGTCGCGATTCGATCCGTGAGTCGTTCCCACGCGCACTTGGAGTTCTTGGCCGCCTCCAACAATGCCGCCATCCGCCCCAACGTGCTCTGCGGGCCGACACAGGTGGCGCGCACGCGTAGCGAACCATCCAGATTGAGCGTCCCAGCGCGAAGCAGATCGCCCGTTTCCTTCACAACGGGTGTGCTCTCTCCGGTCAACAGGCTCTCATCAATACCGGCCCGCCCATGCACGATCTCACCGTCTGCCGCAATGCGTTGGCCCGCGTGAATCACGAGTATGTCACCGACGCGAACCTCCCGCGTATCGACGGAAAGCTCGGTATCCTCTCTGATGACGGTGATGCTTTCCGGGAAGAGTGACTCCAGCGACGCGACGGCGTTCGAGGCCTTGAGTTTTCCATTGGCCTCAAGCCAGCGCCCCAGCGTCATGAAGACCAGCACCACGCAGCCGGTCTCAAAGTAGACCGCGCCGCTGTCGCGCAGGGTCGATAGATAAGAATAGACAAAGGACGCCGCAACGCCGAGCACGACCAACGCATCCGTGGAATAGACGCCCCGTCGAACTCCTTCCAGGGCCGCCGTCAGGATCGGCCAGCCGAGCATGAAGAAAACCGGCACGGAGAAGATCAGGCACAGGTATCGCATCACGCCGGCGAGTTGCAACGAGAGCGGCGTGTCCGATTCATGGCTCATGCCCTGCTGGCGATAGAGATACATGCTGAACATCATCACCGTCATGGAAAGAAAGACCGACAGCCCCATGCGCGTCAGCATCCAATTGAGTTGCCCCGCCTCGCCACGAGAGCGCGTGATCTCAGCAGCCAATTGGCAGCCATAACAGCAATAAAGGGAGGAATCAGATCGTGTTGCCCCCGTGACGGGCAGATGGCAAAAGTCGCATGCCGACGACGCTGAATCCAATTGCGTATTGGAGGCAACCGCGTCCATTAGAAGTAATTCTTGGCCATCGGTATGGCGAACTTCACCACATACCACACGGCTCCCACCCAAAAGCAGATCCAAAGTCCCCGCACGTACCACGGGATGTGGTGCGTCACATAGGTGTGATAGCGTCCATCGGTCTGCGGCGTTGTGTCCTCATGCGGCTTGGTCATGGTTCGTTCTTTCTCGCCTGCTGTTCCATGTCGTCCAGTTCGGCCTCGCGATCGAGCATGTCGTACTTGGGCTTCTCAATGTCACGAAACATCCCATGCCGCGTCGCCCAGATGAGCAGGCACATCATTCCCGCCGTGACAATTAAGTAATTGGCAATCGGCACGATAGTGAAGCCGGCCAATTGATCCTGCTTCACGGCCATGATGAATAGGATGAGCTTCTCGGCAAAGCCATAAGAGGCCGGCACCAGGATGGCGACGGCAATGCACGCGATGGCGATTCGTTTGGATCGTGATTCAGTGTTTCGAGTAATCATGTCTCGCCTCCACTCATCCCGGATTGTTCGAGTCTGCCGACGAGTCCGACGAAACAACCTGCTTCGGCACCGGCTTTCCGCCATAAGGCTCTTCCGGGTGCGCGGCCGGTCCGAGCGGTCCGTCGCCTTCGAAGTACGGATACTCGCGGAGCCAACTCCCCAGCGACTGGATGTACGTGATCACCGCCATGCCCTTCTTGTTCGGATAGCCCTTCTCATCGAGGAACCACGAGTAGGCCGGCATGACCGAGGTCGGCTGAACGGACAGCGGATTGTAGAAGTGCGCGACGTGCCAATCATTCGGTCGTCGGGCAGCCTCGCGAATCAGATCAGGGCCGACGCGGCGCGTGCCGAAGAGCACCGGTCGTTGCAATGTGTTTTGATACTCCAGTGCGTGCGACACCGGACCCCAGCGAAGGTCTTCATTGGAGACGGGGCGGACGAACTGCGAATGACAATGCCAGCACGCCTCGGCGACATACACGTCATGGCCCAATTGCAACGCCTGGGCATACGTCTTGTAGTTCACCTCACCGAAGTGTTTCTTGAACTGCTCGGGATATCGCTCGGCCAAATCGGCGAACTCGGGGACAATCCCCTTCTGCGCCATCGACGCAACGGTCAGCTCCGGCTCCTTGTAGTAAATCATCCACGGCAACAACGCCATCACCACGAAGGCGAATGCGAAGAAGCCGAGGCCGGCGATAAGAAAGATGCCTGATTTCGATTCAAACATACAGTCGAACACTCCTCGCCATCAGGCGGGCACCGGGGACAGACGCGGACCGGCGGGTTCCGTCTGTCGGGCCGCGACCGTCATCTGCCAGGTCTTGTAAAGATTCCAGAAGAACATGAAGTTGCCGACAATGATCATCGTTCCGCTGATCGTGCGAAGCAGCCAGAACGGCATGGACGCGATCAATGACTCTTCCCACGGAGCGAGATTGCGCCACAGATTGCCTTGCACCACGCCGGCCACGAGCAAATCCGTAAACATGATCAGCGTGCCGAATGCGTTGAGCCAGTAGTGCCAGCTATTGAGCGTTTCACTGTAATAGGCCTTGGCCCCGATCAATCGCGGGAAGAGATACAGAATGCTGCCGAGAAGCCAGAAGCCGAACACGCCGTACATCACGAGATGGGCATGGCCCACGACCCAGTCGGTGAAGTGGATCAGCCGTTGAAAGGTGAGCGTCGTCTGGAAGGAGCATTGCAGACACGTCGTGAAATAGAAGATCATTCCGGTATAGAACCAGCGGATGGGCATGTTCGTTCGCAGGGCGTCGCCGCGCCCCTTCAGCGTGCCGAAGAAGTTGATGATGACCGTGGTCACGACGAACTCAATGGCAATGGTGGTGATCACCGCCCCGTGTTGAAGAAAGAGCGGGATCGGGCTGTACAGAAAATGATGAATGCCGGTCAGCGGATAGAAGAACGCCAACCCCCAGAAGCCAACCAGTGAAAGCCCGTGGCTCCACATCGGCTTCTTGAGGATGATTGGCACGAAGTAGTACATCAACCCCCAGCCCAGCGGCGTCACAAACAGACCGACCAGATCGTGAATGAACAGTCCGCCGATCGCCCCGCCGGCCGCCCCGCCGACGAGGTACTCCGCGAGGAAGTTGCCCATCGCATAGACAAGCGGCGTCCACACAAAGGCCGCGATGAAGTACCAGAGCGTGACGTACATCGGCCCCTTGGCCTTGAAGATCGGCGTCAGGAAGTTCACCGCCACAAGGATCAATCCCACGAACGCGATTGGATCGACATAGGTCGGCGTCTCGCCCCACTCCAATGCCTGAGCATGACCGAGGATCAAACCGATCGCCGTCACACCGACGATGGCCTGCCACGCCCAAAAAATAAACCACGACATCCATCGGCTATGGACCCGATGCCCCGTCAGCCTCGGCACGGCCCAATACAAACAACCCAGAAATGCGTTGGCAATAAAGCCGTACGCGACGCCATTGGTGTGAACCAGTCGCCATCGGCCCGGCGAGAGCAACTCGATCCCCGGGAACGGGTACTTTTGAAGGAACTGCAGCGAGAACGTGAAGCCCGCCAGCATCGCAACAGCGAGAAAGACGAGCGACGCCACCAGATGCCACAGGGCCAGCTTCCGATCGACCAACTCATCGACGGTCGTCGCGTGCGTCACGGCGGGCGGATTCATTGAGACATTCAGGGCGGTCATGTCGTTGGTTCCTGATTCACGATGTTCGGATGCAATGCAACCGACTCAAAAATCAAACTTCTCCGAGGGCTGGCTCGTGGCCGGTTGCTCTTTCGGTTTAGGCGGCGCGCCGTGTAGGTAGATCGGCCGTGCCCGATCACGAATGACGACGCGGCTCTCCTCCATCAGCGGCGGACGTTGAATAATCAAGTGTTGCACGTAGTAGGCCATCGCCCAGAGATCCGCCCGGGAGACGAGGGGCGGATCACCGGGCTTCTTGCCGGCAACGTCAATCGAATCGACCCACGTCGGCATGGCCGTGCCGGAGATTCCGGCGGACACCGAGCGATAAATGTCGTCCACCGTCATGCCGCCGCGCACATAGTCGTGTCGGAAGTCAGGCGGATAGAGCAGCTCGCCTTCGACATTGTCCTTGCCCACGGCCTCTTTCATTCCAGGCCGAAACGACTCACGTGACATTCCCCCGAATGCCACGATGTACTCGTTCACCTTCTTCTCTTCGACGTAGGCCGGATGGCACGACCAGCAGGTCGCATACCCGTGATACACCGCCTCACCGCGTCGAACCGCTTCCGACTTGTCGGCCAGCTTGCGATAGGGGTCATCGACGACCGGGATCGGCGTGGGAACGTCACTCTCCTGCCACCTGGGTGAAAACGTCTTGATGTATCCGATCAGGCTGTCAACCGTGCGATCCGGCAGCAGCTTGAACGACGGCATCGCGCTGCCGCGCAGGCCCTTCTTGAGCGTGCGGCGCAGGTCGTCGTCCGTCGGCATCTGCCCCGACCGCGTGGAACTGAACTTGAAATTGGCCACCACGAAATTGCGCGGCTTGGGGTTCAGAAAGAGGGCCGCTTCACCAACACCGTCGCCATTCACGCCGTGGCATCCCACGCAATAGTTGGCATACGCCACCTTGCCCTCTTCCATCAGCGACGTGGAGATGCTGGTCTGAAAGCCGAAGTGCGACTTCTTGGACATGTCCACGTCTGGCCGCGACGAATCGTCACAGGCCGGGACAATCGGCAACGCCAGCAGAATGATCCCCAGGAGTGTCCCGTACTTTTTCACGCCTTGGCCTCCTGGCGAATCGAGGGCGGTGGGGCAAAGTGTCCCCACTGATCCACGGCAAGCATGGTCCAGCCGAACACAAGATGTGTGGCCAGCGCCACGTACACCGGCATCTTCTCCAAGATCCAGTTTCCGCCGATCAAGGTTGGTTGCAGCCACGCGATGATGCCGTAGAAATTGATAAGATAAACACCGACGCCCAGGACCGACGCGATTAGAAACCGCACCCCGAACGACGACTGGCCGAAATAACGACTGAGGATCAGATGAAACGGCACACCGCCGATCATGCCCGTCCCCAGATAAAGGCAACAGCCCGCCGCGAGCGCGAACCCGCTGTCCATCTCAAGCGCCTTCTCGCCCAACGGGAAGGTCAAATACACGCGGATAAGTTCCAGCGGATGCTTCCCAACCATCGCCGCCCCGACAATGTTGAAAAGCAGGCTCGTCACAGCCCCGGCCAGCCCCAGGATCATGCCCGCGAGGATGTGGTAGTTCGTGTAATAGGTTGTCGGAACCCACTCATTG
>JBBTET010000079.1:0-24888 GCA_038042195.1 Planctomycetota bacterium | reverse complement strand
GGTCACCGGCTTGTCCGACGACGGCCATGAGCAGGCCAAATAATGCGGCAAGCGAGAGCGGGATTTGCAACAATTGCCCGTGGCCCATGCTCACGCCGATCCATTGCGATAGGAGAATCGACACACCGATGGAGAACAGCACCCCGCCGAGCAGACCCTCCACGGTCTTCTTGGGACTCAGCCACTCGATGAGCTTGTGTCGGCCGAGGAGGCAGCCCGTGAAGTATGCACCGATGTCGCAGCTTTTTGTCGTGGCGATGAAATACAGGAGCAGCCATGCCGATCCTTCGAGCCGAAGTCGTAGCAAGTACGTCGGGAGGATTCCGAGATAGAGCACCATGAGAATCGTGACGGCAATGTCGGAGATGGCGTGCTCGGTTCGTTGGCGGGCGGCGACGAGGGTGCAGGAGCCGAACAGCGCGATGATGAGCCAGGTGAGCAGCCAGCCGGCGTTGGTGGTGGTTGGCGCGGTTGCGCCGAGCAGGCCGTTGTGCGTGAAGTACGGAAGGAGAATGAGCAGGTAGTTCGACACGGCCGCCCAGAGGCGCAGGGCGTTGTGACCGGCTGCATCGGTGATGCGCGCGAACTCGATGGTGCCGATGATGCAGATCACGGCGAGGATGAGCGTGACAATCGCGCCCTCGTGTCGGATGGAGCGCGTGCCAAGCTCCAGCGGGCCGGCAAATCGATCATCGAGATAGAGAAGGCCAAGCAATACCCCGATGAGGGCCGCGCCGAAGAGAATCCGCTGTCGCATCATGCGGGGAGCGTACCGAAGGGGGGACGAAGTTGCTACTGGGCGGGGCGCAGCAGCGCGGCCACGTCGATTACGATGGGTTTGGAATGCGTCGCGTCCACTTTGCCATGCGATAGGCGAATGTGCATCCGTCGGCTGTTCGGCTCGAAGACGACGCTGTGATAGGTCATGCAGTTGCCGGACATGGCGACGTCGTCGAGCCACGCAAAGGCCCCAGCCACGTCGAGCTTCTTGCCGGACTTCGTTGCGCGCGCGAAGTCGACTTCAAGATTCTCATAGCGGTCGCAAGACATGGCGTCGGCTCGCTTGCGATAATGATTCGTGCAGACCTGCAAACAGTCATTTGCCTGATCGCTCTCTACTGTTCGGATGGTCACGCCGTTATCTTTTTCGAGGTCGCCGTCGTACTCAAACACCATCGAGCCGTAGCCCTTGCCCACAAACGGCAATGCCACGGGGATGTTGTTGCCGACCATGCAGGTGCGGCGTCGCAAGACGGCGGCGATGTCTTGACCCGCCGTGGCCGCGCGGGCCGACTCCAGTGATTCGCGCAAGGCAAGGCCGCGCGGCGTCAGGCGGCTGCCGTCCGTCGTGCGCTGGCCGGGGGCGTCGTGAACACTGACTGTGACGCCCTCGGCATTCATGCCGGTGAGGCAGCCGACGAAACACGGCCAGGTCAGCGAGACCCAACTGGCCGTGGGACTGCCGGCCTCCGAGACGCGAGCGACGAGAATCTGCGAATCATCCAGTGCCGGATTGTGATACCAGTCGAGATTGCGACCGGCCAACGTGCCGCCGTCGGTGGTCATCGGCCCCCAGACGGTGAAGGACGAACATCCGACGCGAGCCGTCTCCGGAATGCAATTCACGGCGATGAGGTCACGATACTCCAATGGTCGACCGAGGGCCGGGACCACGATCTTGTCGCCCAGTCTGGCCTTGAAACCGGCGACGATGCCTTCCATCTCTTGCTGATAGCATGGCTCGATCTTCATCGTTCGCGTCATCAGAAAAGAAGCGATCTCATAGGCCTTGATGGCATCAGGCCCGCCGGCATTCAGGTATTTGTCGAGGAGCTTTACGCCGTCTTCACCGAGCAGGTAGCCCTGCGCGAAGCCCTGTTCGCGCGGCGTCCCCCAGACGCGAAGGATGCGCAAACCGTCCTGAGTCTGTAGGTCGCCTTTGACGTGCGGCTGGCGCGCGGGGGAGTCGGCGAAACCCGCGCTCGTGATGAATAGAACTACGATGAGCGAGCGTGCGCTACGACGAAATTGAAGCATGGAGAATATCCTTGCCGGTCTGTGCATCAAACCGAGGGAATGCCCGAACGCTTCAATCATACCGGCTCTTGCACCGACCTACTTGGCCCCGACGGTCACGCCCTTTTTCAGCGGACCGGAGGCGGGCTTCATCACCGGTGCGGATTTACTTTGTGGAGCGGCCGGGGCGCTTTTCTCCGGTTGCTCGGCGGGTGCTTTTCCCACGAGCTTGTCCTCCTTGGCCGCTTTGGCCTTGGTTTCCGGTGGCAGGCTGGCGGCGATGATTTTGGCGCGAAGTTCCTCGGCAAGGGCCTTGTTGTCATCGAGATAAACCTTCGCATTGTCACGGCCCTGGCCTAGCTGAATAGCACCATATTTAAGCCACGAGCCTTGCTTTTCAATGACGTTGAGCTTGGTGGCGAGGTCGATCAGATCGCCCATGCGATTGATGCCGCTGTCAAACATGATGTCGAACATCGTCTCACGGAAGGGCGGGGCGACCTTGTTCTTCACGACGCGGGCCTTGACCTGGTTGCCAATGGCGCGGTCGCCCTCCTTGATCGTGGCCACGCGGCGAATGTCGATGCGAATTGAGCTGTAGAACTTGAGGGCGCGGCCGCCGGGCGTTGTTTCGGGGCTGCCGAACATGACGCCGATCTTCTCACGAATCTGATTGATGAAGATAACGATGCAGCGGCTTTTGGCGATGGCACCGGTGAGCTTTCGCATGGCCTGGCTCATCAGGCGGGCCTGGGCACCGACCTGGGCCTGGCCCATTTCGCCTTCCAATTCCGACTTGGGGATCAGGGCGGCAACGGAATCCACGACGATGACATCGACGGCGTTGGAGCGGACCAGCATCTCCGTGATCTCCAGGCCCTGCTCGCCGCTGTCGGGCTGGCTGACCAGGAGTGTCTCCGGGTTCACACCGCAGCGCTTCATCCACGAGGGGTCCAAGGCATGTTCGGCATCGACAAACGCGGCAACGCCGTCAGCCCGCTGCGACGCGGCGATCACATGCAGGGCCAGGGTCGTCTTGCCGCTGGACTCTGGGCCGAAGATTTCCACGATGCGACCACGCGGAATGCCCGCGCCGCCGAGGGCGAGGTCGAGGGACAAGGCCCCGGTGCTGACGCCGTCGCGGGCGGCGCACAGGTCGCCGTCCATCTGCATGATGGAGCCTTTGCCGTAGGCCTTTTCAATCTGTTGCAAGGCGCGGTCGAGGGCTTGTTGTCGTTTGGCATCGGTGGAGGACGGGATCATGGAAAGCTCCTGAAAAAAACGGCGGGCACTGAAAGGGCCGTCGCCAATCAAGCCACATTCTGCCTGAACATCGTCAGAAAGGCAAGGGGGATTTTAGGGAAATGTTAGGATTTTTGTTAGGGGGGCGTTTGGGAGGCTGCCAAGCCGATTTCGGGTCGATCTAGGGGCCTGCCATTACCCCAAGGGAGAGGAATTCCTTGTCTTGAGCGGCAACATTGGTTGGCATTGTGGCATGTGGTCGCAGGTCGGCGACGGCCGCTTGGGCGCGGTCGAAAACCAAGCCGGGGCGGGCGAACAGTCCTATGACGAGAACTGCACAGGCGGCCAAACCCAAGTGCAGCATCCGGCAGCCGGACAACCGGACCCCGTCGGCTGGTTTGCCGAGGTAGCAGACCGCGATGACGCGGAGGTAGTAGGCCGCGGCGATGGCCGAGTTCAGCACGGCGATGATCACGAGCCAAAGCATGGGCACGCTTCTCGCGGTGCCGGCCTCGGACGACATGGCCGACGAAAACAAATACAGCTTGCCGAGGAAGCCGCCGGTCGGGGGCATGCCCATGAGACTGAGCAGGCAGATGGCAAGGGCCAGGGCGACCCAGGGTTGCTTGCGGCCCGTGCCCGCGACGTCTTCGAGTTTCTCCACCGAGTCATTCTCACCGTCGTCACCGGTCCTGCGCAGACACGAGATCGCGGCGAACGCGCCAAGGTTCATCACCCCGTACATCACGAGGTAGAAGAGCAGCGCGGACAGGCCGTTGCGAAGCGGGGACTCCGTTGCGACCGCGTTCAGGGTTATTCCACCCGGCCCGGCGAGCAAGGCGACGAGCATGTAACCCGACTGAGCCACGCTGGAGTAGGCCAACATGCGTTTCACATTCTGCTGCATGAGGGCCAGGGTGTTGCCGACGGTCATCGTCGCTGCGGCGAGCACCCAGAGCAGCCAGAATGTCCCGTGGCTGAACTCCCAGCCGGTCATGGAAAAAATGCGAATCAGGGCAATGAAGCCGGCGAACTTGGGCACGAAGCCGAGCAGGCCCGTCACCGGAGAGGCCGCGCCTTGGTACACGTCGGCGACGTAGAAGTGCATCGGCACGGCGGCGATCTTGAAGGCGAGGCCGGCGATGACGAGGAGAAGGCCGATCGTGGTGAGCTTGTCGTTGAGAATGTCGGGGTGGGCGAGTGCGGCGGCGAGGCTGTGCGTGGAATCCGCGGAGGGGAACAGTTGCATCGTACCGGCCGCGCCATAGAGGAAGGAGAAACCGTAGAGCATCAGGGCGGCGGCGAAGGCACCGAGGAAAAAGTACTTGCCGGTTGCCTCCTGAGCGCGGATGTCGCGGCGGGAGAGGCCGATGAGGATGTAGGTCGGAACGCTGACGAGTTCGAGGGCCAGGAAGAGAAGGATGAGGTCGTTGGCAATGGCGACCAGCAGGATGCCCGCGAGCGAGAAGAGGATGAGCGAGAAGAACTCGGGCTGTTCGCTGTCGTCTGGGACGTGGCGATTCACGAGGAGGATGAGTCCGCCCACGAGCAGGGCGGCCATGCGGGTGAAAGCGACGAGGGAGTCGACGTGCAGGGCGCTGGTGACTTCGGCAGGGAAAATGGCGAGCCGCGTGCTCATCCAGATTGCGCCGGCGAGGGTGAGGAGGCTGAGCGGAAATGCGAGCGATCGAGCCTTGATGACTCCGAGGAGGAGAATGGCGGATGCGCCGATGATGAGAAACAACTCGGGGAGGAGGTTGTGGACGAGGGGGTGCATCGCCAGCAGGGTCATCGTGGCACCTCCATCGCGTAGGCGGGCGTCGGCTTCTCGGTGCCGTTAAGTTTCATTCGCGCGAGCACCTGGGATTGCAGGGCCGGCGTGGTGATGTCGGTGAGGATGCGCGGATAGACGCCGAGGAGGATGCAGGCCAAGGCGATCGGGGTGAGGATGCCGATCTCGCGGCGCGTCAGGTCTTGCGTCAGGCCGCTGGAGGAATCAAACCCATGCCCCGGTTCCTTAAGCGGACCAAAGAGCACGCAACGGGCCATGTGCAGCATGTAGATCGCGCCAAGCAGGATGCCGCTCGCCGCCGGGATTGCGTACCAGATGCCGAGCGGGCCAGCGGGTGAACCCGCTTCGGCTTTCGCGGAATTGAACGTGCCGAGCAGCACGAGAAACTCGCTGATGAAACCGTTCGTACCGGGGAGACCGATGCTGGCCATGGTGAAGACGATCAGGAAGAACGCCATGATCGGCATCTTGCGGGCGAGGCCACCGATCTTGGCGAACTCGCGCGTGTGATAGCGCTCGTAGATCATGCCGACGATGAGGAATAGCGCGCCGGTGGAGAGGCCGTGGTTGACCATGTAGAGCAGGGAACCCGTCAGACCGGCCATCTTCATGCTGAACATGCCCAGCAGGCAGAAGCCGAGATGGGAGACGGAGGAATAGGCGACGAGCTTCTTCACGTCGTCCTGCACCCACGCGGCGAGCGCGCCGTAGATGATGCCGATGACGGCCAGCACCGAGACGAACGGCGCGAGGGCCACGGCCGCTTCGGGGAGCATGGGCAACGACAATCGCAAGAAGCCGTAGGTGCCGAGCTTGAGCAGGACGGCGGCGAGCATGACGCTGCCGGCGGTCGGTGCCTCGGTGTGGGCCAGCGGCAGCCAGGTGTGCATCGGAAAGAGCGGCACCTTTATGGCGAAGCCTGCGAAGAAGGCGAGGAAGAGCCACCACTGCACATCGAGCGAGAGATGCCCGGCGGAGGCCAGTTCATAGAGGCGGTCGAGGTCGAATGAAAACTCAAACGTCTTGTCCGGGCCGAGCGGCAGGAGCGACGCCTTCCACCCCAGATACAGCACGCCGGCGAAGGTCAACATGCTGCCGGTGAGCGTGTAAATGAAAAACATGTTGGCGGCCTTGGTGCGCTGCGAGCCGCCCCAGATGCCAATCAGGAAATACAACGGAACGAGCGTGAACTCGAAGAAGATGTAGAAGAGCAGCAGATCGCGGGCACAGAAGACGCCGAGCATCGCGCCGTGCAGCAGGAGCATGAGGCTGTAATACTCGCGGCAGCGATCCTGGATGCCGGTGAAGCTGCCCCAGATGGCCAGCGGCGTGAGCAGGGCCGTGAGCAGGAGCAGGGGGAGCGAAACGCCGTCGAGGCCGACGTGATACTGGAGATTGATGGGAGCGAGGCTGTCGGTGTCGCCGAACCAATGGTGCCGCTCGACGAGATGAAATCCGCCGGCGGCTGTCCGGGACTCCGTGAGGAACTGCATCGCAGCATAGCCGGCAAGGACGAGCACGAGCAGCGATACGAACATGGCGAATCGCCGCACCGTCGCCGCATCCCACGACGTGCGCGTGAAGAGCAACGCCGCCGCCGCGACCGGCAGGAAGACGATGAGTGAGAGGATGTGATGTTCGAGCAATCCGTTCATGCTTATCCATGTGGCACAAGCTCATAGCCTGTGCAAACAAACCTTCAGCTTCGCACTACGCCGCCACCAGCATCCACCACATCATGACCAACAGGCCGATGACCATTGCGAGGGCGTAGCCCTGCATCGCCCCGGTCTGCCAACCCGTGAGCAGAATGCCGACGGCTCGCGGGATTGCCGCGATGATCCATAGGATCGCGTTGATGACATAGCGGTCGAGGTTGTAACAGAGGACGCCGACGCGGCGCAGCGGCCGAACCAGCGCGAGGTCGTACAACTCGTCAACGTAATACTTGTTGTACAGCAGGCGATACAGCCCGCCGCTGGAAAACGCGATGGCCAGCGGGATCGTGGGCCGCCGGCGATAGAAGAACCACGCCGTCCAAATGCCCCAAAACGAAATCGCCGCCGAGATGTACATCAGTCGATGACCACCGAGCAGCCACGCACCTTCCGCTCCGCCGACGTGCTTGGGCGTGGCGTGATGGCTTCCGCCGGTGAAGTAGGAGAGGAAATGGTGGAACTCGCCATGCGGCTCGAAGACGCCGAGGAAGCCATGGCCGCCGAAGGTGACACCGACATAGCCGGCGCAGATCGCGCCGACCGACAGAATGACCAGCGGCATTGACATCCAGGGGCCGGACTCGTGGGCGTGGTCCACATTTCGCGGCAGACGCTCGCGACCGTGGAAGGCCATGAAGATCATTCGGAACGTGTAGAAGGCCGTCATCCATGCCGTGAGGAGTGCCATGTATCCGAGCCAGGGCATGTCGCTGGAAAGTGCGGCGTGGACGATTTCGTCCTTGCTCCAGAAGCCGGCCAGCAGCGGGAAACCGGCCAAGGCGAGGCCCCCGATCCAAAACGTGGTCGCCGTGATCTTCATCGACTTGGCGAGGCCGGAGAAGTGGCGAATGTCGATCACGCCGGCCATGGCGTGCATGACGCTGCCCGCGCCGAGGAAGAGCAGGGCCTTGAAGAAGGCGTGCGTGTAGAGGTGGAAGATGGCCGAGTCGAACGCGCCGACGCCGGCGGCAAGGAACATGTAGCCGAGTTGGCTGAGCGTCGAGTACGCGAGGATGCGCTTCATGTCGAATTGCGTCAGGGCGATAGTCGCCGCGAAGAGCGAGGTGATGCCGCCAATGGTGGCGACGATCCACATGGCATAGTGCGACGCGGAGAAGATGACGTTGCAACGCACGACCATGTAAACGCCGGCCGTGACCATTGTGGCGGCGTGGATGAGGGCGCTCACCGGCGTCGGGCCTTCCATTGCGTCGGGCAACCAGACGTGCAACGGCAACTGGGCGCTCTTGCCCATCGCGCCGCAGAACAGCAGCAGAGCAATCGCGGTGACTCGGTCGGGCGACAGGGCCTCACCACCGGCCATTTTCATCTTCGCGACGAGGTCGAAGACTTCCTTGTAATCGAGCGTGCCGAAGGTGTAGTAGATCAGGAAGATGCCCAGACCGAATCCGAAGTCGCCGATGCGATTGACGATGAACGCCTTCTTCGCAGCGGCCGCAGCGGCGGGCTTCTCATAGTAGAAGCCGATCAGCAGGTAGCTCGACAGACCGACCAATTCCCAGCCCAGGTAGAGCAGGAGGAAGTTCCCCGCGAGCACCAACATGCACATTGAGAAGACGAAGATGCCGAGGAAGGCGAAGAACCGTTCGTAGCCGCGCTCGGCATGGCCGTGGTGGTCGCGCATGTAGCCGACGGAATAGGCGACGACGAGGAACGACACACCAAGCACTGTCAGCAACATGACACAGGTGAGGGAGTCGATGCGGAAGGTGACGTTCATCCATGCCGCGCCGACCTGAATCCACGGGAAGATGAGCCACGACTGGGCAAGGCCGTCCACACAGCTTGATCCGCCCTTGGTGATGGCCATGTTGATATTGAGGAAGAGGCGAATGGCCGCAGCGAGGGCCAAGCCGACGCCGATGAGGACGAGCCAGTGCGACCGCGAGCGTAGCCCGCGCAAACCTATCACGCCGACCCCCACCGCGCCCAGCAGAGGCAGCAGCGGGATCAGGATGGCCAGCGTTTTGACGTTGTTCAGATCCAACACTTCCACTCTCTTGCGAGCAAATCGGTCCGCACAGCGGACCCTACTAACCGCGCATCGTGCGCCAATGCTCGGCGTCCAACGTGCCGCGCCGACGATACAACATCACAACGATGGCCAGCCCCAAACCGGCCTCCACCGCAGCGATGACTAATACGAACAGTCCAAAGGCCTGTCCCTGCAAATTGCCCCAGCGCTGTCCCATCGCAACGAAATTGACGAGCACGCCCTGAAACATGACCTCGGTGCAGAGGAACATGATGATCAGATTGCGGCGCGTCAGAAACCCGACCACGCCCAACCCAAAGAGCATCGCGCCCACAATCATCAACGCCGTCGAATTCAAACTCTCATCCCTTTCACTTCGCCCCTCGGCCCCTAGAACCCTTGACCCCTTTTTCAGAAGGGCTTCACGTGTCGACCGATCTCACCGGGCTGATACGCCGGACCTTCTTCATGCTTGGGGAATCGCCGTCGCGCCAGGGCGATCGCCCCGATCATGGCCACCATGAGCAGCACGCCGGCCAATTCCACGCTGACCGCGAAATCCGTGAGGAGCACACGGCCGATCTCCATCGTGTTGCCGTCCGGGCTGTTGGGCATCGGAGTCGACGGCGTCGATCCCTGGCCCACGATCACGCCGGCCACTGTTGCCACCAACACAAACCCTGCCGCAACGGCCGCGAACGGCTCGCGGGCATGGCGGTCAAAATCACTCGTTGCGGCCACTTGCGCCTCAGGCCCCCGGTGCGATTGCTGGGCAAGCATGATGACGAAGACGTAAGTCACGAGAATCGCGCCGGCATAGACGATTACCAGCGCGGCACCGAGGAACTCCGCGCCGCACACGACCATGAGGGCCGCCGTTGAAAGGACGACCATGACGAAATACAAAGCGGAGTAGACCGGCTTGGGATGCGTCACGACGCGCACGGCCCCGCCCAGGGCGAGGACCACCAGGATAATCGAATACCATGACTGAGCCGCAGGGCCGGCGAACTTATTGAGCAGCACGACGACCCCGCCAATGGCCAGGCCGAGCATGGGGATCATGAAGCTCTTGCGCGGCGCGGCCCCTTCGCGCGGCAGTGCAGCGTACACGGCGGTCGAGCCGATGGCGGCGACGAAGTAGGCGAGATAGACAAGCCAGTCCTGCAAGCTAAAAAACTCCTAGTAGCCGGTGATGTTCGGGTTCTTTCGCGGCTTCTCGTCTTTCGTGCGGTCAAAGACGGAGAGCAGTTTTTCCTTGTCGAAGATCATCTCCTCGCGGCTGTGGCCGACGAGTTGGTATTCGGGCGTCAGTTCAATCGCATCCACCGGGCAGGCCTCTTCGCACATGCCGCAGTAGATGCAGCGTAGTTCATCGATGTCGAATTTGATCGGGTATTTTTCCCGATCGGGCCAGGGGCTGGGCGCGCCTTCAATGTGAATGCAATGCGCCGGACAGGCCGTCTCGCACATGAAGCAGGCCACGCAGGCCACGCGACCCTGATCGTCGCGGTTCAATCGATGCACGCCGCGATAGTTTTCTTTTCGCAGGGTGCGCTTCTGTTCTGGATATTGCACGACCATGTCGTCGCGCAGCTTCTTTTTGAACATGTGTCGCAGTGTCGTCTTCATGCCGCCGAAGATTTGCGGCAGGTAGAGCCGTTCGGTCATCGACAGCTCGGGCTGATCGACGTACACGATGTCGGTTTGTTTCCAATCGGGTTTCGCGGTCATGGCTTATCCAATCGCCTCCACGCGGCGCATGCTGAGCTGCCGCCCCGTCACGGCCTTTCCGCCGGCCACGCTGACGAAGCCGCCGAAGAGCAGCACGCCGACGTTCACCGGCAGCGTGACCCACTGCGACCAACCCATGTACAGCACGATGCCCTGCGCCGCAACGACCGCCATCGTCATCGGTACCAGCCCCTTCCACGCAAGCCGCATCAACTGATCGAAGCGAAATCGCGGTATGGTCCAACGGATGAGCATGTACAGACAGATGAAGAGGAAGATTTTGAACGCGAGGACGGCCACGCGAGCCAATGCCGCGCCAAAGGTCGTTGTGGTGTTCAGCCACGTCCACCCCGGCACTAGATAGCCGCCGAAGAAGATGCAGATCATCATCGCGCTCGACGTGATCATGTGTGAATACTCGGCGAGGAAAAAGAGGGCCAGCTTGAGGGCGCTGTACTCGGTGTGATACCCGCCGATCAACTCCTGTTCGCTCTCGGCGAGGTCGAAGGGCATTCGATTCGCCTCGGCCAACGCCGTGATGAACAGCACTAACGCGGCGAGCGGGTGATACATGACCGCCCAACCATGCCGCGCCTGCCAGTCAACCATCTCTTCCAGTCGCAATGACCCCGTCATGAGGATCGCCGCCATGAGGCACATGCCCATCGGCACTTCATAGGAAAGCATCTGAGCCGCAGCGCGGAGGCCGCCGTAGAAGGAATACTTATTGTTACTCGCCCAGCCACCGAGCACGACGCCGTACACGCTGAGCGAGGAGACGGCGACGATGTAGAGCAGGCCGATGTCGACGCTGGCAACCTGCACGACGAGCGGCTTGGCGGTCTCGCTCATCCAGCCGAACTTAAACGAGCCGCCCCACGGAATGACGGCGAACCCCACGAGCGCCACCACGAAGATCATCCACGGGGCGAAGATGAACAACGCCCGGTCCACGTTGGCCGGGATGATGTCCTCTTTCAGGAAGAACTTCAGTCCGTCGGCGATGGGTTGCAGTAGGCCGTAGGGGCCGACGCGATTGGGGCCGTAGCGATCCTGCGTCCAGGCGGAGAGCTTGCGCTCCAGGAGGATCGCATAAGCCACCGCACCTTGGATGCCGCCGAAGACGACAAGGCCCAGCACGATGCTGAACCAGAACTGATCGGCGAGGATGTTTCGGATCGATTCCATCGTGTCTCAACGAGGTCCGCACAGCGGACCCTACATTTGTCAGTGTGCATGTTCCGGTACGGGCGGCGGAACATGCAACTGCCCGAAGGCCGGAATCTGTTTCGCCATCTGCTCTCGCACCTTCGCCGCGTTATACAAACCCGTCCCGCCAGATATGGCGTACAGGTAATTTCCGTCTCTCTGGCAGCCTTCGATTGGGTTGATGCCCGCCTCGAAGGGCTGAATCTTGCCATCCACATTGACGAAACAGCCCGACCGCTCGGCCCACGAGCAACTGGGAATCACCACGGTAGCCGCGTCGGTCAGCGCGCCGGGGAAGATGTCTTGTGCGAAAACGGTCTGTATGTGGCCCAACGCCTTCTTCAGATCGCCGTCGACCCAGTCGATCGGAGAGCCACCGACGATCCACGCGGCGGCGAACTTCTTCTCGCCGGCCTGTTTTTCGAAATCGGCGTAGCTCAGCGTCGTACCGCCCATTGCCGCGAGGATCATCTCAATACCGCGACGGTTCGGACACTTCTCCGCGCGAATGGTGAACTTGGACGCGTGACCATTGGAGCCTTTGGGGAAACCTTCGTCCTCACCATCGACCGGCACCGGCCCCATCACGAGTGCTGCCTGCGGCGCGACACTGCGAACGAACGAAGCCAGCAGCCACGCCTCTTCGCAACTCATGAACGGCGACAGGACGGCCGCGACCGAGGCTGCGCCGTCTTTCTGGACGACGGCCTCCAACCGCAGCGTCGCAATCTCGGGCAACGCGCTCCAGTCGGGATAATCAAGCTCCGCCCCGCGACGCACGGCCAGTCGATTGAGTCGGCGCGGATCGTGGACGTATTTGTGACCGAATCGGCCCGCGTCGCACATCCACCAGTCATTCACGCCGGGGTTGAATCGCGGCTTGAGCCGCCAGACCTTGCCTTCATTGGCGTCGACGGTGATCGCGCAGCCCGCCGAGCAACCAGCGCAAACGCTGTCGGCGCTCTTGAGGAACCAGACGCGCTGCTGCATCAGGAAGTCTTTATCCAACAAGCACCCGACCGGGCAGATGTCCACGACGTTGCCTTGCAGCTTGTTCTCCAGCGGAATGCCGGGGAACACGTCAATCTCCGCCCGGCTGCCCCGATTCACGATGGCCAGTTCGCCCGTGCCCGCGACCTCGTTGCAGAAGCGCACGCACCGCGAACACATCACGCAGCGGTCGGCGTAAAGCAGCGTCTTGCTGCCGATGTCTTTTTTGGGATTCTTGTTCTTCGGCTCGACCATCCGACTGGAGGACTCGCCGAACTTGAGGCTGTAATCCTGCAAGTGGCACTCACCGGCCTGATCGCACACCGGACAGTCCAGCGGGTGATTCAGGAGGAAGTACTCCATGCAGTGAGTCTGATTGTCCTTCACCTTGTCGGAATTGAAGCGGACTTCCAACCCGTCCTTCACCGGCGTCTGACACGACGGGAACAGACGCGGCACCCACTCCAACGCCTTCGTCTTGGGATTGGGCATCTTCATTTCCATCAGGCAGAGCCGACAGCTCGCCACGATGGACAGTCCGGGGTGATAGCAATAATGAGGAACATCCCAGCCCGCTTCGAGGACGGCTTGCAGCACGGGGATCTTGTCCCGGCATTCGACGTCCTTGCCATCAACGATGATCTTGGGCATGAGTCTTGATCGGAGAGTCTAATCGCCCGCAAGATTCTGAGTGGGACGCTGGCTAATCACCTGTCCCAACAGCACTTGCACGCCCCACTCCGACCACCGGAGGGGACTTTGTGAAGAGTATCACAAAGTAAAAGTAACGCAACGGGATACCACACGATCACTGAGCTTCCCCTAGAATCCCGCCCTTTCACCAGAAGGCGAGCCGGAACGGATTCATGCTTCAGCCCTATCTCAATCTTCCACGAGCCGTCCACATCCTCTGCCTCGGCACCTTCGTCAACCGGGCCGGCACCTTTCTCATCCCCTTTCTCACCATCTACCTCAGCAACAAGCTCGGCCTCAGCCCGCGCACCGCCACGCTCACGATGGGCCTCTACGGTCTCGGTGCCATCGTCGCCTCCATGCTCGGCGGACATCTCGCCGACTGGATCGGTCGACGCCGGGTCATGCTCTTCAGTCTCTTCGGTGGAGCGACGGCCCTGTTCATCTTCAGCTTCCTCACCTCCGCCACCGCCGTCATGGCCACTGTCACGGCCTTTGGCATTATTGCCGAGATGTACCGCCCGGCGGCCAGCGCCATGATCGGCGACCTCGTCGAGCCTGCTCGTCGCCCACATGCCTTTGGCCTGATGTACGTCGCCATCAACCTCGGCTTTGCGGTCGGCCCGGTGATCGGCGGACTCATCGCAGCGTATTCGTTTCGGTGGCTGTTCTGGGGCGACGCATTCGCGTCGTGCATGTATGGCTTCATCGTGTTGACGTTCATCCGTGAGACGCTGCCGAGCAGAATGAACGCCGTCGCGCCGAGAACCGATCAGCGCGACGACGCATCAACAACGGCCGGCGTGGCCAGTGCCGAGGGGGCGGAGAGTCCGGTGGTGGAATACGCCACTGTGCATGAGGAGCCGCACGTTCCATTTGGCGAGGCCTTCATGCACATGCTGCGTGATCGACCGTTTCAGGTGTTTTGCTTCGCGGGATTTCTCCTTGCCGTGATGTTCATGCAGTCGATGTCGACGTTCCCGCTGTACCTGGCTGAGCACGGAATTGATGCGAAGACGTATGGCCGGCTAATTGCACTGAACGGCGTGTTGATTGTGGCGCTCCAGTTGCCGGTGACGGCAATCCTAAGTCGCTTCGACCGCAGCATGGTGGTCGTCGTGGCGGCCCTCGTGACGGGCCTGGGATTCGCGCTGACCGGCCTGGCAACGAGCGTCTGGGCCTTCGCCGTGACGATCATCATCTGGACGCTGGGCGAGATCATGCAGGCGTCGTATCTCTTTGCGATTGCGACGGACCTGGCCCCGGCGCGGATGCGCGGCCGCTACATGGGCGCGTTCGGCATGTCGCACTCACTGGCGATGACCCTCGGTGTTCCGCTCGGCGGCGAAGTGCTCTCGCGGCTGGGCGGGAATTACCTCTGGTCGGGGTGTATGGCGCTGGGGATCATGTCGTCGCTGCTGTACTTGAGCATTCGCGGACATACGCGGGTGCGGGAAGCGACGGCGCAGTAGCGTCTACTTCTTCCCCAGCCACTTGTCCCAGTTCTTGCCGTATTCGAGGACGTTGTCCTTCGTGACGCGGTCGAGTTCGGCCATGTCGCGCGGCGTCTTGGGCGATTGGTTCCTGTGCAGCTTGTCCACGAGCAACTCAACGCTGCGATAGCCCCAGTAGTAGACGCGCTGGGCCAGCAGCGATTGGACGATGCCCTTCTCGACATACTTGAGCTGCGCCGGCAGTGCATCGACGGCCACGATCTTCACGCGCCCCGGGGACCAACTCATTAACGCATCAGAGAAGAGCGGCCAACCGCCAACCATGACCCAGCCGACGATGTCGGGGTTTGCGGTCTGAACCTCCTGCACCTTCGCGGCGGCGTCCTGGGCCGTCTCGCGGTGGTAGTAAACGTCGACGAGTTTGAAGCCGGGATGTTTGGCGAGTTCGTCCTTCACGCCCCGGACACGAGCTTGGAGATTCGGCGCGGTCTGATTGCCGGCAAGGATGGCGATCTTTCCGCCACTCGCGCCGACGATTGCGACCATCTCGCGCATGACGGCCCTGCCGCACTCGGCGTCGTCGATGCCGTGGTAGACGAATCGCTTGCTAGCCGGCGCATCGGAATCGAAGCAGGCGACGAGGATGCCGCGATCGACGGCCTTGTTGATCGCCGGCGTCACTTTCGATGCGTCACTGCAACTGATGGCGAGGCCGTCGACACCGGCGACGACGAGTTGCTCGATGAACGAAGCCTGCTTCTGGGCATCTTCCTCGGCGGGCGTGCGCCAGACGATTGTGACATCGATGTTGTACTTCGCGGAGAGTTCCTTCGCGGCATCCTCGGCCCCTACGCGGGCGGCGATGAAGACGGGATTGCTCTCACTCTTGGCGATGAGGCCGATCTTGTAGGAGGGCTTGTCGGCGGCGAGTGTCGTACCGACAACAGTGAGGTTGAGAAATGCGATAAGTAGTGTGTCATGCAGACGGTTCATTCGATTCTCCAGATCGGTCCGCGCAGCGGACCCTACGAGGTTCCGAGAAGGCGTTTCTCGCTGAGTGCCGCGCTAAAGCGGTCCAGCACGACGGCGGCGACGATGACGGCGCCCTTGATGATCTCCGAATAATTCTGATCGATCTCAAGAATGACAATTCCGTTGGCGATCAGAGCGATGACGATGGCACCAAGCAACGCGCCAAGCGCGGTGCCCTTGCCGCCGGTGAGACTCGCACCACCGACGACCGCGGCCGCGATCACGTCCAGTTCGTAGCCGCGGCCGGTCGACGAATCCGCGGAGCCGAAGGTGCCGAGGGTGATGACCGCCGCGATGCCGCCGGTGAGTCCGGCGATGGTGAAGACGCTGAGCTTGATGCGCGACACGCGCAGGCCGGAGAAAAGGCTGGCGGTTTCGTTGCCGCCGACGGCATAGGCACCTCGACCTGCGGCGGTGTGTTGCAAGTAAATGTGGCCCACGATGACGACGAGGGCCACGACGACAAGCGGGAGGATGGTGAAGTCGCCGACCGTGTGGCGAAACAGGTCGCCGAACACGGGCGGATAATCGGTGACGGCCTGGGCCTGTGTCGTGACAAAGGCGATGCCGCGAAAGATGGACATGGTGCCGAGCGTGATGATGAACGGGTGGACGCGAAGCAGTACGACCATGAGGCCGTTGGCGAGGCCGCAGAGGGTGCCGATGCCGATGGTAATGAGGATTCCGAGGGGCACGACCCACGCAACAGATGCGCCGGCGTGAGACCCACTCGGCCCAAGCCAGCGGAGCAACATGCCGCCCGTCACGGCCGCGAGGCAATAGCAAGACCCGATGGAGAGGTCGATACCGCCGGCGAGGATGAGGATGGTTGCCCCCACGGCCATGACGGCGGTCCATGAACTGTTCTTGAGGACGTTGTCGATGTTGAGGCGCTGGAGAAACTTGTTGACTTGAACCTGACCGGTGACTTGGCCGGTGATGGGGTCGCGTATCTTTTGCGGGACCGAGCCGCCCAGCGCGGCGAGCAGCGCGCCGATCACGAGGATGACGAGGAGGAGGCCGGTTTCTTTGGCGCGGAAAATGTGCATCACTGATTAGCCGGCGGCAGCAAACAAAGAAAACGGGTGGATGTCAAGCAATCTGCCTATGGAACCACCGCGTCAACAAACGGCCCAAGATCACGACCATCCACGATGCCGTCGACGTTCATGTCCGCGATGGGCAGCTTCGCACAATCGGGATCAAGGCCGAGCAGGATCGCGACCATAACCGGCACGTCGGGGAGATCGACGGCGCCGCTCGCGTTGAAGTCGCCGCGCGGACCGTAATACACACGGACGGTGGTGACATTGCCCGCGCCGCTGCCGAGCGGGTTGGCGCTCGTAAGTTCAACGTGACCGATGCCGGCATCATAGTTGTATGCGATGGGGGCGCAGTCGAGCGTGACGGCGTAGACCACCGAGCCTGCGGGAACGCGGAGGCTGGCGCGGAAGTTGAGTATGCCGCCGGAGACGTTGGTGAAGGTGATGCTGCTAAGACCAGGCTGCTCGGCATAGACCGCGTTGAAGCGTTTGCCGCCAAGATAGAGATTGTCAAAAGTCATCGAGGGCCAGCCGGAGGGGAGCTTGGGGTCGATGCGGAAAAAGTTGCTTGGGGCATCTGGCGCGTAATCGAGGAAAGCCATGACGGCGTCGACAAACGTGGACATCGACTCCCACGCATTGGGCCACGCCGTTTGCAGTACGAAATCCGTTTGGCTTTGGTAGTGCAGACTCCCGCAGTTCGGGCATCCGCAGACCGGGCCGCAGTAGGGGGCGATTTGCTCGGCACCGAATCCGACGGGGCCAACGCGATCAAGACATAGATCGACACGGTACTTGTGATTGTCGATGTCGCCTTTGTTAGCGGTCAGGTCGGCGCGCTCGGCGTAGTAGAGGCCGTACCAAAGGGTGCTGAGGAACCACGGCCCCGCTCCCCACGGCGTGTTGGTCGGGTCGTCGCTGCGGCCCCAATAGTTGTCCCCCCAGTAGCGATTGATGAGATCGAGCCAGCCGTAAGTGTTCGTGAAGTTGACGAGCGGGTGGCTGTTGCCTGAGACGTCGTTTTGCACACCGTTCATGCGGTCGATGTAGCGGACGGCGAGCGTGTCAGTGGGAGAGTAAACCTTGAATGGATAGACGATACCGAGTTGGGAGATGTCGGTGATCTCGCTGTTGTCATTCAGCCAGTCGTCGAGGCCGCTCTTGATGGTGTTGCCCCAGAAGTTGAAATCGGAGGCGTCGGAGGGGAACCCGAGTGCGGTGGCAAGTGCGGCGGCATCATAGAGGCCGCGAACGACGTTGGCGTTGGAGTAGGCGAAGAAGTTGTACTGATCTTCCCATACGTTGTTGCTCCACATGAGCCGGCGCACGGGGTTGTAATTGAGCAATGGGAGCAGTGACGGATTGCCGGGATCGCTGTGAATGGTGGTCGCTGCTTCCTTCATCGTGGCGTAGTGGCCGTTGGCGAAGGCGGTGTCGCCGGTGATTTGGTAGTGATAGTAGAGACCCCACGGGAATACGGCGGTTTCGTCGATCTGAGGGCTGGACCAGACGGTGTAGCCGTCGGTGGTGTATTTTTGTTTCCAGTAGCCCTTACCCCATGATTCGTTGTCGCGGTAGCAGACATCGCGCATCCAGTCGTAAACGCCGGCCGATTCCGCAATGTGACCGGTGCGCGCAAGGCAAACGGCGGCATAGACGGCGTCGCGCGGCCAGCAGAAGGGATAGGCCCCATTGTGGAACCCCGCGATGATCCCCTTGTTGGGGCCGTCGATGTGCAGCGCGGTGGAGAGGAGGCCGCGTCGGTACACCTTGTCATAGCGATCATCGGGGAAGTCGATGGTGACACCGCTGTTGAGCCAGCTGGTCCAATATGTGTTTGTTACGGTTTCAACCGTCGACATGGAGTTCGCCAAGAACCAATCGAAGACCGGGCGGACCTGGTCATTCCCGACGTTCGGATTATTTGCACCAACGACGTAGCCACCACCGACTGCGAGGTCGATCTCGACAGGGACGCCGGGTGTGAGAGTTAGTTGCATGCCGATCCAGCCTTGGCCGCTGTCGCTGCTGGTGTCGCGCCAAGAGTCGGTGGCGGGAGAGCCGGTGGCGCTACCGACCGAGTCGCAGCGTTTCAAAGCGGTGCCAAAGAAGATGGAGTTGTTCTTGGGGTAATCGGGATCGAAGGTGGGGTTGTACTCGCCGCGCGAATTCGACGAGCCGCCGGCGTTGTCGTAGGCGAACATCGCGCCGTGCGCTGCGCCGCCGTCTTGGTACATAGCATCGGAGCCATCGCCACCGTTGATGGCGTAGTCGCCGTAGGTGTAGAAGTTGATGGTCTTGGAACTGCCGCTATTGTTGGTGAGGACGAATCGCTTGACGTAGATGCCGCGATTCGGGCCACCGCCGTTAATGTTTGGAAACGAAATGCCCGCCGGGCAGAAGTCGGATTGCTGCACGACGATGTTGTTGTCATTGGCATGAAATCGTGCGGTCGTGCTGACCGTGTTGGAAGTCGGGTGATAGGCTTGGGCGACATTGTCGTAGCCGAGACCGTTTTGATTGGACATCCAGTAGGTGGTGCCGCCCTCGCGGATGCCGGCCATGAGTTGATTGACGTGCATTTGCCCGCGGCCGCTGGTGAGGGCGGGAAAGGTGTCGTTGCCGTTGGCGTAGCCTTCGTTCTTCGTGCCGACGCCATAGACCGCGCCCGCGCCGGGGAAGTGGATGTCGTAGACCGTGCCATTCTGGTCGATCATGACGTTAATGTAGTTGTTTCCGACGACGGCCTCTTCTTTCCAGAAAGTGACCGGTGGGTACCCTTCGTTCGGGTTTGGCGAGCCCGCGCCTGCACCAGGCCATGCGAGCTTGTTGGTGAACTGATAGGCAGCACCGCTGTTGGCGAAAACCTCCACGCCGCCGCCGGTGTCCCACGCGGAAAGCTTGTACCTGATGGTGAGTCCGTAGGCGCGAGTCGGCGCGGGGAGCGTCGCCTTCCACCAGTCGTAGGTTCCGCCGCCGGTGACTTCGTTGAATTGAAACAGCACTTCGGCGTTGGAATTCAAGAGAACAGTGGTCGAACCGTTGCCGGGTACTCCAAAAGTTCCCTGCGGGTCGGAGCCGTCGGTGGTGTAGTAGATGGCAACGCGGTCGTATGTGAATTGAAATGCGACGCGTGCCCACAGTGCAACGGCTTCATCTTCGCGCGGTTGCGTCGGTTCGCGCATGGTGATGTCGGGCGGTTGGGAGAAAACAGAGTCGGCGGGGACATGTTCGACCGACGTCGGCGCCGCGAGCGCAGCGGAACAGGTCCATGCCAAGATAAGGGTCAGTCGGAAAACCGGGATCATGCGTCATCCAGATAAAACGTTTTACTATTGGCGTTCCGAGTATCCCTTTCGATATCAGGAGGCGAAACTCGGTCAGCCATTTTTCATAGATCTGGAACTATTAGTTTACGTTTTTTCGACGCCCCATTCAAATCCAGGACGCGTCGTCCGGAGCAGAATCATCGTAACATGAACTGAAGCCGCGAGTTACCGGCTGTTTGGCTCTAGGCTGATTTCGCAGTCGCGATGAATCGCTCGATTAGCTCCGCGGACTTCATGCCGGGCGATAATTCGACACCGCCGGAGACATCGACTCCCCACGGTCGAACGGTACGAATCGCGGCTTTGACGTTTTGTGGATTCAAACCTCCCGCGAGGATGAGCGGTGGGGCGTCGTCGAGTGCTCCGGCTCGGCGGGCTTGATTGACCAAATCCCAGTCGAATCGTTTGCCGCTGCCGCCTCGTGCCGTTGGAGAAAAAGCATCGAGCAGAACGGCGGCGACGCCGAGATCACGAACGCGGGCGATGTCGTCCACAAACGTCCGATTGCGCACGCGAAGGGCCTTGATGATTCGCAATGGACCGAGTTCGGCGATGTTGGCCACCGATTCGTCGCCATGCAGTTGCACGGCGGTAAGCCCCACGACCTCGGCGATACGACAAATCGTCGAGGGCCGTGCGTTCACGAAGACGCCAACGGCTGCAATGAAAGGCGGCAGCGAGTCGACGATTTCCCTGGCGCGGGCGGGGGTAATCTGGCGCGGGCTTTTCGCAAAAACGAGTCCGATGGCATCCGCCCCGGCGTCTGCCGCTGCGATGGCGTCCTGGGGGCGGGTGATGCCGCAGATTTTCACACGGATCATGCGGATACTCTCGCGGGAACTGAGGTGTGAGGCAAGCGGCGTGAATATGCGATTAAGACAATAGCCAGTGGTGGCTGTGCCCGATGCGTCAGGTGAGATACCATGATGGGTAAATGATAACCAAGGGAGTCGAAAAGAATCGCGCGCCGAAGGAGTGGCTGATCCCTCCTCCCCACCCGCGTCGTGACGAATTGGCGGCGGCGCTGCGCGTCTCCCCGGTCGTGGCGCAGGTTCTGCTCAACCGAGGCATAGAGGACGCCGAGACTGCGCGGCAGTTCCTTCGGCCGGCGGCGTCTGATCTGATTCCGCCCGAAGACCTCCCCGGCGCAAGTGAGGCGGCCGAGCGGATCGCTGCGGCGATTCGGGACCGGCGGCGCATCGTGCTGTTCGGCGATTACGACGTAGATGGGATCACGGGCGTGTCAATTCTGTGGCACTGTCTGCGGTTGGCCGGCGGCGATCCGGCGTTCTACATCCCGCATCGGCTCGAAGAAGGCTACGGCATCAGCGTGGAGGCGATGGAGTCGCTGGCCACGGACGGGGCGCAACTCATCGTGTCGGTGGATTGCGGCGTGACGGCGATGGAGCCGGCGCGGATCGCGCGGGAGCGCGGCGTTGAGCTAATCATCACCGATCATCACTCGCCGCATCGCGCGGCGGATGGCTCGCTTGAGTTGCCGGACGCGCTGCTGGTGCATCCCGGGCTGATCAACGCGAAGGGGGAGGCCTATCCAAATCCGCATTTATCCGGCGCGGGCGTGGCGCTTAAGGTGGCATGGGCGGTGGCGCAGAATCTCTCCGGCGCGAAGAAAGTCAGCGACGATTTTCGCGCGTTCTTAATCGACGCGATGGGATTGGCGGCGCTGGGGACGATTGCCGACATCGTGCCGCTGCTGGGTGAGAATCGGATCATCGCACATCACGGTTTGCTAGGGCTGCCGCAAAGCCGGCTCGCGGGGGTGCGGGCATTGATCGCCTCAGCGGGGCTGACCGGCAAGGCGCTGGACGGCTACGACATCGGATTCAAAATGGCTCCGCGTTTGAACGCCATCGGACGAATGGGGCACGCGCAGCTTGCCGTGCAATTGCTGACCCGCGCCGATGAGGGCGAGGCGATGCGAATCGCCGAAAACCTGGAGCAGCAGAACAAGGCACGACAGACGCTGGAGCGAAAGATCGCCGGCGAAGCCGAGGAGCTGGTGCGAGCGCAGGAGCAGGACGCCGACTCGGTGCGGGCGATCGTGCTGGCGTCGCACGGCTGGCACGCGGGCGTGATCGGCATCGTGGCCAGCCGCATGACGGAGATGTTCGGCAAGCCGACGGTGATGATCGCGCTGGAGGACGGGACGGGGCAGGGTTCGGCGCGGAGCATTCGCAATTTCGCGTTGAACGAGGTACTGGCGGATTGTGCCGAGCATCTCATCACCTATGGTGGACACGCGATGGCGGCGGGGCTGCGGATTCAGGCCGATCGAGTGGATGCGTTTCGGACGGCCTTTCAAAATCGGGCCGGGCAATTACTGACGGCGGGCGATCTCGTGCCCAAGCTGCGTGTGGATGATGTCGTCTCGCTCGACCGACTGAATGAATCGCTGGTGAAGGAGTTGAAGCTGTTGGCCCCGTTCGGCGCGGGCAACCCGGCAGCGCGGCTGGCCACGGATTGGCTCGACGTCTTTGGCGACCCGCGAACCGTCGGCGCGACGGGAACGCATTTGCAATTGCAGCTCACCGACGGACGCACCCGATGCAAGGGGATCGCGTTCGGCCAGGCAAAGGCCAGCGCGCAACTCGCGGACCATCGGCGGTGTCGCGTCGTGTTTGAGCCGGTGATCAACGAATGGAACGGCCGACGCAGTGTGGAGATGCAGGTGCTGGACATCAAGTTCCCGGAGTGAGCCTAAGTAAAGACGCAGAATTCTTTGCTGTGGCACCGGCGCCTCGCCGGTGCGAGGACAGGCGAGACGCCTGTCCCACAATGTATGATTCATTCTGCGGTGCTACATAGCGACCTGACCATGCATGACGAGAAGACAGCCACGGAGGGTGCGAGCGAAGATTCGAGGAGGAGGTTTCTTCGACGGGATTGGCTGGCGTTGGCACTGCTTGCGTTGGCCGTGCTGGTGATGGGCGGGCCGGGGATCACGCGGGGCGGACTTGGCTGGTCGGATGCGCCGAATCATACGCTTGATGGGGTGTTCATCTACGAGTTTGTAAAGCAGTGGCCGATCGGTCACGCGCGGGAGTGGGCCGAGCAGTTCTACCTGCGCTACCCGGCGCTCGGGATCATCGTGTATTACCCGCCGGGGTTCGCGGCGGTGGAGGCGATGGTATTCGCCGTGTGTGGCGTGAACATCGTCTCGGCACGATTGACCGTGCTGTTGTTCGCAGTCGGCACGGGCTGGTTGATGTATCTGCTGGGTCGTCGGTGGTTTGATCGGCCGACGGGACTGTTCGCGGGGTTGCTTCTCATCACCTGCCCGCATGGCTTCCTGTGGATGAACGACGTCATGCTGGAGTGGCCGGCGACGTTTTGGATTCTGGCGAGCGTGTATTGCTTCGAGCGCGATCGTAGGTCGGGGCACGCGCGATGGGCAGTCATGCTCGCGGCGTGCATCGTGATGGCGTACCTGACCAAGCAAACGGCGGGGTTCATTCTGCCAGTGTTGGTGGTGTATGCGTTGGCCGGACGGGTGAAGCGGGGATACTTTTTCAATCCGCTCCGACTCGGGGCGATGTTGGTCGCGGTGTGCGTCATCGCGGGGTATTACGTTGCGACGAAAAAGTACGCGGCCTTGCCATCACATTTGTTGGTGAGTTCTGTCGATTTGCTTTTTTATCCTAAGCATCTGCCGGAGATCCTGGGTTGGCCGTTGCTCGCGGTGGCGGGGTTGGGCATGGCGACCGTCGTGTTTCGTCCCACGCGCGGGACAAGCGGATTCATACTTCTGTGGTTCATCGCGTGGGCCGGGTTCAGCAGCGTGATCGCCGCGAAGGAGCCGCGATATTTCTTCTTCGCCCTGCCGCCGATGATGTTCGCGGCTGTGCGATTTCTCATGCGGTCCGGCGGGGCGCATGAGAGGCGGATTGCGTGGCGGACGGATCGGGCGCGAATCGGGCTGCTGGCGGCGCTGGTGTTGGTGCAGGGCGGGATGGCGCGGGCGAAGGATGTGGGCCGATTGCAGCGATTCGAGGGGGCCGTGGCGGAACTGGTGAATCGGCCCGACGCGGACCTCGTGCTGGTCGATGCAGTACGTGATGGGCAGGTCGTGTTTGATCTCTATCAAAACGACGAGGCGCGGCGGCGGTTGTTTCCACTTCGGGCCAGCAAGTTGCTCTATGCACGGTCGGCACGGGAGAAGTACGACTATGAGCAGTTCGTCGAAAGCGAATCGGACATCCTTCGCATGCTCGACCAATACGGCATCCGCTACATCCTCATCGAGTCGGACTATCCCGTGACAGACTATGCCGACGCCGATCCACCGCCGCGAAAGTTGCTGCGCAACCTCCTGACCAGCGACCCGCGATTTCGACTGGTAAAGGCGTGGCCGATGCGCTGCGGAGATTCAATCTGGAACAACGTGGAGCTGCGGCTGTATCAATATCCATCGTGCCCACCGCGCGCGTCGAAGACGATCAACCTATCGATCCCGGCAATGGGGCGGGAGGTGACGTTTGAGTTGCCGTAGGACCGGCGCTCGTGCATTCCCGTGTCCGTTGATTATGGGGAAGGTCACACCAAGCGATGCGGAAAAAAAGAGAGGCCGCAAATTGCCGCAAATCGCGGTTTTCGCCCGCAAAATCGCACAAACCGTTTGC
>JBBTET010000078.1:0-9113 GCA_038042195.1 Planctomycetota bacterium | reverse complement strand
TTCACCATGGCCAACGGCCAAGTCATCACCCAAAGCGTGGGCTTTGCAATCCTTCGCGTGAATGGCAGCTTTACGATTGACGAAGTCGTGTTTGCACAGGCCGGCGATCTGACGCTCCTCGGCGCGCGGACGCTGGAGGGATTGAACCTGCGGGTTGATTCCAAGAACAAGAAACTCGTCGCGGGTGGGCCGTTGCTGGCAGGATGAGCACACACTTCGTACCTGTTCCGACTTACTTCACTAATTCTGTGCCACATTCCGGGCATCGGCCGGAGATGTTGCCGGTGAGGTTGTAGCCGCAGGCGATGCAACAGTCCTTGTTGGCAGCCCTTCGTTTGGCCTGAATCCATAGAGCGATACCGAGCAGAACACCCGGGAACCAGATAGGGCAGACGAAGTGAGGCGGATTATAATTGTTGAGTGACCCCGAAAGATGGGGAAGGACCATTCCGACCTTTTCGTTCAACGTCCGGGAAACATCCTTTTCAGAATCAAAAGACGCTATTAAATAGTATTCACCTGAAAAGACCGGGTGATGCCCTTCGCATAATATAATTCTTGGACAAGAAGGCGCTGATGATCGGATTTGAATAGCAAAGCAACCTCGCCCCAAGTGAAACGATACGAAGTGAGTCCACGGCTGAATCCTGAACGACCATGTAAAGCTCAACATGAAGAGCGCCATAAGCACAAGTACTAAGCGAACGCCAACTTGTTGTAGCTTTGTTGCTTGAATCCGTTGCAAACGGCCAGTTGCTCGATTCGTCATTTCGCAAGATGATAAACCTTATGAACACGCGTGTCTCAAATGCCGCCGTCATGTCCGCCTTCAATCAGCCGATTGAAGTGCGCCCTCTCCCCCTCCCCGCCACCCTCTCCCCCGGTGACGTGCTTGTCCGTGTCACTATGGCCGGTGTTTGTGGGACGGATGTTCACTTGCACAAAGGCCAGCTCAACGTCCCCCTGCCGCTCATCATGGGCCACGAAACCATCGGCGATGTCGCGGCCATCGGCGGCGACGTCTGCGACTGGCTCGGCAACACACTCCATGTCGGCGACCGCGTCTCGTGGACCGTCGGCATGCCCTGCGGCACCTGTCGCTACTGCCGATTTCACCGCCTCCCCTCGCGCTGCCTGAATCGCAAGGCCTACGGCGTCAACACGCCCTGCGACTGCCCGCCGCATCTGCTCGGCGGCTATGCCCAGCATCATCACCTGCGCGCCGGCACGGCCATCTTCAAACTGCCGGCTGATCTCGCCAGCGAGTCGCTCATCGGCGCAGGCTGCGCGCTGGTCACGATGATCCATGCCTATGAGAAGATGCCGATCCGCTGGGCCGAGTCGTGCGTGATCCAAGGCGCGGGGCCGGTCGGCTTGGCCGCGCTGGCCATCGCCTCCGACGCGGGTGCTCGACCGATCATCGTCATCGGCGGCCCCAAGGACCGGTTGGATCGGTGCAAGCGATTCGGCGCCGACGTGCTGATCAACATTGATGAAGTGACGAACGCCGATAAACGCCGCGGCATCGTCCTCGAACACACCAGCGGCCTCGGTGCCGACGTAGTCATCGAGTGCGTCGGCATCCCAGCCGCAGTGCAGGAAGGCTGGCCCCTCGCCCGCGACGGCGGCCGCTACATGGTGCTCGGGCAATATTGCGACGCGGGGCCGGTCTCGCTGAATCCGCACCTCATCACCAAGAAGGAACTGGAAGTCTACGGCTCCTACGGCAGCGAGCCGCACCACTGGGCACGAGCGATTGAGTTCCTCCGCTCGCGCAAAGATCGTTACCCGTTCCATGAACTGATCACGCATCGATTTACTTTGGAGCAAGTGAATGAGGCGCTGGAGGCGGTGGCGAGTTGGCGGACGGGCAAGGCCGTGATTTGTCCGAATGGCTAGATGCCAGGCGCAGGCATGGGTCGTCGTCCAAATCGCGTGACAAACTTCTTGTCAGACGCGGCGATGAGGCAATCCGACCCATCACACCGAACTGCGTACAGTTTTTCAAACGGTAGTCCATAATACATCGAGACAGGATGATCCAATTGGAGCACGCCTTCGGCAAACGTCGCGGTGCGTTGCAATCGCAGCCTAGAAAAGCAGCCACTACTGTAAAACTCCGCATTCAAGGAACCGCCTCTCGCGCGGCATATTAAGAAAGTGGTTTCAGAAAACATGTCCTCTCTAGGCTCCCATTCTCCCTCAATAAGAACGTCCCTGAGAATCCACTCTCCAGCGACATCCAGTCTTGGATTGATATCTGTAGCTTCGGGAACGAACTCAGTTTCGGGATTCGCCTTCCATCTGGATAAACTGCGTTCTGCTGCTTCGACAGTGAATCGCTCATGTACTTGCTCCCAATCCTCTTGGCAACTTTCAGAAGTGCGGGACGTGGGCCGCGATTGCGGAAGTGCAATGCAAACAGGTCGTGCCGATTGCTCAACCATTGCCGTGCGAGCTGTGCATCCCGGTAGCAGGATGACAGCTATGAAGTAAATGAAGAGGCCGATGATGTTGTGATTTCGTCGTGAAGTGAATGAGGACACAGGTCAATTCCTCCCGGCCAGCATACCGCCCCCGTCATGGCATCAATCGACACTTGCTCAAAAAACCCGGGCTGTGTCCACGCGGAAAAGACACCTTGCCCCACGAGGTCGGATAAATCCACCACGCCGGTGACTCCATCGCCAAAGTGAAGTTGCAGGCGGAATCCCGGCAATGGCGTTGCTTTCACGATTCGGTACATCGTTGAAGATTCTACGACCTACTGATTTATACACCTGCTGATAGCTGATACAGGCAACATAGGTATCAACTCTTTCCGACCGATAACGTAACCACCCGCATTCCCGCCATCAACTCCACCCCTTCACTAATTCAGCCACCAATCCCATCGACCGACTTATTGGATGCATCGGACCGGCGCGCTCCTCGCCGAGCGCCTGCCTTCGGCCCACAGGGATGTGTATCGTGAAGAACCCCATTAAACTCGACCCTGCCACCACCACGCAAACCATTGACGCCGCCATTCGCACGCAGGCGCAGATCGTGCTCGAAGCGCCGCAATGGGAGAACGTCACGCTCAACGGCTTTCTCATCTCCGGCGACGACAGGGCTTTGCTCATGGAATTGACCGGCAAGCCGAAGATTCGCCTGAATACGCTGCCCAACATCTCTGTGCAGGCGCAGCTCTACGCCGAGCAGCGCTTCGTCTTTGAATCGAGAATCACCGCCACGCCGAAATGGGGCGCGACCCAGTCCATTGCCATCGAACGCCCGACCTCACTCCGCGTGCTGGATCGTCGACGTTTCGCCCGAGCTCGATTGGCCCCGTCCTCCACGGTCAAACTGGAATGGACCCATGACGGACTCGCTCGTCGCTATTCGGCCACCCTCCTGAACATCAGCCCTGACGGCCTTGCCTGTCGCGTCGAGGAACCAGCTGCCGAAGCCATCGACGCCGGTGACATCATCGTGAGCCGATTCAATCTCCCGCAATCAGAGCAACTATTCGATCTCGAATCGAGCGTCCTCAACAAGACGCCAACGGGCGAAGGAACGTACATCCTCGGCCTGCAATTCGTCCGCTCCCAGCGATTCGTCGAAACCCTCGCACGCCTGCGACTCACACTGTCCGGTCGTACGCCCATCACCGCCGGCATGGAATCCATCGCATGAATACCCCTCCTTCGCCGATCGTCCAGCCGCGCACCAACGCCCTCGACTGGGCACTCAAAAACGAGGCGGCACTCAGCATTTGTCTACTCCCCGAGAACCGCTACAACAACATGCGGTCGCAGTTCGTCGGACGTGACGCGGACCACGGCCTCCTGCAAATCCTCTACCCCATCTGCGGTGACCATCAGGCCCCACCGGAAATCGCCACGGGAACGGAACTGGGCCTCTCATTTCGGCGCGGCCACAAGAAGTGCATGTTTGCCTCCTCCGTCGTCACGCGACAATCGGCACAGCTCAACGACGGCACCGCCGCCGACACGCTCGTCATTCGCGCCCCGGGCGAAGTTCGAGAAATGCAGCGTCGGCTGTATCAACGTGTTACCGTGCCAGATGATCGCCTCGTTCCCTGCAAGCTGTGGCAAGGCGAACCATCGAAGAACGGCGTCGCCTGGCCCATCTGTGCCGGGCGCATCAACAACCTCTCATTAGGCGGCGTCTTGCTGGACATTCGCGCCGAGCACAATCCCCGGCTCACGGTTGGCGAGATCGTCGGTGTTGAGATCACCGTGCGGCCCAACCAGCCTTCCCTCATGGCCGATGGCCAATATCGCCATTGCTCGCTCATGGGCACCGACCGGCTCGGCATTGGAATCCAATTCGTCGGGTTGGAAAAAGAGACCGCCGGCCGCGCGACGCTGACCCAGATCGCCGAGTTCATCCGCGAACTTCGGCGGCACCCCGGTCAGCAACGCGACACCAACAACGAGTAAGAGTGCGTCCGAAGACCATGTGGGACCGGTCTCCTGACCGGTCATTCGAGGGGATTTGGGGACGACCTCAGTAAATGTCCCGCGCAATCAACGCGCTCGCCGCGCGGATTTCGCGCCCCATTCTCACTGGACTTAAACCGATTCGCGTGAAATCGCCCGATGGAAATGCGCGCAAAAAAAGAGGATCCGAGCTCGCCGTTACTCGGATCCTCAAAGCCAGGCTGGTGCGCCTAACGGCGCGAGACCCACAGCCTCGGACCTAATATCGGCTCGCGTTTTCGCAGCCTTGAACCTTCTTATCGCTCGCAACAATTTGAAATACGACGCGGTTTACTCGGACGTGCGCGCTTATCGGAATGCGAATTGACGCAAGGATTGCCGCGCGGCAAACTGCTCGACCATGTCACGGACTCCTCGTGTGTGGCGCACGCTTCAACTTGCCCTGGCCGTTGCGGTCATCGGTGCATCGTCGTGCGGCGACGAATCTGAAATGCCGCCGCCCCCTGACGATGCGCCAACCTCTGTGCAGAATCCCGCAATCAAGCCCATCGAGTTCGATCCAAAGCGCTACATCACCATCAAAGCTGACCGCAGCTTCACCATTGCAAATTTGATCTTCGTCGTGCAAGGCGACCCGCTCGCCGCCGGCACCTTCGGAATCACGCTCACGACGTCGCGCCCCGCCCCAGATGGCTCACGGCTCACCTTCGGCACGATCGACAGCGCTGCCAATCTCGACGCCCTGACAAAAAAGACCCTGCGCTTCGGCGGCGGCTCCTTACTCGACCCGACCGGCGATGGCGTATTCACCTCCATCGCCATCTATCAACCGAAATTCGCCAACCTGCGAATCACCGCCATTGACAAGCAGGAAGTGCGCGGCGTCCTCAGCGGAGAGTTCTACCGCTTCAACACCACCACCCCGACCGCCCGTCCTGCCGTGCTGAATCTAACCGGCGAATTTATAGCCGCGCGCATCGACCGCTGACTCGTGACTCCCCTTCAAGACTGAATGGAGACTCCATCCATGCCCGCAAAACTATTCCGAATCATCCTGCCCGTCTCGGACATCGACCGCGCAGCCCGCTTCTACGCCGCCATCCTCGACCAACCCGGCATGCGCATCTCCGATGGTCGCCACTACTTCGACTGCGGCGGAGTAATACTGGCCTGCTTCGACCCGAAGGCCGACGGCGACGGATACGCCCCCACCCCAAACCCAGAATGGCTCTACTTCTCAGTGGACAACATCGAAAAGACGTATGACGCCTGCAAAACGGCAGGCGCATCCTTTTGCAAGGACGCCGTCCACGGCGCAGCCTCCGGCGACATCGTCACCCGCCCCTGGGGCGAGCGGTCGTTCTACGTACATGATCCCTTTGGAAATAAGATTTGTTTCGTGGACGCGGCGACGGTTTACCGTGGATAATGGTGAGTCGTGCCGCCAAGCCTCACTCCACCGTCACGCTCTTCGCCAAATTCCGCGGCTTATCGACATCACATCCGCGCAGCACCGCCGCGTGATACGCCAGCAGTTGCAGCGGAACGATCGTCACCAACGGCTGCAACGGCTCCGGCACGTCCGGCACGTAGAACACATGCTCGGCCAGACTGGCGATGTCCTTGTCACCCTCGGTCGCCACGGCGATCACCCGACCGCGTCGGGCACGCACTTCCTCGATGTTACTGATGACCTTTTCATACTGGCTGTTTTTCGTCGCAATGAAAACAACCGGCATGTCCTTCGTGATAAGTGCGATGGGGCCATGCTTCATCTCGGCGGCCGGCATCCCCTCGGCGTGGATGTATGAGATTTCCTTGAGCTTGAGCGCTCCTTCAAGGGCCGTCGGGTAGTTGTAACCGCGACCCAGGTACAGCCAATTCTCCGAATCCTTGAACTCCTCGGCGACGCGGCGAATGTCCGCGCTCTGCTGCGTGATGCGTCGTACCTTCTCCGGGATTGAATCGAGGGCCTCAATGTAGGCCTGCAAGTCCGGCTGCGACAAATGCCGTCGCCGACCCAGATACAGCGCGATCATCGTCAGCACCAACACCTGCCCCATGTACGCCTTCGTACTGGCCACGCCGATTTCCGGCCCCACATGCAAAAACACGCCTGCATCCGTCTCACGGGCGATGGTGGAGCCGACCACGTTCACCGCCCCGATCGCCAGCGCACCCTTGTCGCGGGCCTCGCGCAGCGCCGCAAGCGTATCCGCTGTTTCGCCTGATTGGCTGATCGCAATCACCACCGTGCCGGGTTCGATGATTGGATTGCGATACCGAAACTCCGACGCGTACTCGACCTCCGCCGGAATCCGCGCCAAGTCTTCCATCAAATACTCGCCGATCAGTCCCGCGTGCCACGCCGTGCCGCAGCCCGTAAAGATAAACCGCTTCGTCCGCACCAGTTCGCGCGTCAGATTCGCCAGCCCGCCGAGGTGAATCCGCCCTTCCGCGACATTCACGCGACCGCGCATGCAGTCCGACAACGCCGCCGGCTGTTCCAGAATCTCCTTGAGCATGAAGTGCTCGTGGCCGCTCAGCTCGATGTCCTCAAGCGTGATCTCCAGCTCGGTGACTTCCTTGGTCACCGGCATGGCGTCGAGCGTAGTCGTCTTGAAGCCGTCATCCCAGACAACGGCCATTTCACCATCGTTCAGATAAATCACCTGCGTCGTGTGTTGCACAATGGCCGCCGCGTCGGATGCAACGACATACTCCCCATCGCCCACGCCGATGATGAGCGGGCTGCCCTTCCGTGCCGCCACGATCTTGCCCGGCTCCTCCGAGCAAACCACCGCGATGCCATACGTCCCGCGCACATCCTGCAACGCCGCACGTACGGCCGTCTCCAGATCATTGCTGTAAAAGTGCCCGATGAGTTGCACGAGCACCTCGGTGTCGGTCTCGCTTTTGAACTCGACGCCGCGATGTTCGAGATAGGTCCGCAGTGCCTTGTAATTCTCGATGATGCCATTGTGAATCAGCGCGATGCGACCGGAGGCGTCGGTGTGCGGGTGAGCGTTCACGTCGTTCGGCACACCGTGGGTCGCCCAACGCGTGTGGGCCATGCCGCAAGTGCCGCGAAGATCGTCGACGGCGAGAATCCCTTCGAGCACGCTGATCCGGCCAGCCGACTTCGTCACCTTCAGCCCGTTGTTTACGATCACGATGCCGGCCGAGTCGTAGCCGCGATATTCAAGGCGCTTGAGACCCTCAATAAGGATCGGGCGTGCCTCACGGAAACCGGTGTAGGCCACAATACCGCACATAAACCACTCCAGAGCGGTGTCAGGGCCGGTCGGCCCGCATCCGCGTTATCTCTATCGACCACCCGCGAGGCTACGGGAATCCCCCGATTCTACGGGCTTAGTGTGCAGAGGTAGACATCCCCGCGTTGCATGGGTTGGTACGAACGCGGCTACCATCAAGTTCCACGGGTAATAACAAAAGTGCCGCGATCACTGCCACCGTCCATAACTCATGCGATGACATAGCTTTATGGCATTGCGTCTCTATTTCAGAGCTGCGTCCGTCAGGGAGTGTTGCACAATGTACTGAAATCCAAATGCCCTCGTTTCGAAAGTAGCGGTCCCCAAAAACTCCGATGCGAGTTTCTCAGCCCATGATAGAATCCGCTCTCCGACTCGCGCCTGTAGCTCAATTGGACAGAGCATCAGATTTCGGATCTGAGGGTTGGGGGTTCGAGTCCCTCCAGGCGCGTTTTTCAACTCCAACGAGTCTGCCATGACCCTTGCCCCGCGCGACGCAAACGACGACGCACGACGGTGGGCCATGAGCCACCGATGGACTCGCTGGCTCTATCTCGTTTCGGCCATACTTTCACTCGTTACAGCTACCGCCCGCGCCCACGACGTCGAACTCACCAAAGTCTCCGTCACCTTCACCGCGCGCGACACGTATCAAATCGATTTCCACTATGACGTAAACGCCTGGCTCCTCGGCGTGCGGCCGGAGCATCTCACCCCCGCCGAAATCGCCCGCCTCACCGCCATGCCCAACGAGGCCACAGACCAGCGCATGCACGAATTGCGCGAGCACATCCTTCGCAACTTGAGAATCCGTTTCGACGAAGGCAAGGCCGTGCCCGACCTATCCATCGTGGACAATCCGGACCGCCCCGCATCCCAACCGTCGCACGGCTCGACGCTCCTGCGCATCGTCCGCCTCACCGGAAATGTGCCGCCCGGCGCGAAGTCCTTCGACTTCTGGGCCTCTCGCTCATTCGGCAACATCGCCCTCATGATCGCCCGCAAGGATGGCACCCACTACGCTCAGCAACTCCTCGAACGCGCCGAACGCAGCCGCCCCTACGCCCTGCACGGCGGACCCGTGGATGCCGGCGCATGGAAAGTCGCCGGCCAATACCTCTGGCTCGGCTTCGAACACATCCTCCCCAAAGGCCTTGACCACATCCTCTTCGTGCTCAGTCTCTTCCTCCTCAGCACCAAACTCGGCCCCCTCCTCTGGCAGGTCACGGCCTTCACCCTCGCTCACTCCGTCAGCCTCGCCCTTTCAACCTACGGTGTCATTACGTTGTCACCCCGCATCGTCGAACCTCTCATCGCTCTCTCCATCTCCGCAGTGGCCGTCGAAAACATCCTCACGTCGAAGCTCCACCCCTGGCGACCGGTTGTGGTC
>JBBTET010000077.1:0-49207 GCA_038042195.1 Planctomycetota bacterium | reverse complement strand
ACGGGGCGGCAACCTCGGCGATGCGCGTGGCACCCTTGGTAATGACGACGAACTGAATCACCGTGATGATGACGAAGATGATGATGCCGATGGGTAGCGAGCCGGCGGCCACGAAACGGCTGAACTCTTCAATGACATTGCCGGCGGCGGACGTCGTGCCGTCGGCGTTCGTCAGAATGAGTCGCGTGGAGGCGGTGTTCAAAACGAGGCGGAAGAGCGTGAGCGAAAGCAGGAGCGAGGGAAAGGACGAGAACTCCAGCGGCCCGTTCATATACATGACAGTCAGCAAGACGAGGGCGCTCAGCGTGATATTCGCGATAAGCAACACGTCGAGCATCGCGGTCGGCAGCGGAATAAGCAGTACGAGAACCAGCGCCATGGCCAGGACCGGGTAGATCAGGCCGCGGTACGACTGGAACGTCGCAAGGGTCCGCATCAATGCTGAGGGTTGCGTGGGCATCCTGCCTCAATACTCCGGCGAGCTTCCGGCTCGCGCTGCTGCGACTCGATCACGCCGATGCGCGGCGCGGGGCCTTTCCGGTCAATTCATACACATACGCCAACACTTCGGCGATGGCTTTGTACAAGTCCTCGGGGACTTCCTGTCCGACTTCAACCGTTTTGAATAGCGCCTGCGCGAGCGGCTTTCGCTCGACGATGGGGACGCCGTGGGCGATGGCGATTTCACGAATCTTCTGGGCGATATAGTCCTGCCCCTTGGCGACAACCCTGGGCGCGCCCATTTCCTTTTCGTTGTACTCAATCGCCACGGCGAACTCCGTCGGGTTCGTGACGACGACGTCGGCCTGGGGGACGCTCTTACGAATCTGCTGCATGAGGGCGACGAACTGCATCTTGCGCCGCCGCTGCTTGATGAGCGGATCGCCTTCCATGCGGCGCATCTCTTCCTTGACCTCTTCCTTGGTCATCTTCAATTCTTGTTCGTGCTTCCATCGCTGCCAGGAGTAATCCACGAGCCCAATGAGCAGCAGTATCAAGGCGAGCTTCACACCGACTTCGTAGAGGACCGTGGAGAGCAAGGCGACCTGCTGCCAGCCGCCGACGTCCATGGCGAGGACGACCTGCCCCATGCGGCCCTTGATCGTGAAATAGGCGACGGCACAAACGAGCATGAGCTTTAACAGGTTCATGACGAGCTGCACGATGGTGCGCGTGCTGAAAAGCCGCGCAAAGCCGCTGATGGGGTTGAGCTTGCCGAGGTTGAGTTCGAGCGGCTCGGTCGAAAAGAGGAAGCCGACCTGCATGAAGTTTGACAGTGCGCCAAGAATCATCACGCCGACCAGAATCGGACCGGCGGCGCTGAGCACACCCATCGCCACGGAGATCAGGATCGGCACGACATCGATGCGCGACGCCGCGAAGGGGCCTTCCACGGTGAGATAGCGCTTCATGCTGTCGAGCATGGAGTGCATCAAGCCTGGGCCGAACCATCGAAGACAGAGCATCGCCCCGAGCAACATCACAGCGGACGATAGATCGGTGCTGCGCGTAACCTGGCCTTTTTGCCGGGCCTCCATACGGCGGCGCGGAGTCGCGGTCTCGGATTTTTCGCCGGCGTCGTTAGCCATTCGTGGCAGCCTCCGCGAGATGCTCGAAGAGTTGACCGGCCTGATCCAGACCATCGGCGAGGCTGCGGGTCATAAGAGCGTCCGACGAGTTGATGGTGATGGCGACGAGCACGAGGGCGATGAATATCTTGAAAGCAAAGCCCACGGAGATGACATTGAGCTGCGGCATGGTCTTGGTAAGAAACCCCATGACCAGCGACGCCAGCAGCAACGCGAGAACCGTCGGACCGCTCAGTCGCAACGCGACATCAAACATGCTGCGCGTCATGCCGACGGCGAAATCGGCGACGCTTTGATCGACGAGAAAGGTCATCGGAGGCACATGCTCGAAGCTGCGCAGCACGAGCATGATCACGGCGACATGGCCACGAAGGGCGAGAAAGAACATAAACGCAACGAAAAACCAAAGCTGGTCGAGGACAGTGAACTCTTCGTCAAACAACGGGTTGAAGACCTGGCCGAGGGCGAAGCCCGACTGGTGACTCACGATCTTCCCGGCGATCTGAGCGGCGAAAAAGACACTACCAGCGGCGAGACCCAGGATTTCGCCGACGACAAATTCGCCCACCATGCCCGCGCCGGCCTGCCCGAAGGTGAGGCCGGTTGGAATCTTGGACGAGACGACGGGGAAGGCCATGAGCGAAAGGACCGCGACCAGCAGGATGCGCGTCATGCGCGGAATCTGATTGCTCGCGAACATCGGCACGGCGAGCAGAATGCCGGACATCAGCGCCACGACGAGCGCGAAGGCCGGCAGCATGATTTCGTAGCGAATCAGTTCCATGTCAGACGTCGTAATCCTTCATTACATCAACGCGCCGTTGCCCCAGAGCTTCACCGTGTACTCAATCAGTCGCGTCGTGAGCCAGGGGATGAAGACGACAGTGGCAAGGCCCATGGCCACGATCTTGGGCACGAAGGTGAGCGTCTGCTCATGCAACTGTGTCACAGCCTGCATGATGGAGATGAGCAGCCCCACCAACATGCCGATGATCATGATTGGCGCGGCGAGAATGAGGGTGAGCATGAGCGCCTCGTTCGTCAAATCCATGGCGGTACCGACACTCAACGGATGTCTCCTAAGCAAAACTGTGTAACAACGAACCGACGACCAAACCCCATCCATCGGCCAACACGAACAGCATGAGCTTGAACGGCAGCGATATCAGCACGGGCGGCAGCATCATCATGCCCATGCTGATGAGGATGGACGCGATCACCATGTCGATCACCAGGAACGGCAGATAAATCTTGAACCCCATGACGAACGAGGTCTTCAACTCGCTCAGCACGAACGCCGAGACCAACTCAGCCATGCCGACCTTGTCGCGGTCGAGCTGAGCGCCGTCGGGCAGCGGGCCATTCACGTATTCGCTGAAGACATAGACGTGCTCCTCGTTCCCAGCGGCCTCGATCTGCCGGAACATGAACGCCCGCAACGGCTTCGCACCGCGCTCGAGTGATTCAGATTGACCGAGTTTGCCGTCGAGATAGGGATCGACGGCATCGGCCTTCATCTCGCGCCAGGTCGGAGCCATCACCAGCATGGTCATAATGAGGGCGAGACCGGTGAGCACCTGACCCGGCGGGAGTTGCTGGGTGCCGATGGCCTGACGCAGTAGCGCGAGGACGATCATGATGCGCGTGAAGCTGGTCATCATGATGAGGATGGACGGCGCAAGCGTAAGCACCGTCATGAGGACGAGGATGCGCAGCGAGGCACTGACGCCCTTGCCGTCCGTTGCCGGCGGGGCCATCTGGGTGAGATCGGGGATGCCGAGTGGGTTGTCAACGGCCGGAGAGGCGGTGGTCGCGGGCGTGTTCGCGGAAATCTGCGCGGAGGCGGGGCGTGCGGAGCCGAGCATCATCCAGACGCCAAGCACCGTGACGGTCATCGTTCGCAGCATCCTGCCGCTCATGCTCACCGCGCAACTCCTTTGCGCTAACAAGACTCATCACGCCGTCGTGACTGTCTCCATCTTCACCGGCTCCGCCGATGCCTTTGCGTCCGACCATTTCTGTACGCGGGCCAAAAGCCCGTGCAACTGACTCGCCGCTCGGGTTCGCGTGGGGGTCGTTGGGGTTACTGAATCGTCCGCGCGATCCTCCGCCATCGGTGCCGGCTGAGTCGACATGCGCTTGAAGATCGAGGTAAAGGACTGCGGCGCGGCGGACTGAACACCTGCCACGAGTGACGCGACCTCATCGGGGTCTTCGATTTGTGCGAGCGTTGAAATGCTTTCCGGCGTCACGCCGAGGCAGATCACGCGACGGCCGAGGCGAATCAGGCACACGCTCTGTTTGCCGGAGAGATACTGCCGCCCGAGGATTTGGATGCCGCCGCGCAAAGGCATGCGTTGCGCCACCGGCGTCCATCGACGAAGCACCATCGCGCCACCAATAATCAACGCCAACACAAGTAGCAACGGCCAGAGCAAGTCCAGCGTGCGAACGCCCTTCTCGACTCGGTCACCCGGCTGGCCGCGAGTCACACGACTCTGCGATGCGTCGCGTCGCGGCAGAAGATTCGACTTCTCAGGGTCGGCATTTCGCTGGAGCCAGGACGACACAGCATCGCCCTGTCCTTTGACGGATTCGCAGTTAAACACGGGAAGCGCAACAGGATCGGCGATTGCGTTGCGCGACCCGATCGTTGCAAGGGCACTCAGGACAACCGCGCGAAAAACGGATTTGTGAATTGAATGCGGCATCATCCCTCCTTATGCCGCCTCTGCATCGTTGCCGGCGAGGATCTCGCTGATGCGCACGCAAAAGTTATCGTTTAACACGAGCACTTCGCCACGAGCGACAAGGCGACCGTTCACGAGGACGTCAACTGGATCGCCGGCGAGCTTGTCGAGCTCCACTACGGAGCCTTCTCCGAGGCGCAACACCTCTTCGATCAGCATCGAGGCACGGCCAAGCTCGATCTTCACGTCAAGTTCCACGTCGTTGAGCAGGCCGATCTTGTGATCGCCCGCCAAATCTGACGCGGGATTGAAGGAGGGGAGATCAAGGGGCATCGCCGGAATGCCCGGCGAGACGGTTGCGGCAGCGTGCTCCTCGGCGATGGCGGCGGCCATCATGGCCGCAGCGTCGTCGTAAGGTTGGCCGGTGGAGTCGAGCGGCGGCGGCTCATCAGTCGCGGCCCCCTGCATGGCCGCGTCAATGTCGGCCTGGGAAATCGTGGAGCCATTATCACGCGCGGCCTCTTCGGCTGGCACATCGACTGGCGGTGTCGCACCGGCCTCGGGCACTGCGTCCGCAGCGTTCAACGCGGCCTCGATGTCGGCCGGATTCACTTCCGAGTCCTGTGGTGTAGGGTTTTCCCCGGACATGCGTAACTACCTTCCATGGCTCATACGGCATCCATGCCGGGCGCGACGACGGATTAACTCAGTATCCCGCCGGGATGGGCATACATTCTGGAATCAGTATTTGCTCAATCTTGTGTTCTTCGCCGACGAGCGTATTCAATTCGTAACGAACGAGTCGCTTTAGCGTTTCCAGCCCCGGCTCGGCGAGATGTTTTTCCTCGGCGCTGCGAATAGTTCGGCTGATGACGTCCTCAATGGTGCTCTTTCGTTTTTCGAGGAACTCTCTCATCTCGTCCTTGTCTTTGTGATTCACTCGGGCGGCGACCTTGACGCTGTAGAGCATGGTGCGGGCACCGTTGCTATTCGGAACGCGTACGGACGCTACGGGAAGTTCACTGCTCTCTTCCCAAGGCTTCGTCGTCGGAGCGAGTGGTTCCATACCGACCGTGGGGTCCGGCTCGTGGCCGAGCATCTTCATGGTTGCAAAGATGGCAACTCCTTCGATGAGCATCACGCCGCCGAAGAGCGCGAAGGTCATCATTTTGCCCTTTTTCTTGGGCGCGGCGTCTGCCTTTGCATCGCCCTCAGGTGCGGGCGCGGGTGGTTTCGCTTCTTCTTTGGCCATGCCGGTTCCTTCCCAGCGCGCGGGGGCGCGCGGGCGAATCTTCCTTCTTTATCGGTCAAATGCTGCGCGATCTGAATGGCACTACCGACGCGAAAACATGGATTCTCGTCGCAATTCGCGCGTGACGCGCAGAAACTGCCGACCCCTCGCTCATTTGCTATGCCTCATTCGAGCCAATTACCGCCGAGCGATGAGTAGCAACTCCTGAAGCAATTGATCGGACGTCGAAATAACCCGGCTCGCGGCTGAAAACGCCGTTGATGAGGTAATCAGGTTAATAAACTCGCGCGACAGGTCCACGTTCGACAGTTCCAGTGTGCCGGCGCTGATCTTGCCCGCGCCAAGGGTCAGCGGAGGCGTGATACGAGCTTCGCCGCTGTTAGGGCCGACGAAGTACACGTTGTTCGACCGCGATAGCAGACCGGCCGGGTTGGCGAACGTGCCGACCGAAAGCTGACCAATGACCTGATTCAAGCCGTTGGAGAAGGTGCCGGTGATGATGCCGTCCTGCCCGATGCTGTAATCAATCATGGTGCCGGTGGAGAAACCATCCTGAAAGTTCATGACGAGTGAGGACTGAGCGGTGTTCAGGCCGCTGACGCGTGAGAAATCGAGGGCGATTGAGACTGGATCGTTTGCACCGCTGTTAGCGCGACTGAGCAGGATGCTGTTCGAAGGGCTGGAGACGAATTGGCCGGACGCGTCGAAGTCGATCGTGCCGGTCCCGATGTCGAATCGCACGTCGGTGTCGTCAGCCGACGTGCCATAGTAGCGCCAGGTGCTGCTCGACGTCGACCGAGACTCCAGGACCATTGTAAGTCCCACATTCAACGGCGTGCCTAAAGAGTCATACACGACGAATGATGTATGCGAGCTTTCGCCCGTGGCTGCCTGTGATTCGGAAAATGTGAATGGCACTTGGGTCGTCCCATTGCTGACCAAGGTACCAGATTGAATACTCAGTGAGTTTTCCGTGCCTGCGTTTCCCCGAATCTCTAGGCGTCCGCCCACGACGGTGGAACCGGGCGTGCCGGCAACGCCGGCGGTGGTATCCACGCCCATGACCTGATCGAGCCATCCAAGCAAGTCGGTGACCGTAGTGCCGGTGGTTCCAACAATAAACTGCTCGTCTGGAACGTCACGGCCGCCACGGCGGATTCCGTTGACTGTGATGACATCACCCGTTGCCAGAAGCGCAGGGCCTCCGCCGGTATTGTGTAGATCGGATAGAAGCGTCGCGCCGGTGATTGCAGCGGCAGCGCCATCTTCGAGGGCCTGCGATTCGAGAATCGTTCCCTGCGTGGCGATCGCGCCGGTCGAATTGAGCGTCCCATTCATGTCCACGGTGTCCGTGGCACGGGCGGTCGTGAGCGAACCGATCGGTATAGTGAGATCGGTGATGTTGCCTGGGATCAGTTCAAAATCCGAATTCACGCCATAGCCTTGCACGAAAAAGCCGTCCTGCGTGATGAGGCGGTTGTCAGCGCTGAGTGTGAAAGCGCCATCGCGAGAAAAGACGCGCTCGTTCTCCGGTGTGCGAAGAACGAAGAAACCGTCGCCTTCAATAGACATATCGCTGGGCACGCCGGTGGTTTCGACAGAGCCGGGCGTGAAGGAGCGTTGAATCGTGCCGATGGTCGAGCCAAGCCCGATCTGCACCGGGTTCGTTCCGCCCTGACCCGAACCGGGCTTCGTGCCGGCGGACAGGGTTCGGGAAAATTGCGACTGGAACAGGGTGCGCGATCCCTTGAAGCCGGTCGTGTTAATGTTGGCGATGTTGTCGCCAATGATGTCCAGTCGGAACTGACTGCTGTTCAGACCCGAAAGACCTGTAAAGAGGGCGGATGTCAAGCCCATGAGTCAATGTCTCCCTTGGCGAAGGAACGTTTGAAGCCTGATGCAAAGTGCGATCATTCCCATTCAACTACTTACACACTGACGCCGGCGGTCGCGCCAGCGCCGAAGAGTGATTCCATAAGTCCGGTGATAAGACCTTTTTCCGGAGCAACGATCGGCTGAGCCGGCTTCGCGCCAAGGCGCGCCACGCCGGGTTTCACCGCACGCAGCGTTTTGGAGTTGGCCAAATCAGCGCCGTCCGTCTCTGTAAGGATGCGCTGGCGAATCTCATCGGGCAGATTCTCCACCAGCGTGACGAGGTCCACCTTTTCGGCGGGGATTTCGCCGCCGTTGTGCAGTTCCAGAATCGCACGACCGCTGTCCTCAAAGCGAACACTGGTCACGACGCCAGCAACCGTGGTCGGGCTGCTGTTGGAGTCTCCGAACGTACCGGATACGTATTGGCCGATCAGGCTCGATGCGGAACCGAACCGCTGCTCGGCGGCGAGAGAGTTGAGTGTATTGGTCAGTGTAGAGGATTGCTCCATCTGGCGAATCGACGACATCTGATTCAAGAGCGTCTGGTTGTCTGTCGGCTTGAGCGGATCCTGCGATTGCAATTGAGCAATCAGCAGCCCGAAGAAGTCCTCGCTCTGGAGGTCGTTGAAGTTCTTGGTGGTCGTCGGCCGAATCGCTGCGGCGTTGGTGGATGACGCTTTTCCAATGGCCTGTGGTGACATCGTGTTATCCTCTCAAAGGGGCCGTTTAGGCAACCAGATCGACTGATTCATACGACGCAGGATCAACCTCGTCGTTCCAATTATCAGGCTCCCGCGTTTCAACGCCGACGTTGTCGGTCAGCGACGACGGCGTCCACGCGGTACGCTCCTGCCAGGAATCCGATGGGCGATCGTTGAACCACGCATTCTGCTGATGGGCCGACTGATCCATGTCGCCCTGAGGATCGCGCGAGTCGCTGTGCGCCGGTTGGTCGTTGCTCGTCTCCGGACTTCGTACCACGATCTCCGAGCGGTCGAAGCGAATGCCATGCACGGCCAGCGCGTCCTTCAGTTCCGGCAAACGCGACTCAATCAGTTTCGCTGCGGCGGCATTCTCGGCGTCGACTCGCAATGTCATGCCCTGCTCGCGCATTCGGATGTCAATGCGCAACTGACCCAATTCCGGCGGATCAAGTTTCAATGTGGCCTGATGCTGTCCATTGACGCCACTGGCACGCAGAAGTTTGGCGGCGGAGGCGACTGGGTCGGCGTCGGTTGTTCCCGATGTGAGCAGACTCGCGACAGTCGAGGACGGCTGAGTTACAGGCAACGCGGTCCCGCCGATGGGCTTCACGTTGGCCGTCGCGGCCGGAGCAATGGCAGAACCGGACTGCGTTGGTGTCTTCTGAATGTCGAACGAGTCGGCCTGTACCACGAGAAACTTGGCAATGCCGGCGGCCGCTCCGTCGCCACTCGCGCTTTGGACGGAGACCTGATTCAATCGGAAAGTCTCTCGATCACCAACGGGCTTCGATGCCACGGGAGTCGTTTCGTTCGTCGAACCGCGCAATTCGGCGCGTTGATCCGACTGGCGATTCGCCTGCCGATCCAGTCCTTGCTCGGCGCGGTTACTGTCGGCAATCTTGACTTTCTGGTCCTGAATCGAGACGCGAGCGTCGCTCGATTTCGCAGGCCTGTCCGCAGTGTCGCTCGTTGCAACTCGCGATTCTGCCGATGCACGGGACTGTACGGTGGTGTCACGCGCAACGTGGTGCGCGGATGATAGTACCTGCGACTTGATCTGCACCTTCGTGCTCCGCTCAGCAATATCGCTTTCGTCTGTCCCGTCCGACTCCGACTTGGATTCTGCCTCTGACGCACCGGGCGATTCCACTGCTGCCGCGCGTATCGGTTTAGTGGTGCCGCACGTCGACTCGTTGATCAAAAAGGGAGTCGCGGTGCCGCGGACCTTCACCGGTTTGCGCCCGCTCGATTTCGATGACTTTACTGATGACGTATTTGGTGAAATCGGGCCCGCATCCTCCACATGCGCGTCCGGCTCCTTTGAAACATCCGTTGATGAGGCAGCCTCGGCGTGCGTGTCGACGTGCGACTGCGCCGTTTTCACCACAGCAACGGCGGCTGCCTCGACATTCGCGGTGGGTTGATTGGTGACGGGCTTTGCGTCCACCACCACGACAGGGACTTGAACATCGGTGGCAGGTGCCACGTCTTTTGCACCCAAGGTGGTTTCGCCTTCGGAGCGCTTCGCCTTCTTCGCGGGGCGCGCATCGGTAGAGCGGTCCGGGACTTTGTCTGTGCTGTCGCTGAGCACCGGCGGATCATCATCCACGGTCGCCGATGCGTTGGGATTGTCTGTCGCACGCGGTCGTGTCGGGCCGGGTGGGTCACCGGGAGGCGGAACCGGTATTTGCTGCGGCGAGCGCAGCGTGTCGAGATAGTCTTGAAAGCCGGTTCGCGTGGTGCTCGTTTGCAACTGGGCGGAGGGGCGTGGGGCGACCGGCGACCGAAGCAGATCGGTCACGAGTTGATTCGGTGCCATTAGGGAGGTTCTCTTTTCGATTATGTGCCTGCATTCAGGACCTCCGCCTGGGCCGCACGATTATCACGTATCGATTCCAAGATGCGTCCGATCCATTGACGCTCTTCTTCCGACTTGCATTCCCCTACGATCTTGCGAACTTTCCGATCATCCATTCCTTTGAGCAACGCGACCACGTCCGCATCCTGCTTTTGCCGCAACAGCTCCTTGGCCTGTTTTGCCTTCAGGCCGCCGATGATGTCGGTCTCCTTCTGAAGCCCGCTCTCACCGGTTTGCTCCGCCTTCTTCCGCTCCATCTCGGCCAGCGTCGTTTTGTCGCGCTCCAGGGTTTCCCGGTCTCGCACAATCGACAGTTGCTGCGTCTCCAGCAGCTTCCAGCCATCTTGAATCTCACGCGTCCGTCGATCCAACTCGGTCCGCGTGATCTCATCCATTTCCTTGACCCGACGCATTTTCTCGTCGCTGGGCGGTCCGTGTTGTGCCGCCTTGGCCATCACCGGCATGGTGGTCGGCACTGCGTCGTGATTGTCCTCCTCTTGGAGGACCGCGAAGGCCTTGCGGATTCGATCCTTGGTCAGCCAATGCTTCGACTTGGCAAATGCCAGGGCACCGCCGAGGGCGAGCATGTTGACGATTGCGACCGCCGACAACACCGTGAACAATCGTTTCACGATCGCTCCTCGCTTTCCGCCAGGCTCAGGTGGGCGAACCGCAGCGTATTCATGTCATCCGATTCGATCTGCTCCCGGCGAGCGGTCTCGGCACTCCACGCCTCCAACCGTCGCTCACGCAGGCGGGCCAGGACCTCCGTGTCCTTGCGTGCCTGAACCAGGGTGGCTCGCTCCTGAGCCAGCATCGCGCGGTGCCCGGACAGTTCCGCGTCCGATTCCAACACGCCGCGCCGCAGGTGCGTCAACCAGTGACGCCCCCACCGCACTTGATCGACATCCACCTCGCCGACGCGTAAAGCCGACCGCAGCGTTTCCGTCTGTTCGGTGATGGAGTTGAGCAAGTTATTGCGACGTTGCAAGATGTCTCCAATCAGGCGCAAACGGGCCGCCACCACGCGTTTTCGCTCGTCTTCACGCTGTTTGCGCAGCCGAAGGAGCGTCTCAAACCGGAATGCAAATCGCCCCGCCATCGTTGCAAATTCTCACTTCTAGGACTTGGCCGTTCGTGCCGATGCGCGACCACTTTGCGCAAGGCTTGCCTCGACCGTGTCAATTTCCGCCGAGAGTTTCATCAAGGCCGCATGGGCCTCGTCAAACCCGATGCCGTCAGTCATCCCCTGTCGAAGAAACGCCTCCACCGCCGGTCGCATCCGAATCACCAGATCGAACTCCGGATTGCTACCGGTCGCATAGGCACCGATGTTCACCAAGTCTTCAATCTCACCCCACGTCGCGAGAATGCGCCGAACCTTCGCCGCGGCCGCCAGGTGCGCGGCATCCACCACGTCGGGCATGACTCGGCTCACGCTCTCCAGCACACTCACCGCGGGATACTGGCCCTTGTTCGCCAGACGACGCGAGAGCCAGATGTGGCCGTCGAGGATGCCGCGCGTGGCATCGGAGATAGGCTCGTTGATGTCATCGCCCTCAACCAGCACGGTGTACAGGCCGGTGATGGAGCCGGTGTTTGTGCGACCGCTGCGTTCCAACAGGCGCGGCAGCATGGCGAAGACACTCGGCGGATAGCCCTTCGTCGCGGGAGGCTCGCCCGCGGCCAATCCGATCTGACGACCCGCCATGGCCATGCGCGTGACCGAGTCCATCAGCAGCAAAACGTTGGCCCCTTGATCGCGGAAGTATTCAGCGATGGCTGTCGCAACGAAACAGGCACGCACGCGAAGGGGTGGCGACTGATCGGACGTGCTGACCACCAGCACGGATCGTTTGAGTCCTTCAGTGCCCAGATCGCGCCGGATAAAATCTCCAACCTCTCGCCCGCGTTCGCCAACCAGTGCCACGACCGTGACATCCGCCGACGTGTGGCGCGCCATCATGCCGAGAATGACGCTCTTGCCGACGCCGGTGCCTGCGAAGATGCCGAGCCGTTGACCACAGCCGGGCGTGAGCAATGCATTGATCGAGCGAACGCCAACCGACATCGGGCGGTCGATCCGCAGTCGAGTCATCGCATCCGGCGCGGTGTGATGCACGGGACACAGTCGATCGCACGCAATCGGAGGGCCGCCGTCGCAGGGCACGCCCATGCCATTGACGACCCGGCCAAGCAACCCCGGCCCCACGGCGACCTTTTGCGAACTCGTGACGTGGCGTACGCGCTGCCCGCGTGTCAGTCCGCCGGCATCAAGTAACGGCATGAGCAGCGTCGCGCTTTGCCGGAATCCGATGACCTCGGCGGGAATCGTCGTGCCTGATCCGATCTCAATCTCGCAAAGCGAGCCAACGGGAACCGGCAGCCCGACCGCCTGCACAGTCATGCCGGACAGACTCTGCACGCGGCCGGTCACGCCGAGCGTGGCCGTGGTGCGAACGAATTCGATCTGTTCGGCAAGGGCACTCATGGTTCAATCGAGAGTCGGGCGGCCCGCTCCCTCCATTGGCCGGCGATTTCTTCGGCGATGCGCTGGATGCGTTCGTTTATGGTCGCGTCGACCTGCGCATCGGCGGTCTCAAGGATGACACCGCCTCTGACGATTGTCGCGTCTGCCATGATTTTCAAATGTCGCGATGATTGAGCGGAGGTGGCAACCTCTTTGCAGAATCGCTCAAGTGCGACGACATCCTCTGGATTCGCCCGCACGATGACATCCGTGGCGGAGCCAATGAGGTCGAGGGCTTCCCCAGTAGCGGCCACGACCGTGTCAGTGGCGGCCGTATCGATGTCGGCCAGGCTCGACACCAGTCGCGTGGCAATGGCGGTCGCCAGAACGATGACATCGCGCCGCGCTTCGAGATACAGTCGCTCGCGCGATGAGGTGAGTTCGGTCACCAGCGCGTTCATCATGTCGACGAGAGCGCCTTGCTCTCCGGCAAATCTAGCCCGCGCTTCCTCAAGTGCCTGGACTCGGCCCGCTTCTTGTCCTTTCGCATACCCTTCGTCGTACCCGCGTTGACGGGCTTCGTCGTGATGTTGCTGTGTCTCCCGCGCAGCGACCGCGCGAGATTCTTCCGCAATGCGCTGCGACTCGGCCCGTGCCGCATCCAGCATGGCACCCGCCTGCTTTGAAATATCGCGCAGATCAAGGCTGTACATACCGCTCGACGGCATGCGGAATTGGTCGCCCTTGATGACGGATGTTTTCATGCAACCACGCTTCGATCCTTGCAACCGCGCCAACCAGGAGTACCTAACACAGTCTTTGTGGGACCGGTCAGGAGACCGGTCCCACATGTTTTGTTAGAGGCACTAGACGATCAGTTCACTCTCGCCGCCGCGGCCCGCGATGATGATTTCACCGGTCTCTTCCAGCCGCCGAACGACATCGACAATCTTCTGTTGGGCAATCTCCACGTCCGAAAGCCGGACCGGCCCCATGTACTCCATTTCCTCCTTGATCATGGAGGATGCACGCTCGGACATGTTGCCGAGAATCTTGTTCTTGAGTTCGTCGGTGGCGGTTCGCAGCGCGAGGACGAGATCGCTCGTCTCGATCTCCTTGAGGACCGACTGAATGCCCTTGTCGTTGACGAGGAGAATGTCCTCGAAGACAAACATGAGCCGTCGAATCTGTTCGACCAACTCGGAGTCCGTCTCACCGATGCGTTCGAGAATGCCCTTCTCCGTGCTGCGATCCGTGAGGTTCAGGATTTCCGCGACGGCTTCAACGCCGCCGACCTTTTGGCTCTTGTCGGACATCAGGCCGCTGACGCGATGCTCCAGGCCCTTTTCAACTTCCTTAATCACTTCAGGGGTCGTCTGCTCCATGCGCGAAATGCGCGTGACTACTTCCATCTGTTTCTCTGCCGGCAGCCCGGCGAGGATTTCACTGGCCTTGTCAGGCGTCAGATGCGCCAAAATGAGCGCGATCGTCTGCGGGTGCTCATCCTGAATGAACATCAACAGATTGTCGGTCTCGGCTTTGTGCAAAAAGGTGAACGGCTTCGAGTAGAACTGATGCTCGATCTGTTTGATGATTCGTTCGGCCTCGTCCTTGTTCAACGTCTGACCGAGCAATGCCTTGGCATATCCCAATCCGCCGACCTCGGAATACGTCCGCGCCAGGGCCAATGCGTGAAACTCCTGTATCACATCCTGTCGCTGATCCTCGGTGACGTTTTTCAGGTTGGCGATCTCTCGGCTCACGACCTCGATCGTGTCGGGGTCGAGGTTCTTCATGATCGTCGACGCGGATTCCTTGTTCAGGCTGACCATCAGAATGGCCACCTTGCGCGGCCCTTTCAGAACCACCGGCTCATCAATGACACTTCCCGCGGCCTTGGCCATCGCCCGTTACTCCTCTTCCGCCAGCCAGTGTTGCACCACGCCCGCCGCAACCACCGGGTCTTCCTTGATCATCTGGCCGATCTGCTTGGCGATCTGTTGCACGCGCACCGTGCGCTCGTCGACCTCGTGGCCGACCATGACACCATCCATCTCCTGCGCCTCGCCCACGGTCCTCGGCCCACCCCCAAGCGTTTGCAACGGCTCGGAGTTCGACGCCATCCCACCGGAGGTCCACGGCATGTCCCCGCCGCCGCCCGCCCCGCTCGCCCTCGCCGGCATCGGCACAAGTCCCTGCGCCTTCTTGGCGATTCGCATCACCGCGAAGAGACTAAACACCGCGAGGAATCCAAGCCCCGCCGCCGGCCCATATTCCTTGACCATCGCCATCCATCCGGACGCCAGCGCCGCTTGCGTGGCCGCCTTGGAATCTGGCGCGGCAATGTCGTGATACCAATCGACGACCACTTGATCGTCGGCTATGGCGTTGATCAGTGGTTTGATCAACGCCTTGATCTTCGGCAACTCCGCGACGGCGAACTTCTCAAGGTTCTTCTCGCCGCCATCCTTTTTCCCGTCGCCCTGCTGCCCGATGATTCGCTCGAAGTAGCTGCGCGGCACATTGACCGACGCCGTGAGCTTCTCCACGAATCCCGCTCGCTTCATCGTCGTCGCGACACGCGCATCGCGCTCACCGCGCAGAGACGTGTCGGAATCCTCGCGTGAATTGCCTCCACCGCCGACCGCGTCGGCGATGCTACGGGCCTGGTTCGGCCGTACGCCGGACGCGCCCGCATTTCCACCCGAGTTGGTTTCCTCGGTCTTGGTCGTTTCCTGATCGACGACGGCGGGACCGAGTTTTTTCTCTTGAATCTGCTCGTCGGCATTGGCCAATACCGCGTGAACGTTGACCAACACGCCGGGGATGTAGCGAAGCTGGTCGTAAATCTTTTGCGTGTGGTGGTCCTCGGCCTGCCGTTGAATGTCGAGCAGTTCCGTGGGCATCTCGCTGGTCGAATCAGGCACGCGATAGAACCGAGAGCCGTCGGTGATCTTCACATCCTTGATGTCCAGTCCGCTGACCGAGCCGCTCACAAAATTGGCAATGGCCATGACGCGCGATTTATCGAGCGACTCACCCTCGCCCAGCGTCACATGTACGCTTGCCCGAGACGCCGCCCCTTTGTTGCCAAAGGAGCGCTGTTGCGGCACTTCGATGAACACGTGGGCATCGCGCACGCCGTTGAATTTGCGCAGTACGCTGGACATCTCAGTTTCCAAACCCCGATGCTCCATCCACACGCGGCTGCGATCCCCGACGAAGACGCTGTTGTCCTTGATGAGCGAGGCGTACCCCATGCTCGTATCGCGCGGCAACGCCCCCTTTTGCGCCAGCGCCGCAATGAGCTGCCGCCGCCGATCCTCATCGCCGTGAACGTAGAGACGATCCCCCTCGACCTTCGTTTGCACGCCGGTCATGGTCATCAACTCGGATTGAATGCGTTGAAGCTGCTCGGACGTGAAGGCCTGATCGAGCAACGGGATCCATTCGCCCTGGCCGCCCCAGCGAATCAACCCAAACATGCCGCCCATCAGGACGACCAGCATGAGCACGACGGCGATCCGCTGCGAGACGGTCATGCCGCGCAGTTGCTCATTGATCTGACCAGCTTGTACTTTGAGGAACTCCATTTCCTATCGTCTCAGCGGCATCCTGCCGCATCAGCGCACGCACCACGAATCAATACAGCCGCGTTACACACGCATCTGCTTCAACTCGGTGTAAGCGTCCGTCAGCTTGTTGCGGATTTCCATCAGCAGATCGAAGGCGACTCCCGCCTTGCGCGTCGCGCTGAAGACCTCCGCGAGATTATCCGTCTGACCCGTCGCCAGGCGTTCCACGCCGGCGTTGGCCTCGTTTTGCAACTGATTGACCTTCTCCAGGCTCTCCATCAGGTAGCTCTTGAAGTCCTTTCCCACCGGGGCCGTGGGCTGCGCGATCGACGCGGGCGACCCCAACGGCTTAATCGGCGGCAGGCCGAGATTATTGATTCGCGTATCCGACATATCACCTCAATGGACCGAGCCAGGCGCTCCACATGGTCGATCCGTACTCTCACTCGCTACGCCAGAATCCTCAGCGTGCTGGCCACGATCGACTTGGTCGACTCGATGGCCGTCAGGTTTGCTTCGTACGCCCGCACAGCCACCATGGCGTTGACCATTTCCGTGGACGGGTCGATGTTCGGGTAATACACGATGCCGTTCGCGTCGGCGTCGGGATGGCTTGGGTCTTTAATGGCGCGTGTCTTGCTCTGCGTGTCCTCGACAACACTCTGCACATGCACGCCGTCGCCGCCGCGCCCATCGCCGGATGTAAGCAACGCAACGCGGCGCAGATATGGACCCGTCTGCCCATCGACGCGCTGCGTGGTCTGCATGTTCGCAATGTTGCCGACAATGGTGTCGAGGTTGATCCGCTGGGCCACCAACCCCGACGTTGAGATATCAAGCGCGCCAAACATGGTTTCAAATCACTCCATTCATCGAGTCAGACCGCCCGACCGCGAATCGCTTTCTCAATCCCGTGGAACGCTCCCTTGAGCAATTCCGCAGCCGCCTGATTCACCATGGCATTCTCTGCCAACAGGGCCATCTGCCGCTCAATCCGCGCATTCGTGCCATCCTGAAATAACAGGTTCTCCGCCGGCTCCTCGCTGGGCGTCACGTTCAGCAATCCGACAGAGTCGGTCCGAAACTCCTTCGACCCCGACAGCTCCAATGAGCCACCGGTGACTCTGCGCTTCTGCGACGCATCACGCAGGGCCTTCTGAAAAGCCTCCGCGTCCAGTTGCTTCGCTCGATAGCCCGGCGTCGTGATGTTGGCAATGTTCGTCGCCAGCATCTTCTGCCGCGCCGCCGTGAAGGCTAGCGTCTTCTCCAGTAGCGGCGTCGCACCGCCGTTCGTGATGTCCGACATCAACACGTTCGGACTCCTTCGAGCCGCATCCCGAGACTGATCGACCGGGCCGGCGGCATTCGTCCTCGCAAACCGCGCTTCACCGTGAACGCATGTCTTATCTGAACCAGCGCCGACACCTCGGCGAAACCCGCCGAGGCCGCGCCGAATTGGCGCGTCAACCGGCGCGCCGTTGATTCTGTTGAACCGCCGCCAGCGCCGCGGCTTCTTCACGCCACTTCTTCAGCTTCATACCGAGCGTGCGAACGCCGATGCCCAGGCACTTCGCCGTCTTCTCGCGGTGGCCGTTGAAGCGGACCAGGGTCTGCTCGATCAGGGCGCGCTCCATGTCTTCCATGAGGAAACCGGGCCGCATCGGCCGGTTGAAGCCCTCTTGACGGACTTCCGTCGACAACCACGGCTCAATGAGTGTTGCATCAATAATCATTTCCTGGCTTAACACGGCGGCGCGCTCGCAGATATTCTGCAACTCGCGGACGTTCCCGGGCCAGTGGTAGTTGTGCAGCAACGTGATGGCTCGCTCGGAGAGCTTCTTCGCCTCGCCGCCCTCTCGCGCCGAAATGCGCCGAAGGAAATAATCCGACAGTTCCGGAATGTCCTCGCGCCGATCACGCAGGGCCGGCAGCACGACCGGCAGCACGCTCACACGGAAGAACAAATCTTCGCGGAAGCGGCGTCGCGCCACCCAGTCCGTCAAATCACGGTTGGTCGTGACGATCAATCGCACATCAGACGTCTGCGACACCGTGCCGCCGACGCGCTCAAACTGACGCTCCTGCAAGACGCGGAGCAATTTCGCCTGAACCGGCAGCGATACTTCACTGATTTCATCAAGCAGCAGCGTCCCACCGTCAGCCAGTTCAAACCGACCCTTGCGCGGCTTGTCCGCGCCACTCTCATGGCCGAACAGTTCACTCTCCAGCGACGTCGCGGAGATGGCCGCACAGTTTACGCAGAGCAGCGGCCGATCAGCACGGGTCGAGGCGGCGTGAATCGCACGGGCCACGACTTCCTTACCGGTGCCGCTCTCGCCCTGGATCAGCACCGTCGCCTGACTCTTGGCGACGCGCTCGATCTGCGAGCGAACATATTGAATCTCGCGCGAGGTGCCGACGAGTTCGGCCTCGCCTTCCAGATCGCGCACCGACATGCGAAGAGCCTCATTCTCACCGCGCAGACGACCCATCGCCGCGGCGCGCTCGACGACGAGGTTGATCGCGTCAGCGTCGAAAGGCTTCTGAATGTAGTCGTAGGCACCCATCTTCATGGCCTCGACCGCCGTCTGCACGCTGGCATAGGCCGTCATCAGCACGAAGGGGGAATCGACGCCGCGTGATCGAAGCGCCCGCAGCAGTTCGATGCCGTCCATGCCGGGCATCTTGAGGTCGCTGATGATCACGTCATACCGCGAGCCGGCCGCTTCGCTCTGCGCCCGCAGCGGGTCGGCATACGCCATGACTTCATGTCCAGCCACGCGAAGAATGTCCGTCAGGGAATCCCGCATCACGTCCTTGTCATCCACAATGCATACTCGCGCCATCTGAGCCGCTCCATCCTTGTGCGGTGCCGTGTCGTTTGAACCCGCCCTGGCGATTGCACCGCCGAATCCGTGGGGTGCGGGTTCCTAACATTTTTGTCCAGCGGCCGGCATCCGTTCCGACCGCGACTACGTCAAACCGTTGCTGTCTTTCCCTCTGTCGATCCCTTCTCACCGGGTAGCCACACGGAAAACCGCGCGCCACCCTCGGGCATATTCATGGCTCGCAGCGCTCCGCCGTGAGCCTCAATGATTCGATGACTGATCGCCAATCCCAACCCCGTGCCGCTCGCCTTGGTCGTGACGAACGGGTTGAAGATGCGCGGCAACAATTCTTCGGCAATCCCGGGGCCGTTGTCTGACACCTCTATTTGCATGCCGCCTTCGAGCCGCCGCGTCGTCAGTCGTACGCGCCCGCCGGTCTCCACCGCTTCAATTGCGTTGAGGACCAGATTTAGCAGCACGCGCCCCAGTCGCTCCGGGTCGCAGAAAACCTCAGCACCATCGGACTCGTGCTCGACCGTTAACTCCGCCTGGCCCGTCTCAAGTGCATGGGACGCGTTGCATTTCAATTGCATGAGCAGCCCGCCCAATCGACACAACCGCCGATCCAGCCGCTGCTCCTGTGCGAAATCCAATATCTCGCACACGAGCTTTTCCAAACTACGCACACCGTGAAATATCTTCCCGGCCGTCACCGCACTCGGCTGTCCCGTCAGCTCACGCTCCAGCATCGACGCATACAACGCGATCCCGCCGAGCGGATTGCGTATCTCATGGGCCAGTCCCGCAGCCATTTCGCCCAGCGCGGCCAGTCGCTCACGGCGGCGAAGCTCTTCATTCTTCTGTAACAACTCCTCGCGCAACCGCCCCACCTCGCAGCCAAGTCGTTCGTGGGCGATCTTCAGCCGATCCGTCACGTCGTTGTAGGCCGAGACGATGCCGGCCAACTCGAACTCGCGCTGTGTCAGAGTCGGCGCGACATTCGCACCGAAGACGCCCACTGGATGTGCGGCCAACATCGTCACGCTCACGCCTCCGCATCCGAATAGACGGCTCGCGCCGAAACACCCGACGACGCATACGCAGTGCCAACCTGTTTCCCGCTGTTGAGATTCGTTATCTGATGCGAGGTCTGATCTCGCTGTGCCTTGAGAGTGGCCGTGTCGTGCGAGTCGCTTTTCAGAATCGTGGCCAACGCCGAGTTCACTTCCTCAAGGAGCCGTGTAATGATCCGACGGCTCGACTCGTCCATCACCTGATACAACTGCGTCCACCGCTCGCGATAGGGTGCCATCTTGGCGGTCAGGCTCACCAACCCATCCACCAATCGCTGCCGCTCGGCAAGCAAATCCATCAGCGGCTGGTGATCCTCCGACACCACCAACGACCGCTGCCGATCGGCGAGTACACGCAATCGGCGATACAGCGTTCGCTGATGCTCAAGCAGCTCGATGATCGCCGCGGTGTCGTCCGGGGCTTGATTCATTGGCATGGCGCTCATTTCAAAACAACCCCGCCTTCTCGATGCGCTCGACCATTGATTGCCACTCGACCTTCGTCGGCTGGCCGAATTCCGCTTCAAATGCGCCGGCGGGAATCTTCGCCAGCAGCCACCGCGCCCGCGACAAGGCCGCGCCTGCCTCGACGGATTTGCCCAACCGCTGCTGACAATGCGCCGCCTGGACCGACGCCATCACGGCCGTCGGAAGATTCTCGTATCGCCAGGCCGTCTCGCTGTAGGCGCTCTGCGCCTCCGCGTAACGTCCCAGGTCGAACAAACAGTCCGCCCGATAGAGATAACTGGCGCGAAGGTAACGATCGTCACGCGGGCTTAAGCGCGAGGCATCCACGGCAGCCAACTCGTCGATAACCCGCTCATAATGCACCTGGGCCTGATTGAATCTCCGGGCCGCCTCGTCACGATGAGACTTCTGCAATGATTCAACGGTCTGTGCATCGGCCGATTTGCCCACGAGCTGCGCACTGCGGCGATATCCATCACCAAGCATGAACTCGGCATGCGTCCGCCGTGCATCCTCGGGAAACAGCGCCAGCCAATCCTCCCAATAGGCGACGGCGGTCTCGACGTGGTCGCTCATCTCACCCGTGGCCATGCGGCTGTGAAACTCGGCGAGTTGATACAGCGCCTCCCGATATTCCGACGCCGTCGGAGCGAAGACCTGCTGCTTGCCGCGGTCCTTCACGATGCTTTCAAGCAATGCGACGCCCTTCTGACGCAACACCGCCGCGCCGTCCTTCGCCTCTGAACCAACGACGAGCAGACACTCGGCCAGGGGAACCATCGAGCGTAGCGCATCAGGCATGCGCGGATAAGTCTGAATGAGATCCTGATACGCCGAAATCGCGTCCGTGTACCGATGGGCCGCCTGACAGGCGCGGCCCAATTCATAGAGTGCCGTTGATCGCCACTGCCCAGCGACTTTCGTCGACGCGTAACGATCCAACACCTCGATCAACCGATCGCGCATGCCGGCTGCGTCAAGTTCGGCGACGGCACGCTCAAACGCATGCACCGCGTTTTCCTCGTCGCTCTCCAAAAGCGCGTAGAGCGACAGATGCATCTCGGCCGACCGAGCGCGCAGGGCCTGCTTCCTCGTGACCTCGTCAGGGCTGGAGTCGGGTGCCTCGCGCGCCTTCTGCATCAAGGCGGATGCCAATCGCGTGGTCAGAAACGTCCGTGTCGTTCGATCTGATTCGTCCGTGTGCTTGAGGGCGAGTTCGAGATACTTGATTCCCAGGTCCGGCGAGTTCCTCGACAGGAGCGAGTCGCCAATCGCGCCGATGCTCGTTCGCAGTGCAACAGGATCGATCACGCGATCCTTGTGCTCAGTCTCACCCGGCTCGAGCAATTCGACGAAAAGGTCGTAGGCTTCCTCATAGCGATTCAACGCGGCTAAGCACTCGGCACGCCCCAATCTGCACTGGGAATAGACCTTGCCGTTTCGGAATGTCTTCAGCACCTCGTCATGGACGGCCAACGCAGCTTCCGGGCGGCCGACTTCCTGTTGAACACGGCCCAACAACCAACCCGCCTTGGCCCAAAGTTCGTCGCGCGGTTTCCATTCATCCCGAAGTGATCGAAGAATCGCCTCGGCCTCGGCAAAGGTACCCGCCTGCCGACGACAGAGCGCTTCCAGATAGGTAACACCGAGCAATTCCTCGGTGCCGGCCAGGCGCTTGCGAGCCTGATCCACTCGAACCAGTGCCGTGGTGACGTCACCGGCATCGAGCAGCCGCTCAATGTCCAACTCCAAGGCCCATGCGTAATTCACGGGTGAGGCCGATTCGCTCGCGAGCATCTGATCGATCAGGGTCACGCTATCGGATGACAATGCCCCGGCACTCTTCGGAGTCACCAACTGGATTTCCACTAGACGGCGTCGCAGGCGGTCAGGAGCGACCGCAGTCATCCGAAGCGCCTCGCGATAGGCCTCCGCAGCGCGGACTTCATCGCGCGACCAGTCATATGCATCTCCAAACGCCGTCCAGTCCACAGCCTTCAGCTCCGCGCCATACCGCTGGGCAAGTCGATAGTTGGAAAGGATGGCCCGGACGTTTTCCTTGCGATGATCCATCAGGCACGACTCAACGTCGTAGACCACCCGTGCAAGTAAACGCGCCAGCTCTCCTCGCTCCGACGCGGGACGCCCTTGCGTCTTCATCTGATCCATGACATAGGCACTGGTCCGCTCATAGGCTTTGGCGTCACGCAATCGTTGGATGTACGTCAACTGCTGTTCAAACGTAACCGGCTTGTGCTTCCAGACCGCGTCCGCCAAGACCCCCGCAAAGAGAAGTCCCCCGCACATCAGCAGCGGAATCTGCCACCGCCCGGCAAGAGACGTTCGGATCGACAGCAGTCGCGGTAGCTCGGTCATTCAACGCCTCGGAGCGACGGGGGTCCGTCGCATATCCGCACAAAACGCGGCACGGCCATTCCTGCCGGACGCGCCAAATCTTCGTGTCCATTTATCGGCGGTACATGAGCGGCTTGGGTGAGTCATTTTCCGAGTGCAAAAGGAGTAAGCGTCAATCCACCGCCGCGCAAAACCTGCGGGCAGTGCTGCCGATGCGGTTGTCAGCGCAAAAGACGCTGCCATGATGCTGCAAAATGCGACAAATAATTTTCACGGGTGGTGGGACCGACCAGCGATCCAATGCAGCATGTGACCACGCCATGGGGCTGTTTCCGCGAGGGGACTGAGTATGCGCATCACTCGCTCTGCGCAAAGCTTGCGCTACTGTTTATGTCCTTGTGATGCGTATCGCACCACCTCACAGGTCGAACAGGCTGATTGTATTCACACCGGCACGGGTGCCTGAGAAGCATCGGAGGGGCGAACCTCCGGGCTATCCCAGCGGCAAGATGACAAAACACTGTCGAGGGTAATTGGAGAAGCCAAATCACGGCCGCGCCTGATTAGAAGCGCTCCAACGGACATGTCAGGACAGCCGACAGTGGGATTTGAACCCACGACCCCCGCTTTACGAAAGCGGTGCTCTACCACTGAGCTACGTCGGCAAGACAATGCGTATCATTTTCGATGGAGGCGACGGCGTCAAGCGACGAGGCCGGCAAGACAAAAAAGAGGCCGGTCGTGCCAATTTCAAGTAGGCCTATGGGCACACGTCGCCATTTATGAGTTTATTGACCAACACATCAACATCGGCGAAGTCCACAAGGTCATCCGCGTTGATGTCGGCTGCCCGGTAGGTGCTCGTGCAGGGAAGCGCCGGCAGGAGCATGGCGTCCACGAGGCCTTGAACGTCTCGCCCATCGAGAAGGCCGTCACCGTTCATGTCGCCCCGACAGCAGCCGCACGAGTTGGCGTTGATGAGCGATCCAATGAATGGTTGAATGTCGCGTCCGTCGAGGACACCATCGTTGGTGGTGTCGGTCCGACAGAGGCCGGTCGGCAGTGGAGTAATGTTTCCGAGCAGCACATCGACGAAACCCGTGATGTCGTTGAGGTCAACGGAACAATCGTTGTTGGCGTCGCCGACACAGATGTCGCCAGGCCCCTGATTGGGTTGGCAATTGAGCATCAATTGCCCGGCACCACTTTCCGCTCCCTCGCCGCCGACGCGAATCAGATAACACTGTCCCATTGTGACGGGAATCGTGACGACGGGAGGACCACCTGGGCCGCATGAATCATTGTCACAGGCGAGCATCGCACCGAGGCTCGGTGGACATGTGCAACCGTCATAGATCGCCATGGCCGCGTTGTAGGTCGTGCCCGTGCAGAGGCTTGCCGAGAGTTGGCCGTCACAAATGGCGATGTACTGATACCAAACGTCTTGGTTGACGTTGGTGCAGGGTGGGCCGGGGGAATCGAGCGGGCCGTCGGTGGCCGCGCCGCGCGAGTCGTAGGGAAACGTGCCGTTGCTGCTCATAAGAATCGCATTGGCACATAGGTCGTTGACTGGGGCCGCGCAAGTGATGGGTGAACAGAGATCATCGGGTGTGAAGCGATCGTCGGGCGCGACGCAGTTGGCGGGCAAGGTCACTTCGCACATGAGATTCGCGTGGCAACAAGCGCCTTGGCCGGTCGGTACGCAATCGACGCGAAGCGTTCCCGTTCCTTGTGCGGAGCCGTTGCCGCCGACCCGGATCAGGTAGCACTGGCCGTTGGTCGCGGGGATCGAGACTTTCGCCGGGCCGCCGGGCGAGCCGCATCCATCGTCGTTGCAACCCAATCGGTTGCCGAGCGACGGAGCACACACACAGCCATCATAGATGGCCAGTGTCGCGTCGAAGTTCGTGCCTTCGCACAGACTGACGACGAGAAGGCCGTCACAATCGGCGTTGACCTGGTACCAAATATCCTGATTCATGGTCGAACACGTCGGCGTCTCATCGGGGCCGTCGGTGTCGGCACCGCGATTATCGATCAGGATGGTATCGCTGGTCATCAGAATCGCGTTCGCGCACAGGTCATTCACCGGAGGGGGGCAGGTGAGATCGGAACAGGGTTGCCCGCCGGTGTACATGCCTCCCGCGGTTTGACACTGCGACTGGGTGAGAACCTGACAAGTGCGATCAGGCATGCAGCAGGCGCCTGAACCGTTCGGCACACAGGTGATGAGCATGGAACCCGTGCCCGTCGCCAAAGCCGCTCCACCAACGCGAATGAGGAACTGCCCGTTCAGCGTCGCTGGGAACGAAATTTGCCCATCGTCGCCGCAGAAATCGTTATGACATGCGACGCGCAGACCAAGAGCCGGTAGGCAGTTCCACGTCTGGTAGGCGGCGAGCGCCGAGTCATAATCAGTGCCTCCGCAAAGGCTGACCGTCACGGTGCCGGTGCAACTCGACGTATACTTGAACCAGACGTCCTGATTGATATTCGTGCATGGAGCGCTCGGCGTATCGGCCGGACCGTCGGTGATGGCACCCACCGTGCTGAAAACCGTCGTGCCGTTGGAAACGAGAATCGCGTTGGTACAAAGCCCGTTGGCGGGTGTGCAGGGCGACGACGTGCAATTGCCAGCCTGCCATGCGCCACCTGTATTCTGGCAGTCCGTCGGATTCAAGAACTGGCACACGCCGTCGGACAGGCAGCAGGCACCGGCCGAGGTGGTCCCGCATGGCGGATTCATGTTCGCGCACAGCGTGTTCGGAGAAAATCGTTGGGTCGTGTTTTGGCAATTGAGCTGGTTGACTCCGTCCATGCAAGAAAGTGGAGCACTGTCATCGCAACAGGCGCCGATCACGGTCGACGTCTCATCGCCCATGAGCATGAAGGCGAGATCGAAACTGGTATCGGCGGCGGGCGCCCCGGTGCATCCCGGATCCTGAATGTTGCCTTGGATGGTGGTCCAAAATGAAATCGCGGGCGGACTTGGCGGCACCTGAAATCCCTGCTTGGCCGCAACACCCTGGTTCATCACTGAAAACGGCCATGCCGACTGCGGAGGCGCGAGAAAGGTCGGTACGATTGAAAGCCAGTAGGTCACGCCATAGGCGACGGTGATGTCGACCGGGATGTCCACCTGATACGCGTTAATGCACTCCCCGACCAAAACCTCGTTCTGGAGCGAACTCGCCTGAATGAAGCGCGACACAAGGTAGGTGCCGCTTTGGCCGCTGGCGATCGTGGGCGCACCGGAGGGCACATTCGGCCCCACAATGTTGTGATACACAGTGACATGGACGCCCTCAAACGTCGTCCGCGGCGTGGCCGTTTCAAATCCAGGGTTGAAGAATTGAAAAGCCGTGCGAATCGTCGTGATGTGGCAGTCCGTACCAGGCGCGCCGCCGCTCAACGTAAAATCATCCGCCGCCCCCGCGAGAATCTCCGGCCATACGCCGGCGGGGCTGCTGATTTGAGACGCGGGAAATCCGAAGTCGTTGAGCGGTTCACCATTGTCATACATGCATGAGCCGGTCCGCAGCGTACGACCTGGCGGCAGCGTGTACCATGATTCGTGAATGTTCGCACCGGTCCGAGTAGATCGAATGATGAGGTCGCTTCGAGAGCGTGCCGCCGGGCCGGTGTGCAACGCCCCCTCATCTGCCGTGGCAACGTTTGCTGCGGAAAGGCCCATTGTGAGTGCGCAGAGTGTCACCCATATTGGTGATTGAGTATGACGGGAATTAGTATGTCCACGCATTTGCGCGGGCATTGGGTATGCTCCATTCCCTGCGCGCGAAACCGGCTTGACCGGTTCTGGCGAGGGGGCGAGGTTTCAAGCGAACCGAGCTTCGTACCTAGGTCGGTTCGTGCGGCGGGAGGGTCCAAATCGGTTTGTCCCGGTGCGCCGGGAGGTCCCTATATCATAACAATCCGCTAACTGTCTCAGTGCAATTCGGGAGCCGATAATCAAAATCTTGGGGGCGGATCAGCTACCGGATCGTTGGACGACTGTTGGGTGCTTTTCGGGTAGGTTTGCCCGGCTGGCGCGGAAGGTGACTGCCCTTGTTTCCCGAATCGCCCATCTCCTGCCTCCGAAACAGGTTACGCAAAACTCGGATCAGGGTGTCCCCATGCCAGTAGTTCTCCGGCAGCCGCCAATGAAGGGTCTGACCATCCGGTACCCGGACAGACCCCTTGCTCCCGGCGAAGAGCGGCTCGATCTTCTTGATCTCGCCCGCTATCTGAAAAATGAGGTCCGGCTCGCGCCGCACAATGCTTCGAATGTTCCACTCGGCCGCCCGAACACGAATATCCGTCAGGGTCAAGAGCGTGTCCACGATCTCCGGGCAACGACCGTAGGCATCCTGAAGGTCGGCATCGAGTAGTTCCACGTCCTTTGGCGTCCTGCAAGCAGCCACGCGCCGGTAGCACTCCATTCGCTGACGGTCCGATGCGATGAAGCTGCGTGGGATGTAGGCCTCCACGTTCACGTCCAGATGCACCGCGACGCGCTCCGACGTACCCTCGCCACGCATTCGTTTGACGCTCTGTTCGAGTAGCTGGCAGTACAACTCATAGCCAATCGCCGCGATGTTGCCGGACTGCTCGGGGCCGAGGATGTTTCCCGCGCCGCGTATCTCCAGATCGCGCATGGCAATTCGGAATCCCGCGCCGAGTTCGCTGAATTGTTCGATGGCCTTGAGACGACGCGCGGCGGTGCTGGTGAGCGGGCGATCCGGGCTGAGCAAGAGATAGCAGTGAGCGTGATGCTTGTAACGGCCGACGCGACCGCGAAGTTGATGCAGGTCTGCCAACCCGAACATGTCGGCGCGGTCGATGAAGATGGTGTTAGCGCTGGGGATGTCGAGGCCCGATTCGATGATCGACGTGCAGACCAGCACGTCGGCCTCGCGGTGCGTGAACTTCATCATCACGTCTTCCAATTCGTCACCGGGCATTTGACCGTGACCGATTAGATACCGCGCACCCGGTACGAGCCGGGCCAATCGGTCGGCCACGCCGCGAATCGTCTTCACCCGGTTGTGAACGAAGAAGACCTGGCCGTCGCGGTTGAGTTCGCGGTTGATCGACTCGGTGATCAGCTCGTCACTCCAGGTGCAGACCTGCGTGGAGATGGCCCGCCGATCCATCGGGGGCGTGGCCAGGCTGGAGATGTCGCGCAGGCCGATCATGGCCATGTGCAGGGTTCGGGGAATCGGCGTGGCCGAGAGCGTGAGCACGTCCACCGTCGAGCGCAGGTGCTTGAGCCGCTCCTTGTGCTCGACGCCGAAGCGCTGCTCCTCATCAACGATCACCAGCCCCAGATCGGCGAAGGCCACGTCCTTTGACAAGAGTCGATGCGTGCCGATGAGGATGTCGACGTGACCCTTTTTCGCCGCGGCCAGGATTGATTTCTGTTCCTTCGTCGTGCGAAATCGATTGATGCACTCGACCTTGAACGGATACTCCGACATCCGCTCCGTGAAAGTTCGATGATGTTGATCCGCAAGGACCGTCGTCGGCACGAGCACGGCCACTTGCTTGCCGAACTCGATGGCCTTGAAGGCGGCGCGCATGGCCAACTCCGTCTTACCGTAGCCGACGTCGCCACAGAGCAGCCGGTCCATCGGGCGCGGCCTCGCCATGTCGTTCTTGATCTCGCGAACAGCCGTGACCTGGTCGGGCGTCGGTGTGTAGAGGAAGGCATTGTCGAACTCCAACTGCCACGTCGTGTCCTGTGGGAACGCAATGCCGGGCTGCGACTCGCGGGATGCCTGGATGCGCAGGAGGTCGTCTGCGAGATCGGTGATGGCCTCCTCGACCTTTTCCTTGGTCGTTTGCCACCGCGTGCCGCCGAGCTTGCTGAGCGTCGGCCGCGTTCCCCGCGCGCCGATGTATTTCTGCACAAGATCGATCTGCGTGACCGGGACGTGCATCGTCGCGTCGTCGGCGAACTTGAGGGTGAGGAACTCCTCGCTCTGCCGTGAGTCGCGCTTGGACATGGTCCTCATGCCCATGTACCGGGCGATGCCGTGCAACACATGGACGACGTAATCGCCCTCCTGCAAATCGAGGAACGACTCGATGGGCCGACCCGCCGCGAGCTTCCGCATCCGACGCTTCTGGCTGTAACGCCGAAAGATTTCGTGATGGGCGACGACCGTCACGGTTCGTTGGGTACAATCGTCGGTTGGTGTCCAAATGAACCCGTAGTGGATGAGACCGATGCAGGTATGAACGCTTGCGCCGTGATCGGCCGGGAGCGCGTCTTGCTGGATCACCTGGGCGATCAACTCACGCAGGCGGTCCTGCTCGCCCTCGTTGTCGCAATAGACCACGGTGGAGCGTTCCCTCGACATCGTGAGCAACTGTCGAATCGCGTCCGTCGCCTTCGCCTCGAACGGCTGTAGCGACGCGCAACGCAGTTTGACGGCCTGACGATCCGGTACCGTGGCACTGGGAAATCGGCTGAGATGCAATTGCGAGAACGCCTCGAAATGCTGAAACACCGCCTCCACCGGATAGTGCCCCACCGGGCTGCCCAGCCGATTCAGCACGGCCCGACCGATCTCCTGAATCTCCACCGGCTCCAGCAGCACCACCAGCGTGTCGGGCGGGAGGTAGCTCGAAAAATGCATCGTCTCCGACGGCTTCAGATGGGCCGCATCGGGCGGCAGCGTGATCCGAACGCTGGTCATGGTGCGCTGGGACCGCTGCGAGCCGACCTCAAACTGCCGAATCGATTCAATCTGATCGCCGAAAAACTCGATGCGCACCGGGTCGGTGTCCGGCGACCAGAAGATGTCGAAAATGCCGCCGCGCAGCGCGAAGTCACCCGGCTCCTCGACTTGATCCAGTCGATCGAACCCGCGTTCAACTAGGTACTCAGCGATGCGCTCAGGGTCCGTCGTTTGGCCGACAACGTACGTGCGGCTGTGAGCGTTCAGGCTCTCCAGCGTCGGGACAGGTTGGATGAGGGCCTGAATGCCGGCGGTGATGAGCGGCAACGGTTCGTCAGTACTGTTGACCTGTTCCTGCCATTGCATCAACCGCAGGCACAGCCGCGCCCGCTCCGCGCCGACATCCGCCGCGCCGGCCCCTTCGCCCGGCAGCGTCTCCCACGCCGGCAATAAGTCAGGTGCTTGTCCAACAATTGTCTCGATGTCGTCGATGGCTTCGTCGGCTTGATCGGAGTGCGCCGCGAGAAGCAGCAGCGGGCGATTCAGCTTCTTGGCAAGCAGCCCGGCCAGAATGGGCGCAGACGATCCCCACAGCCCGGTCGCCGCGAGGGGGGTCGCAGCCGCGCCGAGGCGGTCCGCAAGATCGCTGACGGTCGGATCCGTCAGTATCACATCCGACACCTGCACGAATGCGATTATATCAGGGGGTTGCATCTGGGTGTACGCCACCGCTTGACGATGCGTATCGAGGACTCTATGGTCTAAGCTCAACCCTCTGCCACTCAAGGAGAATCTCGCCGCATGAACCTCGTCACCGGAGGCACCGGGCTGCTGGGCAGCCACATCGTTGAGCAGTTACGCAAGCGCGGCCGAGCCGTTCGGGTCTTGGTTCGTCGCGGCGCGGATACGTCGTGGTTGCAAACCCAGGGCGTGGAGATGGTCGAGGGGGACATCACCGATCCGGCCTCGCTCGATCGGGCGTGCCAGGGCGTGCAGTGCGTTTATCACGCGGCGGCGCGCGTCGGCGATTGGGGGCCGTGGGCGGATTTTGTCCGCATCACCATTGACGGCTCGAACAATCTGTTCGACGCGGCGGAGCGGGCGAGTGTGCCGCGATTCATTCATGTCAGTAGCATCAGCGTGTATGGCCATGTGAATCAGCCGGGGTTGGTGGTGGATGAATCCGCGCCGCTCGGCGTGAACGTTCATCGATGGTCGTATTACACCCGTGCAAAGGTCATCGCCGAGGAGGAACTCTGGCGGCGGCACCACGCGGGTTGCAAGGTAAAGTACACGGTCATTCGGCCGAGTTGGCTGTACGGCCCGCGTGATCGTGCGACGCTGGCGCGGTTGACGCGGATGATCCGCGAGGGCAAGGCGAAGCTACTAGGGACGGGCGACAACCGACTCAACGTGGTTCACGCCGCGAATGTGGCCGAGGGGTGCATTCTCGCGGCGGACAATCCCAGCGCCGTCGGGCAGGCGTACAATTGCAGCAATGATGGGGAACTGACTCAGCGACAGTATTTTGAACTACTGGCCGGCGCAATCGGCGAGCCGCCCGTCACGAAGCGTGTGCCGTTCAAGGTGGCGTATTCGGCGGGTTTCCTGCTTGAGTGTTTCGGCCACCTGGTCGGCAAGAAGTCGCCACCAATGATTACGCGCTACGCCGTCTGGCTGATGGGGCGGGATACGTATTTTTCCGCTGAAAAGGCCCGCAAAGAGTTGGGGTGGAACTCCACGATCGGCTACCGCGAAGGCATTCCGGCCGCCGTTCAGTGGCAGCAGACGTCTCAGCGAGCATAGCCGGCCTATGGAGTGCGCACGGCATCTTCGATCCGCGGAACTCGACTTCAGCTTTCGGTAATCACCCGTTAAAGAAAACGGCCCGGAGTAGTTTCCTACTCCGGGCCGCATGTGTTTTGTGTTTCTACTCTTCTTACCGGGTTCGCGGGCGGCGAAAGCCGAACAGGCCGACGCCGAGCAACAGGCCAAGTGTGGCTGGCTCCGGCGAGAATTCAATGCTATCGGGTGCCGTACCCATGCCAAAGGCGGAAACGAGACTAATATCCGCTTCCGTGCAGCCGGAGACGCCCGTGAACGTGAACGTCGCCTGTTCCTTTACCAGGTTGTTCATATCCAAGTTGTTGGTTGTGATTTCACCCTTGTAGATCGAGTAATCCCGGCCGTCCACGATGTTGCCCATGAAGTTGTTGGGGGACAGACCGTTGTTTCCGACGGTGCCAATGCCATAGCCCATGAAGGGACTCAGGCCCGGATTCATGGTTCTGAATTGCCAGGTATTGTCGCCGGCGGCGGTGGCCTTGAGATTGCCGGCGGGGTTAATCAAGGTATCCGGGGCATTTGCATCCGCCCACCAGACCGCACCGACTGCGGTGTTGTACGACAAGGCCGGTCGAACGCCGCCGCAAATCGCATCAAAATAGAAGCTGCCCAGGGTGTCGTTTGGGTTCAGGCTGCTGACCGGTGAATTGTTGATCAGGACGATGGAGAGATTGTTGCCGCTAATCGTCATGTGGGCCTCGAAGCTCACCTGAACATTCGTGGATGACAAGCCCGACCACATGGTGATGACTTCCGCGTTGGCGGGGCCGGCACTGAATCCGGTAATTAGTGAAACGGCGGACAGCATGGCAATGGCAATTCGTTTTTGTGACTTTTGCATATTGAACTTCGTCCCCTCGAACAATTTTCCAACTGCGACCTTGTCGCGGGCTCTCAATGTACTTACATCGAAGCGTCAGCACTTGTTGAGCCAAGTTTATTGGCTCATATATCTTAGACCCAAACCGGTCGCAATCTTACTCCTGTTTTGATACCGCTGTTTGAGTACCCCATGTAGAATGATATCATAACCTGCGCGACCAATTCAAGCTCTGTTTAACACACTTCGCTATATAAGCACAGGAGCCCCATAAGATTAGAAGAATTGCCTAATCACAGGCAGTTCAAATTACCCAGTTTCGCGCGTTTTTGGAGCGACCCTGGATGGTGCTCCAGCGGGTCGTGGGATGTGGTCTATTCTGATACTGGTACAGTCTGAAAAGGAACACTGGTCCGAAACGGCCATACCCAGCCAGAACGTGGCGGTGTCGACATGAATGATCAATCAAAGACTGGCCGTGGCGAACGCCCCCCCACAACCATGTATGGCGTCCTTGGCATCATCCGCCGTCAGGACCGCCTGCTCATGATTCAACGGTCAGCCACGGTGCGCGTGCCGTTGGCATGGTGTTTCCCGGGCGGCACGATTGAGAAGGGTGAATCGCAGGACGAGGCCCTGGTGCGTGAAATGCGTGAAGAGATTCACGTCGAGGTGGCCCCCGGTGCATTGCTCATGACCCAGACCAAGCATGAGGGGCGACTGGTGCTCTATTGCTGGTCGGCGGAAATCCTGTCGGGTGAGCCTCGACCGAATCCAAAAGAAGTGGCGCGAATCGAGTGGCTGACGCCGACGGAGATTCGAGCGTGGGACGGGATGTTACCAGGGACGATTGACATCCTCGACGTGATTGGATTGTGATGCGGCCGCGCCGAACGAGGCGTTACTGATCGGCTAACGAATAATTCTCATCCGGCCGACGTTGGGGATGACGGCCGGCGTGTCCGCGGAGAAGCGATAGCCGCTCGGCCAATAGACGAAGAACGCCTGACCGATCATCTGGTCACCGGGGACGGTTCCGTTTTGATAATCACCGCGCTCAATGAGGAGCGGAGACACGTCGGACCACATGCGCGAATCCTTGCTTTGCGGGCTGTTGTCGCCACAACAGAAATAGTCGGGCGGCCCATCGCGCAGCAGGATCGGGTTTGTGGCCGTTCCCCAGCCGGGATAACGAGCGTAGGGATTGTGTCGGCCGGCGGGGGATTCGGAGTCCAGCTCGCAATCAGAGCGATAGAACACGTCGCGATGCACGGCCACATGCCGGAGTTCCAGCGGTAGATTCTTCGCGCCGATCATCACGGCCGCCTGAGAGTAGCGACCGTCGCGGTAGGGTCGTTCGAGCAATTGGCGCATGTTTGGCGAATAGTCCGAGTCCTTGGTGGCGATGACTTCTTCACCATTAATACGCAGACTGACACGGTAGTCTAGGTTTTCGTATTCAACCTCAATGGGTTTACCAGTAGCGAAGGCGTTGGTCTTGCCACGATCGAGTTCGCGTTTGATTCCGCGCTCACCGGGTCGCTCCATGATGACGGTCCCATCGGTCTGGATGCGAATGTCAAACTCGTCGAAACCCTTGCGCAGGGCGAGCATCAAGGAGCCGTCCGTGGGCTGCGCGGTCATCTTGGCGAGTTCAGGAAAGAGGACGAATTTAAGCCGCACGTCGCCCACGTTGATCGGATTCGACGGGATCATGCTGACATCGTTGTAGGCGTATTGATCTTGAATCGGGCGACCGACAAGTTCGATCCACTGTTCCGTGTCGGACTTTGGTGTGAAACGAATGACCGGCGTTGACGCATCCCAATCGGAGCCGGCATCACCGCTCTTGGCGTGCCAGTAGGGCGGGTGAAAGCCGGGGCTGGTTTGCATCAGCGAGAGATCGGGCTTGAAGTCGTGGTTGTAGTGCAGAATCCAGAGCGACTCCTGCGCAATCTTGGTCTTGCGTTGAATCGTCAGCGACTTGGCGAGGCGCAGCTCCTGATCGCTGTTGAGCCGTCGAAAATCACTGTTGCCCGGCGTCGGCGGCTTGGAAAGTGCATCTCGAATGTCGGCGGGGATGTCCTTGGCCGGCGCGGCGTACACGTCTCCGTCGATGAGTTCGAGGACTTCGCCGGGTAGACCGATGAGGCGCTTGATGAAGTTGGTCTCACCGTCCTGCGGGTCTTTGAATACGACGACATCCCACCGCTTGGGGCCGAGCAGCGCGCCGCCGACGTCGTAGGGCCACTTGAGGACGAGGATGCGGTCGCCGGAGTCGCCGGTGATCCGCGTCTCGGAGGATGTGTTGAGGTTATCGTTTCCATCGCCGTTCCACCCGCAGTTGGGGCAGCGCACGAAGAAGCCGCCCTTGTTTTCAAGCGTGCCTGTAATCAGTCTGTTTTGGGGCAACAGGATGGATTCGCGGATGCCGTAGGAGAAGGAGTAGTTGCACACCCCGCAACGATGCTGGGCGTGCTTGCCGTGGAGGCCTGGGGCCATGGAGCCGGTCGGGATGACGAAGGCCTCGACCACAAATGCGCGGAAGACGAATGCGAGGATGAAGGCGACGACGATGGACTCGATGGTGTCCCGGATGCCGTCCGGCTTAGGCATATCGGTGGTGAAAACGGGTTTCGCGGCGGTGGGTCTAGATGCAATGTCGTTCATGACGGGGCAGGCCTTTGTGGGTATATCGGCGGGCGGAACGCTTCGTCACGCGCCGCTGTGTTGACCATACGGGCGTCATGGCAGTCGGTCAAAACGGGGCGGAGAGTGGTCCAGTCGTTGTATGCGGGCTTGCGCGGGGCGGTTCGGGAGGGTACAACCCGCCCAGGCGAGGTGTTCCACCCGGCGACGAGACGCTTCATGGCCGACACGCGGTACGTGCAAATCGTGGTGAATCCCGTTTCAGGGCGCGAAAGCAGCGAGCGGCTGGTGTCGGGCTTGGTAAAGGAGATGGAATCGGCGGGCTGGCCCGTGCGGGTTCACCGTACCACGGGGCCGGGCGACGGCGGGGCGGGCGTTGCGGGATGCAACGCGGACTCGTGCCGGGCATTGGTCGTGGTCGGCGGTGACGGCACGGTGCGTGAGGTGGCGACCTCAGTGCAGGCGGGCGTTCCGATTGTGATCCTGCCGAGGGGCACGGAGAACCTTGTTGCGAAGTATCTGGGCATGGCGACCACCGTGGAGTGTGTAAGCCGGTTGTTGAAAGAGGGCGTCCCCATTGGCATCGACATCGCCGAGATGCGGACGAGGGAACGGTTGCGAAGATTCCTTCTGGTCGCCGGCGTCGGGTTTGATGCGGAAGTGGTGCGACTCGTGCATGGGGCGCGGCGCGGACACATCACGCATCGCAGCTATATCTGGCCGATCCTGCGGACGCTATGGACCTATCGCCATCCGCGCCTGCGCGTCGAGACGGCGGAAGGCGTGCTCTTCGAGGGACACGGCATGGTCTTCGTTGGAAACATTCCGCGGTACGCCATTGGTTTGCGACTCGTGCAGCACGCCGATCCGTGTGACGGGTTGCTCGATGTTTGTGTGTATGAGTGCAACTCGCGCCTGGGACTATTGCGACATGCGATCATGACGCTATTTCGCCGACATATCGGATCGCGCGGCGTCAAATACACCCAAACCCGCCGGGCCAGCGTATCGGCCCAATCGACCGTCGATGTGGAAGTGGATGGGGATCTTGCGGACCCGTTGCCGGCGGAGTTTGTGATGACCGACCATAAGGCGACGTTTCTGGTGTCAGCGGAGTGGCGAGCCTAGAGTTACGTGTGGGACCGTGCCGACCAATGCCGACCACTATGTATATGGATACATCACATATAAGGGTGCTCGTCGCCTCGACATTGTCGCTGTGTGTAGAATCTGTGGCATTGGGCCAAGCGTCAACCAGCGCGCCGGCGGTCACATCTCGGCCGGTGTTTCAGATTGCTCCCGAGCCACCGCCCATTTCCGACGAGGATGTGGCGTTGCTGGTGAAGTCCGTACGGGCTGCATTGCGAGACGAACTGGCCGGCAAACCCGAGCGAGCGCCGGGATACCGCCCACCTGCGTTGCGAGGCGTAAAGCAGATTCTCCATGCCACACTTCGCCGTAACGGAGCTGCGGTCGCCGATACGGAGACGAAGGAAATTGACTTGATTGACGGTTCTGTAGCAGCCGGTGTGATGCTGGGGCGGTCCGTCAAGGGGAAGAAGATTGTGCTCGCCGATCATGGCGACGCGTGCGGGTTGGAGTTGGAGTGGCTGGGACCGATCGAATACGTCACCGCGACCAACGACGAAAAAGGAAAATGGACCGATGCACTACTGCACTGTTTCGAGCCGGGGCGTGAATGCATCGGCGTCGAGTTGAACGGTCGGCGCGGTTGGATGCGACCAAGCCAGATCATTGTATTGAACCTAACCCCCGATCTGGCGTTGCAGGCAGCTGAAAAAGCGGCGGACGTACAGATGCTCGACAAGTCACGCCACGCGAAAGACGTTCGGTACTTTCGCTTCCGCACACGGCACGTCTGGCAGGCCGATGCCACTGTGCGACTGCCCGTGCAGCTCGTTCGCGGCGAACAATTGATCCCGCCCGACGCTGTCACCCAAGAGGCACTCGACGCCGCGATTCACCGGATGGGTCGCTATCTGAAATACCGCCAGAACTCCGACGGTTGGTACTCTGAAGAGTATCTACCAAGTCCCGATCGTTACGCGCCCGGCAACTCGGCCGTCTTGCAGATGCACGCGCTTCAGGGATTGGCGTCGTATGGTGCGTGGAGCAAGGATGAATCGATTGCGACAGCAGCCGCAAAAGGGATCATGCGCAGCGCGTACTTCCTGACGCCCCTGATCGTTCCGAAGGAAACTTCCGCACTGACCACGAGTCAGACAACGAGTGCGCCGATTGCCACGACCCAGGCCGGCCAAGTGTTGGCGTTTCCCGGACATGGAGATCATTTGCTTGTCACCGCGAGAATGCTCCTCTCCATGTTGGAATTGGGAGATCGCCCGGAGTTCGTTCCGCTTCAAGCGCAACTCGTCGAAGCGGTCCTCGCATCACAGGATGAAGACGGCCGAATTGAAATGATCTTCGAAGCTCCTTCCAGGGATCTGCCGGAAAACGCCTTAGCCGCAGGGATTGCGATGCAAGCCCTCGCGTCCGTAGCGGCGAAACGACAAAACGCGCGGATGGAAATCGCCTTGCAGCGGGCCGATCGCCATTATCATCGCTGGTACGATCAGACGGTGGATTCGGCGGCAGCATCGGAAGTAATCCGAGCACTGGCGCGAGGTTATATATCCACGAACGATGCACGTGCAAGCGACCTGGTGTTTAGATTTCTCGATGATTTGATCGGGCTGCAACTAACATCCGCAGAAACCCCGTGGCCGGAACTCATCGGTGCCATCGACACCAAACAGCCCGGCCTGGTCGGCATCGACACCGCTTCCTATTTGCTCGCCATGTCGGATGGGTTGGAACTGGCCCGTCGGATCGGCGACTTGAAGCGCGTCGAGAGGTACCAATGGGCGGTTCGATTGGCGGCGCGGTTCGTCATGCAGCTTGAGATCACGGAATCGGGAGCCTATTACGCGAGAAGTCGGGTGGACAGCGTCGGCGGCGTGCGTCAGTCGCCATGGAACAACATCATCCGATCCGACAGTGGCTCGGAGGCGGTCATGTCGCTGATCGCAGCTCGTCGGGCGCTATTTCCATCGAACTAGTGCCGAGTTCTGGTTTATCCTGCGGTAGAGGCAGCATTCACATCTCGACTGTGAGAATCAACGAAACGCATTCAATTCGAAAACCCAGGTGAGACTGTCCGTTAGTTAATCGTCAACTCTCGATACTTCACCCGGTGTGGCTGATCAGCCGCGATGCCCAGTCGCTGCTTGCGATCCGCCTCATAAGCCGAATAGTTCCCGTTAAACCACACCACGCTGCTATCCCCCTCAAAGGCAAGAATGTGCGTGGCGACGCGATCGAGAAACCAACGATCATGGCTGATGACCAGCACACATCCGGCGAAGGCCTCCAACGCCTCTTCCAACGCCCGCATCGTGTTCACGTCGAGATCGTTGGTCGGCTCGTCGAGCAGGATCACGTTCGCGCCGGCGTGAAGCATCCGCGCCAGGTGGACGCGATTCCGTTCACCGCCTGAGAGCGTACCCACGGCTTGCTGCTGATCCGATCCGAGGAATCCGAAACGCGCCACATACGCCCGGCTGTTCATCGACACCGGGCCTAGTCGCAAAATGTCCTCACCACCGGAGATCGCTTCCCAAACCGTCTGCTCCGGCTTCAGCGTGCCGCGACTCTGTTCAACGTGGGCAAGCACCACAGTGTGGCCGACGAGGACCGTACCGACGTCGGGCTTCTCATCTCCGATGATCATGCGAAACAGGGTCGTCTTGCCCGTCCCGTTGGGGCCGATGATGCCCACAATGGCCGCCGGCGGAATGGAGAACGACATGTCGGAGACGAGTAGCTTATTGCCAAACGCCTTTCGCACGCCCTTCGATTCGATGACAAGATCGCCCAGTCGCGGGCCGGGCGCGATGTAGATTTCGATGTCGGTGACTTTTTTTTCTGCGTCCTGCGCGAGCATCGATTCATACGAGTTGATACGAGCCTTGCTCTTGGCCATGCGGGCCTGAGGCGAACGGCGAATCCACTCCAACTCGCGCTGCAGCGCCTTCTGTCGGGCCGACTCCGTTTTTTCCTCGACCTTGAGCCGGGTTTGCTTTTGTTCGAGCCAGGAGGAGTAATTCCCCTTCCATGGGATTCCGCGGCCGCGATCCAGTTCCAAAAGCCAGCCGGCAACATTGTCCAGAAAGTATCGATCGTGCGTCACGGCGATGACCGTGCCTTCATAACGATCCAGATGCTGCTCCAGCCAAGCGACCGATTCCGCGTCGAGGTGATTCGTCGGCTCGTCGAGCAGAAGAATGTCGGGCTTCTGCAAGAGCAACCGACACAGCGCCACCCGACGACGCTCGCCACCCGACAACACCTTCACCGGCATGTCGCCATCAGGACAGCGCAATGCATCCATGGCGATTTCAAGTTGCTTGTCCAGCTCCCATGCGTTGATCGCGTCGAGTTTCTCCTGCATGCGCCCCTGGCGATCGATCAGCTTGGTCATCTCGGCATCGGACATGTCCTCGCCAAGGCGCTCGTTGATCTGATCGAACTCAGCGAGCAAATCGGTGGTCGTCTTCATGCCCTGTTCGACGATCTGCTTCACCGTCAGCGAGTCGTCCAGGTCCGGCTCCTGTTCGAGAAAGCCGATGGTGTAGCCGGGCTGTAGTGAAATCTGACCCTCAAAGTCCTTGTCACGCCCTGCGAGGATGCGAAGCAGCGTGCTCTTGCCCGAGCCATTCAGGCCAAGGACGCCGATCTTCGCGCCATAGAAATAGGACAGGTAAATGTCCTTGAGGATTTGTTTCTTGTCGTGGCGTTTGCTGACGCCGATCATCGAATAAATGATCTTGTTGGGTTCGTCGCTCATGGGGTCTGTTCTGTAATCCTGTGGAGTTTTATCTGGTTGAAGAATCTCGTAGGAGCGGGAGCGTAGTGGGAAATGGCGCAGAGATCAAAAGGGAGTGGCTTACGAACGCGGGGCGACTCGCGTGGCCTGTGTAGAAACAAGCCCCGCCAACCGCTCAGCCGTGGCGCGAGTCTCCCGATGATCAGGCCCGCGCGTCGAGCGAAGCGCCGCGTCCACCTCCACGAGCAGCCTTCGAGCGTCCTCCACTTGACCAAGCCCAATCAACGCCTCGGCAAGCGTCCGATGGTAGCGCACGCGCGTCATCTTGCTCGACGGATCATGGGCATCCAACAGTCGAATCGCCTCATGCGACAGACGCTCGCCGAGTGAATACTCGTCTCCATCGGCCGCCAACCCCGAAACCTGATCGAGAAGACTGCAATACATGCTCGGCGAAAGGCACTTGGGCGAATAAGCCACCGGGGCCAACGCAAGGAGTTCACCAAACGCTTCGCTGTTCGGAGCTGCGGGCTGTTGTTCAAATCCCGCGACCAACTGTCGCCACCGCTCGCCAGCCAATCCCAGGGAATCAGGCGATACACCCCGACAAAATCGTGCCAAGGCAAGATGCAGATGCCGCCACGCACCGGAACGATCCCCTCGTGTCTGGCCCACCCTCGCCATATTCATCAGTGTCACCACGGTTGACGACTCCCCCATCGCCTGCGCGCTCATCGCCAGCGACTCGCGCAGGAGTTCCTCCGCTCGATCAAACCGTCCGAGGTCGCGCAGACAGACCGCGTAATCCTCGATGCAGTCAATCAGTTGTGTGTCGAGCGCGGGAAGCACACGACGACTCAGTGCCAACGCCCTTTCATATTGCTCGGCCGATTCCTCCAACCGATTCTGATGTCGCATGAGCGCCGCGAGTGCATGAAGATTCTCCGCCGTGGCACCGGACTCACCGGCTCCAAGTCGTTCGCGCATGGCCAGAGCCTGTCGATACAACCCCTCGGCTTCGTCATATCGCGCCGGGCGGGCACACCGCGTGAGTGCGAATCCGACGCCGTGCAACCCCTCGGCCACGCGCAGATGCTCGTCGCCATACAACTCGCGCCGCAGGGCCAACGCCTCGCGCTGGCAGGCCAACCCCTCCTCGTCGTCGCGAAATGCAAGCGCCGAACCCAGCACGATCAGGCAATCCGACAACCGCGCCTTGTCGGGCTGTGTACTGCGACGATAACACTCCAACGCGTTTCGATAGTTGCGGATCGATTCACTTCGCCGACGCAGGCTGCCATAAGTCGAGCCGATCTGGTGATACACACCGGCGGCGATATCAGGCTGATCGCTCAACTCGCGCCCGGCAATGCTCGAAGCTTCCTCCAGCACGCGCAACCCGGCATCCGACGGTCCCATCTGCGACGGGCCGGCCATCGCCAACAGGTCATTCATGAATCCGTTGATCTTCTGCGTGACCTGCCGCGCCTTGGTCTCACGATCGCGCGCCACCGTCGCCGACCGGGCCATGAACGCAGACATAACGGCGAATGCAGTCACCATGACGAACGAGGCCGCCGCGACCCCGAACGCCACGCGATGCTTTCGTATCGCCGTAAGCGTCCGTTCGAATCGGCCGGCCCGGTACGCCATCACCGTCGAGCCATCGAGATACCGGCGAATGTCTTCGGCCAGTTGCTCGGCCGACGCATACCGCCGACGAGGTTCCTTCTGCATCGCCATCGCAACGATACGGTCCAACGCCGGCCCACGTGCAAGCCGCTCATCGGAGTTCGATGCCCGAAATGTGTCTGTGGGACTACCGGGACTCACTTCACAGATCAGCCGCTCCGCTTCATACCGGGATGCACCACCAAGGTCGTACGGCCGACAACCCGCAATCATCTCGTACAGAATGACGCCGAGCGAAAAAATGTCAGTCGCCGTGGAGATGGGTTCCCCGCGAATCTGCTCCGGGCTGCAATACTGCAACGTCATGGCATCCATCATCGTTTCAGTCGCCGAGCCGCTCACCCTCGGCTGATCGTGCAACAGCTTGGCGATCCCGAAATCTAGTAGCTTCACCACGCCGCCCGCACTGACCAGAATGTTGCCGGGTTTGAGGTCGCGATGAACGATCAGGTTCTGATGCGCATAATGCACGGCGAGACAGACCGTGCGAAACAGCGACAGGCGGTCCGCCATCGGCAGGCCCGACGTTCGTACGAATTCATCGATTGGCCGACCGTCCACGTATTCCATCACGATGTACGGGCGACCATCGGCACAGACGCCTGAATCGAGCAAACGCGTGATGTTGGGATGATCGAGTTGGTCGAGCAACTGTTGCTCACGCTTGAATGCGCGAAGCATCCGTCGCGTACCGACACCCCGAGAGAGAATCTTGATCGCCACGGGCCGCGCATCGCTTGCGGTGTCGTCAAAGCCCTGCACCACCACGCCCATCCCCCCGACCGCGATCACATCACCAACGCGATATCGGCCGATACGGTCACTGCCGCCGATCACCTCCGACCACTCAACCAGATTCGCCACGGCACCGGGAACAGGCGACTCAAGCCAGCCGTCGCCGGGCGTTTCCTGCTCCAACAGATCAGTGACGTGTCGGCGCAGCTCCGCATCCCCCTTGCAGGCGCGATCAAGCAACCGCTCGCGGCGATGCGGCGAACAATCAATCGCCGCTTCGAGGATGCGTCGGATTTTGTACCAGGAAGTCGTGTTCACAATGCTTCTCTAAGGACGCAGCTCCCGCGCCAGCCAGGCACGAGCCACGCTCCACGCCCGACGCACGCTCCGTGTCGAACAGTTCAACGCATCCGCAATCTCCGCATCACTCATCCCACCAAAGAAGCGCAGCTCAACGACCTGCGCAAGTTGAGCATCCAACGCCCGCAGCCGCGTCAGTGATTCATCGAGTGCAAGGAGATCGACGGCGCTGGCATGCTCAGGCGCGGTCGCCACATCCATTTCACTTCGCCGAACATCGCCGCCTCGCTTGATCGCAGCCCGACGCCGCGCATGGTCCACGAGGATTCCACGCATGGCCCCTGCCGCGGCAAACAATAGGCTTGACGCGTCCTTTCTATTGGCCGCATCTCTCCCCGACACCCGAAGAAATGCCTCATGCACCAGCGCCGTCGGCTGAAGCGTGTGGTTCGCCCGCTCAGCCGCCAGATGCTTGTTCGCAATCGCCCGCAACGTGGCATAGACCCGCGTCGGTAAGTGCGAACCGGCGGTTTGAGCCGTGGGCTGTGGATGGTCATTCATCACAATAACAACGTCCGAAAAGTCGGGGTGGGGCGTTTCACGAAATTCTTGGCCGCGCTCGCCGACGCAATGCGCTTTCTCAAGCAGCGGAATCTGGCTTCTGCGGTGAGCCATCCTAAGTATACCTGGCTCACCCGATGAATCCAGTTCCGACGTGCCAAAGTTCATGCCAACCACGCGCTGCGGCGGCGTCTCGGGGAGAGTGCGCGCCGCGGTGCCATGCCGGGAGTATCAAACCATGCGACCCATTTCAAATCGACGAATCCTCTTTGTACTCGCGCTGGTCCTCGCGTCAACCTGCGCTACACAAACAGCACGCGCCGGCGGCATGTTGCTGGCCTGCGGCTTTAACTCCGACCAAGTTCACCGCTACGACGCAACGACGGGGGCCTATCTCGGAGACTTCGGACCCGGCGGCGATCTGAATGGCCCGATCTGCATCACCGTCGGCCCCGACGGCCTCCTCTACATTTGCAGCGAAGAAGCAAACAAAATCCTGCGCTACGACCGACAAACGTTCGCTTACATCGATGAGTTCGTGTTCGACGACCTCGGCACGCCGATGGTCGACGAAACCGGCGGACTCCTCGGCCCGACCGCCGGCACATTTGGGCCCGACGGCAATCTCTACGTCGCAAGCTTTGACAACGACATGGTGCTGCGCTACGACGGAACCACTGGGGCATTCATCGACATCTTCGTCACGGCCGCGAGCGGAGGATTGAACGGCCCCGACAACGGCACGATCTTCGGCCCCGACGGAAATCTTTATGTTCCATCGTTCTTCGGTCATCGAGTGCTCCGCTTCAATGGCACGACCGGCGCATTCATCGACATCTTCGTTAACATCGGATCGGGAGCAAGCACCCTGCGCAATCCCCGCACGGTCTTGTTTCGATACGGTTGCAATGATCTGCTGGTGAACAATGAGTTTGGCGGGCGCGTGCAGCGCTACAACGCATCGACCGGCGTGTGGATCAGTCAATTCGTCCCCGCCATCGCCTCTCCAACCGGCATGGCCATCGGCCCCGACAAAAACCTCTACGTCGCCAGCATCAGCAACCAGTCCATCCAGAAATTCAGCGGGGTCAACGGAGCCGCACTTGGTACTTTTGTCTCGGCCGGCAGCGGCGGACTCAACGGTGTTGTCTACATCCGATTCCTACCGCTCACCGGTGACGCAAACTGCGACGGCGTAGTCAACATCCTCGATCTCGACGGATTCGTGCAACTTCTGCTCGACCCCACTGGCTATGCCGTAAGCCATCCCAACTGCGACACCATGAACGCCGATGTCACCGGCGACAATGCAGCCGACGGCCTGGACATCACCGCGTTCGTCAATTTGCTGTTCTGCCCATGATTGAGTAATTGACGGGCGACCGAACTGTCATTCCACCAGACCAGCGTCCTAGTTCTTCTGCTTGTCGGTATGGTCCGACTCCAGCCGTCTGAGCCGATAGGACACATCCTCCAGCACTCCCCGGCTCGAATTGAGTAGGTCGGCCACGATGCCCGTAAGAATCGTCTGGAATCCGGCGAGCAGCAGGATCGCCGCGAGAATCAGAGATTGAACGTGCTTGTCGCTTTCCGCCTGGTCATGAAAGCAGAAGTAGTAGAGGAAACGGAGGCCGAGGATGAACCCCATTCCAAATAAAACGCTCCCGGCGATGGTAAAGATCTTCATCGCCTTGTACGACGAATAGACCCGCACCATGATCCCGACCGACCGCGTGATGAAGACGCCGATGTTCGTAAACAGCCGACTCTCGCGCAATTTGTCATTCGTGCGAATCGGCACGCTGACCGTGATGATCCGCTTACGCCCCGCCTGAATGACGTGGTCCACCGTGTGATCGAAATCCGTCGAGCAGGACAACCGCATCGCCGCCTCTCGGCTATACGCCTTGAACCCACTGGGCACGTCCGGCACGTGCATTCCCGCGAGTCGACTGACCACTTTGCTGCCAATCGTCTGCATCTTTTTCTTGATGAAGGAAAAGTGCGGCACCTTCTCCGGCTCACGGTCGCCGATGACCAGATGGGCTCGCCCCTCCAGGATCGGTTGCACAAGTTTCGGAATGTCGCCGCCAAAATACTGATTGTCCCCATCGGTATTGATGATGATGTCGGCACCATGCGCCAGGCAGTAATCCATACCGGCGGCAAAGGCATGACCGAGTCCGCGATTGCCGGGGAAGCGTAGAACATGTTCAACTCCCATCTCGCGCGCGATCTCGACCGTGCGATCCGTGCAGCCGTCGTCGATGACGAGGATCTCGACCTTATCGATGCCTGGAATCTGCCGGGGTATGTCATTCAGTGTTGCCGGCAGCGTGCCCTCTTCATTGAGGCAGGGGATTTGAACCATGAGCTTCATGGGTCGAATGCTATCTGGTCCGGGCATCGGGTGTCCAGCATAGACCGCGTCACCAATCCTTATGTCATTGATTTAGCCCCCAAGCTTACTTAGCGTCGATGATGATCCCTCCTGCGCATTGAAACGAAGGCCCTCGCGTGGTATCTTTCCGCCGACCCGATCGGGCGTGTGTCCGAGTGGCCAAAGGAGATGGGCTGTAAACCCATTGGCTTTACGCCTTCGCTGGTTCGAATCCAGCCGCGCCCAGTTTTTTTGCCGCCGATCAAGAGCGGGGCCGCTCAGGCCCCATCCGCAGCCGAATGAACCTCCCCAACCAAATCACCATCGGCCGCTTCTTTCTTGCCATCATCTTTCTCGGCGGACTCTCCACCTTCTCCTGGCACACCCGCGCCCAGCAGCTCTGGCTGCTCGACGCCGCATTCTGGATCTTCATCGTCGCCGCTCTCAGCGACATCCTCGATGGCTACCTCGCCAGAAAGCAAAACCAGGTCACCTCCTTCGGCCGAATCCTCGACCCCTTCGTCGACAAGGCCCTCGTCTGTGGAGCCTTCATCCTGCTCCTCGACGCCGGCTTCACCGACGAGTCCGGGCAAAACGTCGCCGGCCTCTCTGGCTGGATGGTCGTTCTCATCGTCGCCCGCGAACTCCTCGTCAGCGGCCTCCGGGGCTTCAGCGAATCCAAAGGCACTCCCTACGCCGCCAACTACTGGGGCAAGGCCAAGATGCTCGTCCAGTGCATCACCGTCCCCATCATCCTAAAGACCGTCGGCTCCTGGCGCGACATCCCATGGATCATGTCCTGCCGCACCATCATGATCTGGCTCACCGTCGCCGTCACCGCCCTCAGTGTCGTATCCTATCTCGTCGCCTCGCGTGAGGCCCTTGCGGAGCGCGCCCGTGCTTGATCTCCTCCGCGCCGTCGTACTCGGCATCATTGAGGGACTCACTGAGTTCCTCCCCGTCTCCAGCACCGGCCACATGATCCTCGCCATGCCCGCGCTGAAGATCGATCCCGAAAAGGCCCCCTGGAGCACCTTCCTGTACTTCATCCAAATCGGTGCAGTCCTCGCCATCATCATTTACTTCTGGAAACGACTCTGGAGGCAACTGCTCCGCCTTAGAGTCGGCGGCTTCAAGAACCACCTGCTCACCAAGCTTGTCGTCGCCTCCATCCCCGCCGCCGCCGTCGGCCTGCCGTTCAACAGTTGGATCGAGGATCACCTGGAAAAGCCCCCCTTCGTCGCCCTCGCCCTCATCCTCGGCGCAGGCGTCATGGAGTGGGTCGAACGTCGCTATTGGAGGAAAGAGGAAGGCGATGCTTCAGGTGTAACGCTTCGTCAGGCATTCCTCATCGGCGTCGCGCAGTGTTTCAGCATCATCCCCGGAATGTCCCGAGCCATGTCCACCATCATGGGCGGACTCGTCGTCGGCCTCAGCCCGCCCGTCGCCGCCGAGTTCTCGTTCTACCTCGCCATTCCCACCCTGCTCGGCGCGGGCTTGCTCAAGCTCGTCAAACATCGCAACGAATTGCACTCGGAAGAGGCCGTCCTCCTCGGCGTCGGCTTCATGACCGCCTTCGTCTGCGCCATGCTCGTCGTTCACCCCTTCATGCAATTCGTCAAGCGACGACGCCTCCGCCCCTTCGCCATCTACCGCGTCCTACTCGGCGCAGCAGTCCTGGCCTGGTGGAGCCAAAGCCGATAAGCACCTTCGTTGCTTCGTGCCTCAGTGCCTTCCTCACGGCCCCGTCAACACCGCATTAATGAACAACGGCAAATCACTCGCATCAACGTAGCCATCATCCGCCGTCATGTCATACGCACAATACGCCAAGGTGTAGGTTCCTTCCCACTGCAGAATCGCATCGACAAATCCCGCAATGTCGCGCCCATCCACGTTACCGTCACCGTTGCCATCACCATTTCCGATCGGATGCACCGTCACAATAACAGCGGTACTCGTCGCTGAGTAACACCCGTTCGTCGCCACCAGCTCATACATCCCACTGTCAGCGACAGTCGCCATAGGCACGTCATACAACTGACTCGTGGCTCCCGGAATGTCCTCGCCGTCCAGTTTCCATTGATACAGCGGAGCCGGGTTACCAGACGCGGTGCCATACACCGTCAACTCCTGACCCACGCATAACTCCTGCGGAGCAGGACTCACTGTAAAGAACGGAGGCCCATCAGGAATCGCCAGCGCTGCCACCTGCGTCCCCGCAACATCACACAACGACGTCACCAGGCAATCAAAGTTCCCCGCCAACGCCGCCGACACGGGATTCACCGTCAGCGTCGGAGTATTCACGCCCGAATAAGGCCCACTGTTTGTCAGCACCACCAGATTGCGACGCCACTGATACTGAATCGGCGCGGGAATGCTCGTCGCCGCAGTCATGAACTGTGCCGAATCCCCCTCGCACGCCGCAACGTTTGTCGGCTGTTGCGAAAACGACACCGGTGTGTTCACTGTGACGCCGACCGATATGCAACTCGACGGCCCACACTGCCCCGCCCAGCGCACGTAGTACGTCGTCGACTGCGTCGGTGGAGTGATGTTGAGTGCGCCGCCGGTCCCCACGACCGTCCCGCCACAGGAGCCGGAATACCAATCCAATTGCGTGCCCGTTCCGCCCCCGGCCGTAAGCTCCACATTCGCCGCCCCACCGACACAAATGTTGTTCGGAAAAGCCTGAACCGACACCGGAGGCAAGAGCGTCTGAATCACCTGCACCTGCACGGTCTGCACCATCTGGGCGTTGCAACCGCTCGACATCGTGGTGGCCAGCACGTTGAGCGTTTGCAGCTGCGTCGTCACCGTCGTCAACGTCGCAGACAGTTGGATCGCCGCGCCCGTCCCCGCCACCGGCAAGCCAAGGTCCGTCGCCCCGTCGCGAAGCTGATACGTCACCCCCGACTGACTTTGGGCCATCGTCACATCCACGGTCCCGCCGGAACAAATCGGGCTCGCCACCAACGACACCGGAATCGCCGTCACGGGGCACGCCTGCCGGAACACATACGACCCGCCCTGATCGCTGCCCGCCCCGCCGTCATCCAACGGCGCGCCGACCACTGTCGTATCGAAATCAATCGCCGAGGCCGCGCCGAAATGATCCGTCGCGCTCGCATCCGCCGGAAGCAACTTCGCCCGCTGCAACCAACCCGTCCCGCATCGCTCAAACAAATACGCCGCCCCCTGATCCGCGCCGGCGACACCGTTCGCCAGATGCGACCCGACCACCGCAGCCTCTCCGCTCACGCCGACACCAACGCCGAACTGATCGCCCGCCGTCGCGTCCGCCGGCGTCACCTTCGTTTGCTGCATCCACACAGTGCCGCTGCGCTGATACAAATAGGCACTGCCTTGATCAGCCCCAGCCGCGCCGTCGTCCATCATCGCACCAACGATCGCTGTGTCGGAATGAATGCCGACCGCGGAACCGTACCGATCGCTCGCTGCAGCATCTCCAGCCGTCAACTTGGCCTGTTGGTTCCAAACGGTGCCGCTGCGAACGAACACATAGGCCGACCCTTGGTCCGCGCCGGCTCCCCCATCATCAAACGCCGAGCCTACAACCGCAGTCTGACCGGCCAGCGACACCGACCCGCCGAACTGGTCGCCTGCCGCCGCGTCGCCCGCCGTTAACTTCGCCTGTTGTGTCCACACCGTGCCACTGCGAACAAACACATACGCCGCGCCTGTCGCCCCTCCCGCCGACGAAGCACCAACAATGACTGTGTCACCACTGATCGCCGCCGAACCGCCAAATGCATCGCCCATCGCCGCGTCAGACGCCGTCAGCTTCGCCTGCTGGCTCCAAACCGTACCGCTGCGAACAAAAATGTATGCCGCCCCGGACCCGCCAGACGCGCCCGGCGCACCGACAACAACAGAGTCACCGGCCACCGCCGTCGCACGACCGAACAAATCCCCCGCCGCCGCGTCGCCCGCTG
>JBBTET010000076.1:0-43214 GCA_038042195.1 Planctomycetota bacterium | reverse complement strand
TCTCGGCTGCACGACGTGCATTGGCATCAGCGGCCCACTCCCCGACTCCGTGGCAAAAGCCGTCACCGACGGCAACATCGTCGCCGCAGCCGTGCTGTCGGGAAATCGCAACTTCGAGGGCCGTGTGAATTCCCTGGTCAAGGCGAACTACCTTGCCTCGCCCCCGCTTGTCGTGGCCTATGCGTTGGCCGGCCGCACCGACATCAACTTCGACATCGAGCCGCTCGGCACTGATACCGCCGGCAAAAATGTTTACCTACGCGACGTCTGGCCGAAACAGAGCGAAATTCAAGAAACACTCTCCAAGTGTCTTTCGCCCGAGATGTTCAAGAAGCAATACGCCAACGTCTTCGACGGCAACCCCAAGTGGAACCGCATCCCCGTCACCGGCGGCGACCTCTACGAGTGGAACGACAAGAGCACCTACATCCAGCATCCGCCGTTCTTCACGGAACTGACGCTTGAACCGAGTCCGATCAAGCCGATCGCCAATGCCCGCGTTCTTGTCATGGTCGGCGACTCGGTCACGACCGATCACATTTCCCCGGCCGGTGCCATCAAGACCGACGGCCCCGCGGGGAAATACCTGCAAAGCCTCGGCGTCGGTGTGAAGGATTTCAACAGCTTCGGCGCGCGTCGCGGCAACGATCGAGTGATGACGCGCGGCACCTTTGCAAACATTCGCCTGCGAAATCTCCTCGCACCCGGCACCGAAGGCGGCGTCACCCGCTACCTGCCAACCGGCGAACAGATGAGCATCTTCGACGCCGCGATGAAGTACAAAGAGTCCAGCACGCCGCTCATGGTCATCGCCGGCGCGGAATATGGCACCGGCTCGTCGCGTGACTGGGCCGCCAAGGGTGTCCTGCTCCTCGGCATCCGCGCCGCCCTGGCGATCAGCTTCGAGCGCATCCACCGCAGCAACCTCGTCGGCATGGGCGTCCTCCCGCTGCAATTCAAGAAGGGCGACACGCGCGAGTCGCTTGCCCTCACCGGCGAGGAAGTGTTCAGCATTGAAGGAATGACGAACGACCTGAAGCCGCTGCAAGACGTGACCGTCGTTGCGAAGGACGCCAAAGCCGGCACCGAAAAACGCTTCACCGCGACGGTGCGCATCGATACGCCGGTGGAGATCGAGTACTACCGCAACGGCGGTATCTTGCAGACGGTGCTGCGGAAAATGGTCAAGGGCAAGGCGTAATCACATTTGGCCCCCCGGTTGATGAGCCAAGCTGACTTGTGCTGACCAATGACCCAGCGGAACTTGCCGAATTGTCGCATTGTATTTCAGCTCCTGCTTGATACAATACACCACGGCTTGAGGAACGCCACCAGATCCGCGGGAAGGGCTTAGCCCACCTCAATACGTCAAACAAATCGTTTTCACCGCACGTTCTTCGTGCCGCCTGTTTGCGGATCCAGGCGATTGCATGGAGAAACTGCCGTGAAAAAGCAACTGCCCCCTCGTCCCGATCTCGACCACCTTCGAAAACAGGCGAAGGCCCTTCTGGCCGCCCTCCAAGCCGGCGACCGCGATGCCATCGCCACCGTGCGAGAGCATGTGCCCGCCGTGAAGAACCTCACGTCGGATAAAGCCCTCTCGGAGTCGCTCCGACTCGCCGACGCCCAATTCGCCGTTGCCCGTATGAGCGGATTCGCCAGTTGGCCGCAGCTCGGTCGACATGTCGAACAGCTTCGCGCCCTCGAGGGCAACTGGTCGTTCGTCAGCCTGGAGGTCGACGGCGAAGTCGCTCCCGCCGTGGCGATGACATGGTCCCGCATCCTTATCGACGGCGATCGTTTCCGCACCGAATCGCCCGGCGCGAACTACGAAGGCGTCTTCAACATCAACGTTGAGGCCGAGCCGCACGAAATCGATATCGAATTCGTCGAAGGCCCCGAGGCCGGGAACTGGAACTACGGTATCTTCCGTTTGAACGGTGATCAACTGGAAATCTGCCTGGACATGAACGGCAAGCCCCGGCCCACGGAATTCCGAACCGCCGCCGGCACCGGTCGCGCCTATGAAGTGCTCCAGCGCGTGCAAAGGGACCGGCCCGACTCCGTCACCGGCGGCACGCGATCCGCGCACCCAGCGCAACCGGCCGCTACCGATCCATCCGAATTTGGATTCGAGAGCAGCGAAACGCTCGCGCGCCTCGAAGGCGATTGGTCGGCCGTCGAAGTGGTTCGCGACGGTCAAGTGGTTCCATCCATGATGCTCAAGACCACCCTCCGTTCGGCCTTGCGCAACGAGATCAAGATTCTCGTCGGCGGTCAACTGATGATCAACGCTCTCGTGCGCATCAATGAAGCAGCGGACCCAATGGAGGTGGACTACTTCAACAAGTGCGGCATAGCGAATGGCACAGTCCAGCACGGCATAATAAAGTGGATCGGCGACGACGCCTGCTTCTGCATGGCCGCGCCGGGTCAGGATCGCCCGCGCGATTTCGAATGCCCGGCCGGCAGTGGTCGAACTGTGAGTCGTTGGCGACCGAAGAAATGATTCCTGCCCCCACCATGATTTTGGCCGCGCACCCTTCACTCCGCGATGGTGGAGGGTGCCGGCCGAGACTATTCATCGTCGGTCACATGTTTCTTACAAGCTGGTGAAGGAAAAACTCTGATCCTGTCATCCCTACCGGCTTTAATCAACCTGTCATTATTGATATAATTGGCACTGTGGAATCTTCCGATCTAGTCAACCCGCTGACCTCGGATTCGCCGCGCGCCTGGGACGAACTCATGGAGTCCGTCGGGCCGGCGTCTCTTCTGGTGGTCATCGAATCTCGAATGAGCGTGGCGCTCAAGCGCCACACGCCCCCCGAGGACATCTGGCAGGAGGCGATGTTGCACGCCTGGCGCGACCGCGCACAGTGCGAATGGCGCGGAATCAAGAGCTTCCGTTCATGGCTGCTGACCATCATCGATCACCGCATCAGCCACTTGGCGGCCGCCACAGCCACGCAAAAACGCGGCGCAGCCATCCGCGTGTCCTCCTACTCAGCAATGGGCGGCCCGCCCGGTGGAAGTGTCGTCGGTGATTCTCATTTGACCGGGCCCATCTGCTCGACGACGCCCAGCCGCGTCGCCATCTTTCAAGAGCAGGCGGAATCCATGCGCCAAGCCCTCGCCAACTTGCCCGGTGAATTCGCCGAGGTCGTTCGACTACGACTCTTCGAACAACTCACGTTGGATGAAATCTCCAAACGGCTGGGAATCGGCCTGTCGGTGGTCCGTCGCCGGTTTGGCCAGGGGTTGGAGCAATATGAAACTGCGCTGCGTCAGGCGCTGGTCAGTCGGTCGCAACAACCATTGTCGCCGCCCGAGCGACATCCAAACTCATGAATCGGTCTCCATCTGTTGATATGAGTGAGCGGTCCGCCGACCACGCGGCCCCAATTCACATAACCCGAGGAGACCCCTTTCCTCCGCCCCCATCCGCACAGCACTCCGTATACGTTCGCACCGTCCATGCATTCATAGCTCGGCGTCGTATCCATGCGCGGAAAAACAAAATGCCTAAGTCTCGATTGGGGCAGGGAGTCGGACCTAGCTCTGGTATGATCAAGTCGGACAGCGGGTGAAGTGATCATTGCCGACCAACGCTGCGGAGAAAGTACCATGTCCGATCTTGCGAATGAAAAATGCGTGCCATGTAAGGGCGGAGTGCCGCCAATGCCGGCGGAGCGGATTGCCGAGTATCTCATGCGGGTGCCGGGGTGGGGGGTGGAGAAGGGGCATCATCTGGTTCGCACGTATGCGTTTGAGGATTTTGTGACGGCGTTGGCCTTTGTGAATCGGATCGGGGAGATCGCCGAATGCGAAGGGCACCATCCCGATATCTATCTCGCCTGGGGAATGGTGCGGGTGGAAATATGGACACACAAAATCAATGGGCTGACAGAGAGCGACTTCATCCTCGCCGCCAAGATCGACGTATCAATCCGGTAAGAATGGCACCCACGCCTGCCAAGCCGATTACTAGAAATCCAGCATCTTGGGAGTTTCTTTTTCCGTCGTGATATGATCGCCGGAGGCAGGCCCGGCCGGGGCACGTACGATTCGCTCATACTGCGTGCGCTTCTCGATGTTCGGAGTATTAAACCAATTTGTCAGGAGGGCGGCACCTCGCTCGCCCATCAGGCGGCCGTATCCGGACTGATGCAAACTGGTCGCGTACTTGTCCGTGTCGACGCGCTCGGCACCAACTCGCTCAACGACGCACCACTTGCCCATGCCCGGCAATGCCACCACGCGAACGGCCGGCTCGGGCGTCAGGGCCGGTCGGGTCGTGGCCAGTTTGAGTTTGTCTCCCGCCGCCGGTGCGGCCTCCGCCTTCCACCCATCGGCCAGCATCTCGATGCAGGCATCTACAAAGGCCTGCGACGTGCCCAGGCCACTGACGTTGGGCGCGACCAGCGTCGGCTTGCCTTCGGTCAGCAGCTTTCGCAACTCCTGCGACATCACCGAGACTGATCGTGCAAACGGTGGCGGCTCGATGGCGGCCAATTCGGGCTGCTTTTTCTTCAGATCGTCGAAGAGCGGGACCGCAGCCTTCAAGCCGATTCGCCGTGCGGATGCGGATAATTCCCGAACGGTCGGCTCCAGCGTTTTCATCGCGGCCTCGATGCGTAGATCTTTTTCAACCAGTGGGCGTACTTCGTCAACGCTCGCAGGCATCTGGGCCTCACTCGCTTCGACGACGCGAAAAATAACAAGCTTGTCCACGGGCGGCGTCATCCCGCGCGAGAAGTACTGGGCGAATTGCGAGTAGACAAGCGGCATGTCCGGCGACTGAAAAAGTTGAAGACAGGTGGTCGTCGCTTCCGCTCCTGGTTCGTTTTTGTGGAAGATCGGCACGCGGAAGGCGTACTCGCTCAGCTTCAGGCCGGCCGTTCCTTCACCGGTGAGCAATGCGTATTTGAGGTCGTCGTTTTCCTCAATCGCCTCGACGGTGATCAGGGCTGTTTCCTTGATGTCCAGCGTGATGCCGGCATCGCGGGCGGTCTTTTCCACAATGTCGTGGAAATAGGTCGGACTCTTTACCTCATCGGGGGCCGACTTATAGCCCGTGTCCTTGTCGACCTTGACGTCCAGCCAGGGTTTTTGCAGCGTCATGGCAATCTTCGCCATCGTCTGCTCGGCGATGCGCTGGGCGTTTTTCTTGCGAAGCTCACTCTCGACGCGGGGCCTTGCTTCGGCAATGGTTTCCTCGACGGACTTGGGGACCGGCTTGGCCTCGGGTTGCGAGGTGGGGCCGGTGGTCGTCTGCGGAGGCGGCGTTTCGTAGATGACCTTGCGATACTTGCCTTTGTTGGCTCGCCAGTGGGACTTCACGTCCTCGAAGGCGACGTTGATGCTCGGCTCGATTTTCTTGAAGTCGGCGACGGCGTATTGCAGCTTCACACGGCGGGGATGCTTGTAACCGATCGTGCCGGTGTCCTTGGTCGGCTCAGTATCCTTGTACTTCTCAAACTGGGACTGCACCTGCTCCGCCGTCAGCGGCAGGTTGGCGTCCATGAACTTCTCTGCGTCCAGCGCGACGAATTGAATCTTGACCTTGTCCTCGGTGTCGCGGACGTAGTGTCGAATCTGGCCTTCGCTCGGTGCGGCCGACGCAGCGAGGTGCTCGGCGTTTTTCATGATGGTCAGATGTTTCCGCAGAGCCTCTCGAACGACGGGCGGCATGATCTTGAAATTCACGCGCAGCACGTCAAAGAAGTCGACGCCTTTCGAGGCGAAGGTGTTCTTGAGCTGTTCGACCTCGGCGTCCACTTCCTGATCCGAGACCTCGATCCCGGCGCGCACGGCCTCTTCGTGGAGGAGATGCCAGATTTCGGCGGTCATTTTCTGGTCGCGGTCGTATTGCCAATTGATTCCGATCTTGCTCAGCACATCGGTGTAATGTTGAGATACTCGTATCTCGCCCAGCTTGTACTCACGTCCGAAGGCCTTCATGACCGGCTCGCTCTCGTCACTGGGCGCGAGGATTTGGGTCAGGGCCGAACCGCCGATGAATGAGAACATCGCCAGTAAGACGGTGACGACCATGATCTGCTTTGAATGGGCACGCAACCACTTCATCATGTCGGAAACTCCAGCGTCGGCAGGTCATGCCGGCCATTAAAGGGAAGCCCAATAGCGTAGCGGATTCCACAGGCCCTGCAAGCCCTGTGGCGACAAGTGGTTGTGATCGGACGAATCAAGCCGATGAGGTGTCCGGGTAACGACAGCGGTCCACGTCTCAATCACCAACCCCCCCCCCGGCGTGAAAGCTGCTTGAGCACTTTGCGGCCCAGATATTCTAATAGCAGCCTACGGTTATCCCTCCCCCGCAAAAATTCCCATTTTTCCCCGAGCGCCGCAGCCTCGCTTTGCGACTCTACAGTTACGTCTGGACGCCTAACGGCCTCGTCGACTACATCACCGAGACCACCAACGCAGGCGGGCCGAGCGTGATCAACTTCACCTACGACCGGCGGAATCGGCTCATTGAGGAAGAGCGAACTGGCACCCAGCCATACCGCATCGCCTACACTTACGACTTGGCCGGCAATCGGCTGACCAAGACTGAAGGCGTCGGTTCCGAAAATGGCGGCCCAGTCACAACCTATACCTATGACGTCGACGCACCCTCGGTCTATGGCTCCCAGGGAAATCGCATGGTTCACAGCCAAAGGTCGTGGAACTTCCTGCCCAACAGTACGCTGGACTCCTATTATCTTTACGACAAGGCCGGTCGCGTGACACGCGTCGGTTGGAAGGTCGCCGGCGATGTCGACGTCAACGGCCAGTGGTATCATGGCGTTGATCTCTACTACAATTCCGCCGGTCTGATTTGGATCGCCCGGTCGATGAAGTGGCAGTTGCAGGAGGTCAACAACGTGATGACCGCGATCAACGAGGTCGGCTTGTCCGCCATGGAATACCGCTACGACAGCGCCCGCGGCCGCTATCGCACACAGCGGCGCGACCCGCGTAAGAAGCTGGCGAACGGTTCGTCGAACGTTGGCCACTTCCTCTTCCCCTACAACCCCGCCCTGGCCGATGGCCCCTGCTGGTCCGTCCCCGCCGAGGGCGTCTGGAGCGACTACGACGGTGACAGCATTGAGGGGGATTACACGCTCTCAATCGCCGGTTCCCCGCCGAGCCAGACCGCGACGGCCTTCAACACCACCGGCCACGAACCCGGCCTCGGCCAGTTCGACTGGAATGGAGCACAGCCGCCCTCGACTGTGAATGTGCAACACACCCACGACAACCTCATCGGCACCAACGAAGCCATGACCGACTCCGCCGGTGCCGTCACGCGACGGACGGTCTTCACGGCCTTCGGCGAGCCGGTGTATGAGAACGGCTCAACGGATTCTCGCTACGGCTACGCGGGTTCGTGGGGTTATCAAGAGGCAGGTTCGGGCGATCCACTCGCGGAGTTGGGCTGGATGCACGTCGGATATCGCTACTACGATCCATCGAGCGGAAGATTTGTGCAGCGGGATCCGATGGGGATTGAAGGGGGACTCAATACGTATGTTTATGTTGGGAATGCTCCCACAATCTTCCTCGACCCTCTAGGCCTGGATATCTTTGCTGATTTAGATGCGTTTCTTGATTGTTTGTTCAGTACAAGGGGAGCGACGGTTGGAGGGTCACTCTTGAGTGCAATGGGCTACGCAAACATGAAATACCATTGGGGAATCGGAGCGATTAACAACAGGCTAGGAGCAATTTGGGCTGGCGCCACACTTGGTTGGAACCTTGGCAAGCTGATCAACCAAGGAACTGGGCTTAGCAATGGCATTGGGTGGATATTAGGTGAGGCAGGAGTTGGAAGAGCATTGAATATTGCCGCCGACGCTGTCAAATCAGCCCTTATTCCAGATCCCTACTCATCATTCTCACTACAATACCCCCGATGGCCGGGCATGCCACAAGGTGTTCCGCGAAATCCTTTGACTGGCGGTGATATCTGCAATCGCTGCCACCCCAAGAACGTGTGTTTTGATGGCGCTACCCTTGTCTGGACCGTAAGTGGCTTGAAACGCATTGATGACGTTACCAACAGTGATGCGGTGGTAATGTGCGTACACGGGCAATCAGGAGCCAGATTCAATTCCTATAAAGTGAGCGAGATCGAAACTCACTCCGGCGTCTTTGTTATGTATGAACTAATAGTTGCAAATGAGACAATTATGGCGTCAGAGGGACATTGTTTCCTTGTCTCAGGGTGCGGGTGGACGCCAATTGAGGAGATACAGCCCGGGGATACTTTGTTTTCTGTTGCGAGACAGGCAAGAGTCACAGCGATTCGTAAAGTTGGTCTTTCCGGACCTGTTCAAGTTTACAACGTGAAGGTGTCTTCCATAGATCGGTACATGATTGGGATGGCTGGGATCCTAGTCCGCGATCATTAGCGGTTTCGCCTTCATGAGTAGGTTTGCACATAGTAGCCTTGTATGAAACAGTCTATCGTTGAGTCATTCAATCATATAGAAGACCCAAAGTATATTGATAACCAATTACAGTAGGAAACATGCACGCAACGATACCTCAATGGCCATTCTAGTAGCATGTAGGTGACGTGAAAATATGCAACAAAAACGAGTGCGTATTCTCGGATATCTTGCCGGCATTGCGATTGCCGTATGCATTGTCTCATACATAACGAGTTTTCCAATCCGGCCAACGGTTGTGATAATTTCGATCTGCACTGGGTTTGTATGTATTCTAAGTGACCGCTGGCAACGTGAAGATCGCTTGTGATTCGGAATCGGAAAAGGTGTCAGATTGAAATACAAAGGGCATGGCACGCGAATGACGGGAAAGAGAGCCATTCAACACGCTTGATCCACCTTCGGAGATGCATCGCATTCCGCGTAGTCGGCGGTCCCCACGCTCATCCCAACATCGACCTCTCGATGTGTCTGCGATCCCAACCCCCATCCCAGCCTCCCCACTCGCCAAATCAGCGAAATCGGTGCAATCTGCGGTTCCATTCCCCTTTCAACTTCTCAACGTGCTGCGGTTCCAACTCCTGACCTAACAAAGACCTACCACAACTCACAGCCCGCCTGAAGCGCTGAGCAAGATTGATAGACGTGTGCCACCAACCCCGGAGAGTCCGCGCCCATCATCAAGCCAACCGCACGGACGCTATCACCCTCGCGATCAAAAGACCAACCGCCGCAACTCCCCCAACAAATCCTCCGGAAAACCAAACTTCTTCCGCCACCCTCCCCCCATTTCACAAATCGGCGTAATCTGCGAAATCTGTGGATTCACCCCCGCTCCACGCAACTCCCGCAGCCGCGAAGACTTGCGCGATCTTCAGACAAACTGCCGCAATTCCACCGGCCGGAAATCCGCCCCCCGAAATAGATCTCAAAAATCCCCTTGCCCCCGCCAATCCGTGTGCTATATTAGTTAGGTATGTGTTAGTATTCCCCGGTTAGCCGGCCGAGCACACCGTCTGAGCGGCCGCAAGAAAGGAGGCCCCACCATGTCGAAGATCCACAGCTTGCCCGCCGTGGCGGGTGGCGGACCCGCGTTGCGAAGCAACCCCTTCCTCCACTCGAACCCACTCCTTCGTTTCGATTTTTCGACGTGCAGTTTCCCGCCGCGGTGGGACTTTTCAGAGTTTCCAATTAGCGGCCTTTTGCGGGCATTTGCACTATTTTGCGGCCCCTCTTTTTCATGAAGTCAGCCGACTTCGCGCGTCTCGAACAGGGCAGCCGCCAGCGCCACGAATGCGGCTGAATACAACACAAGGTAAATCCCCGCCGAGCCAATGAAGCTCCAGGGGATGACGCGCTCGTCCGCGAGGGCGTCCAGCACCCAGAAGAATTGGAAATTGGGCACCAGCGGATATAAAACCCGCGCGAAGGCATTCTCCGTGATATACGGTTTTAACACCTGGTCCGTGGACAGCCCAACTCCCAGGCCCAGGATCGCCGCCAGAAACGTCGCCATCGCCCCAAAGCGCGTCGCCGCCGCCAAGGCCATGCTGCCGATCATGACCAGCGCGAAGAGTATCAGCACGATGGCCTTTATTAATTCCGGCCCCTCAACCTTTCGGCACTCCTGCACTAGGAAATTGACTTGCTTTTTCCATTCCTGCGACGTGGACAGGCTTAGCAGATAATCCTGGTCCTCGGCGTTGATCGGCCCTTTCCAATTGCTGCGTACGAGGTGGCCATTGTGGCCTTCGATGAAGCTGTTTTCCGGATCGGGCTGAAACTCGACGAGTCCCTTAAAGCCTGGCCCCTTGATGAGGTCAGCCGGCAGATTGAAGACGGATTGTTTGGTGACGTACCCTTCGAACTTCCATTCCTTGTTAATGAACAGAAGTGTCGCGCCGCCCAACGTGAACAACGGCAAGACCACCAGGACGATCGTGGCCAAGAACCGCTTCTCATAGAGGATGTTCAGTACCGTCGCCGTGATAATTGCCAACAGGCCGAACCCAAGTCCGAAGGTCAGTACCGTCGTGTCCATCGTGTCGGCGGCGGTCTGCATGACCCCGTGGCGCATCATCATCATGAATGCGATGGCGGCGACATAATGGGATGCCGTCACGGCGAGCACCACGCCAATGAACTTTCCGAGAATAAACACGTATCGACTCACGGGCTTGGCCGCGACGGTCATGACGGTTTTGTCCTCGATCTCGGCATCAAGCACGCTACTCGCGGCAAATACCGCCAGGATCAAACCTTGCATCAAGAGCGTCGAAAGCCCCATGTCCCGCAGCATCTTGTTGTCATCGTCAAGCGTCCACCCCGTCAGCGCCGGCAACAGGACAAATCCAAAGAGCGTGACTAGAACAATGAGGCCGTAGACCGGCTGGCGCATCGTCTGGAGGCAGGTGTTCTTGGCGATGGCGGTCAGTTGGTTCATGGCAGGTGAGAAATCTCTGTGTAAATGGTCCCGCCGGCGCGGTCAAGGCCGGGATCATAGATGGTAAAAGAAGAAATGGCCCGCCGCACCCTTGTGGACCACCGCTTGGCACTCGCGCGCAATCCCTTACAATCCTGAAGCCTTGGGCACGTCCGCCGCCGCGGACATAATCCCTGATACGTTTTCGAATGAAGTCCTGTATGAGCCGACCTGACAAACGTGGTGAAATTGTCTCGCTGATGGGTGCGCTGGCCTGCGTGGCCGGGACGATCGTGCTGGGTCTGTTGGCGATGGCCGCCGAATCCGCCTCGGTTTGGGGCGCTGCATTTCTAATGGCGGGCGGGGCGGGAGTCTGGCTGGTCACGCTGATTCAAGTCCATCAGCTTCGCCTCGTCGCGGAGGAGCGACTGGAGGTCGCCGAGTTGGAGCGGGGACGCCGCGAGCTGCTCGGCGGCGCCAAGACGATTTTTGACGAGGAAGAACTCGATCAAATGGAAAAGCTGGCGATGGGCCGCCGGCTGCGTTCCATTGAGAAGTTCCTCGTCCCCACACTGGCCCTGCTGACCGCCATGTACTATGCCGTCGTCGGGGCCGGGATGATTCCGTGGCACGAAGCACCGATGACCAAATCGGTCGGCTTCCTTCGGCAATTCGCATGGATCGACTCGCTGTCGGGACTGACGATTCTCAATCCGACGCCGGTCCTTTTTTTCGCCGGCGGAATTGCCTTCGTCTGCTTCATGATCTCCCGCTACTCGCTCGGCATGGCCCGGCTCCCGGAGTGGTCATTGCTTCGAGCCGGTGGCAATCTCATGTTCGGCGTGAGCGCATCGTGCCTTGCAGTCGCCGTTTCCATGCTCTGCGTGATCAGCGGGCTTCATCGCGTCGAGGCATGGCTTTCAGTCACGATGGGTTTCTTGATGATCGTGCTGGCCTTTGAGACACTGGCCAACTTCATTCTCGACTTCTATCGCCCGCGCACCGCCGGTCAGGCGCAACGTCCCTTTTATGACAGTCGTTTCCTCGGTATGTTCAGCGAACCCGAGGGCATCCTTCGCAGCGTCGCCAAATCACTCGACTATCAATTTGGTTTCAAGGTCAGCGAGACATGGTTTTATCGCCTGCTCGGTCGGATCATCGTGCCGTTGGTGCTGGTGCAGATCGCATTAATCTTTGCGCTGACCTGCATCACGGTGGTCCCGCCGGGGCACAAGGCGGTTATTGAACATTTTGGCGCGATGCCACGAGTGGTGGACTCGGGCGTACACCTGACGTGGTGTTGGCCGGTGGATCGGGCCACGATCATTCCCGTCGAATCCGTTCAGCGCATGGAGATCGGCTTTGAACGGCAGTCCCGCGAGATCGCTTCCGAGGGCGCGATCCTCTGGACCAAGAAGCATTACAAGAAAGAATACCTCCTGCTGGTGCCCGATCACGGTCACTCCATGCGGGCGGCCGGTTCGCCTGTTGCCGAGCGCACCGGCATCGCCGGCGGCAATGCCCCTCCGATCAATCTGCTCAGCATGAACATGCCGGTGCAATGGCGCGTCGGTGATACTGATGACGATGTTATCCGCTTTCAAACACAGGCGTCCGACGTTCCAACGCTGCTCGAAGCGCTGGCCTATCGGGAACTGACGCTCTACGCGGCACGGAGCGATTTGCTCAAGCTGCTGGGTCGTGGTGGCATCGAATCCGCCGCGTTGCTGGCCACGAATCTACAAGCTTCCTGCGATCACGCCGGCTACGACGGCAAGGGCCTCGGCGTGAAGATCGTCCACGTCGGCATCGGCGGCGTGCATCCGCCTGCTGATGATGAGGTCGCTAAATCCTACGAGGATGTTGTCGGTGCGTTGGAGATCAAGGCCGCGCGGATCATGGCGGCGGAGGGTGATGCTGCCGCCGTTCGACTGGCCGTCGCCGGTGAAGAATGGGAAACGCTTCATAAAGCGATTGTCGACGAAGATCAGGCGCATGACGTGAAGGCCGCTGACGCCGCGGCGAAGACCGTCGAAGTCGAACGACTCCTGCGCAGCGTCGTCGGCGGAGAGGCCCGATCCATCGCCGTCACCGCCGAAAAGAACACGCTGAAGCGAGTCTTTGATGTCAAATCGTCCGCCGAGCAATACACGCTCATGATGGATGCCTATGCCCAGGCCCCTGAAATCTACGCGATGCGGATGTATTTGAAGATACTCAGCGAGCATCTTGGGAAGGTCCGTAAGTTCATCATTGTGCTGGAGGATTCCGAGAAGGTGCTCTATCACATGGATCTGCGGCCGCCGCAGATGCTGGATGTCCTCGGGGCCGAGGCGCAGGCCACCGACGTTCAGATGAAGAATCAATGACACGCGACTCCGTGCCGCGAGAAGGAAATGCCAGATGTTGAGAATCGAAAACGCCATCAGCCGTCGGAGGTCATGCCTCGATGAATAAGAACGCACCCACGCTCCTCGTGGCCGGCATGGTGATCGTCGTCATCCTGATGATGATGTGCGCCTTTCAGGTCCGCTTCACCGAGACGGCTGTTGTCACGCGATTTGACCAGATCAAGGAAGTCATCGAACCGTCGCAGGCGGGATTGCACTTCAAGCTGCCGTGGCCGATCGATCAGGTCCATCGCTATGACAACCGACTTCGCGCGTTCGAGACGGAGTTCCGTCAGCTTGGTACCGAAGACCAGAAGACCGTCATCATGACCGCATACGCCACCTGGCGCGTGGCCGATGCGAAGCAGTTCTTGAAGGCCGTTCGCAAGGAGGACACCGCACAGGACAAGCTCCGCGACCTTCTGGAAAACCGCGTCTCCATCGTCCTGCGAACCCATCCGCTTGAACATCTCGTAAACGTGAACGAGGAACTCATCAAGTATACCCAGATCGAGCAGGAGTTCATGCAGGGCATTCAGGGGCCTGCGAAAACGAATTACGGCATCGAATTGGTCAGCGTCGGCATCAAGCGGCTGGGCATCCCGGAGTCCGTTACCAAAGAAGTGTTCGAGCGCATGAAACAGGATCGCGGCAAGACGATCAAGGAATTGGCCGCCGCCGGCGAGGCCGAGGCCAAGCAGATTCGCAGTTCCGCCGAGGAAAAGGCCGGCAAGATACTGGCCCGCGCTGAAGCTTACGCGAAAATGCTGGAGGGCCAGGGCGACGCCGAGGCCGCGAAATACTACTCGGAGTTTTCGAAGAATCCGGCCCTTTCGAATCTCATGAAGATGCGTGAGTCGTTGCTCAAGATTCTGAGCAGCGGCCAGACCACCATGGTCCTCGATTCCAAGCAGATCGCCCCGTTCAATCTGTTGCATCAGGCGCTCGAGTCGGCCGTCGGCCCGGTACCTGTCGTACCGAAGTCAAAGGCCGCAGGCCCGCTCGACGACAAGCTTGGCGCGGCAAACACGGACACGTCGAGGAAGCAGCCCTAAATGACCCAGCTTCCAATCCATCCTCAATCCGACCGGCCGTACGTCGAGGAGTTCGACCCGGCGAATCAATCGCTGGCCAATGCCCTCCATCGCAGCTTTCGCGTGTTGAAGCTGCTCATGGTCGTGCTCGTCTGTCTGTACTTTCTCAGCGGCTGGTTCAGCGTGAAGCCGAATGAGGTCGGTATCGTCCTTCGTTGCGGGCGCGTGCTTGGCGCGGGTCCGAATGAGCTTGGAGCGACGGCTGTCCTCGGACCGGGGTGGCATTGGTCGTGGCCCTATCCGATCGACCGCTGGGAAACCGTCTCCGCCAGCGAACGGGAAATCCCCGTCCAGTTCATGTTTGAACTCAGCGACGATGAGAAGGCAAGCGGCATTGCCGGGGCGAAATATGGCGTCCTCGTTCCCACGCGCGATGATTACCTCATCACCGGCGATGTGAATATTCTTCACGCCGCCCTCGTCGTGAAGTATCGCATCACCGATCCGGTGGCGTATTTGGCGAACGTCTATCCGATGGCCAGCGTGGCGGCGTCGGGCCGTTCAAAGGCGAACCTGAGTTTCCCCGAATACACGATTCTCACCAGCATCGTGCGTGACGCCGTCATCGAGACTGCCGCGCGACGAAATGATCTGGCGATTCGCGGCTCGAAGCAGAGCGAGTTTCTTTCCTCGGTCGCCGATCGCGTGAATGTCCGGCTCAAGAGACTTGAAGCCGCCGGCGCACCGCTTGGAATTACGGTCGATCCAGCCAACGGCATCATTGCTCCCAAGACCAGCGGCGTGGAAGGCATCATGCCGCCTCGCCAAGTGCAGGGGGCCTTTGAAGAAGTGGACAAGGCGCTCTCATCGAGAAACATTGTGGTTACCAATGCCAGGTCCCTTGCGCAGGGCCTCTTTTTGACGACCGCTGGCATGGAGTATGAGAAATTGAGCGATGCGGTGCAGGCCGAGTTCGATGTATTGCGGCAAGCCTCCGCGGTGAAGGGCGATGCATCTTCATTACGCTCCGAACTCGCCAAACGTCGTGTGGATGTCGAGACCTTGCTCACGCAGGCCACCGGCAATGTGCGCAACATCATCAAAAAGGCCCAAATCAAACGTGATCAGACTATTAAGGAAGCCGCAGGTGACTACGATCAGTTCATGGCCGTGCTGCCCGAGTATCTGAAGAATCCTGACATCTTTCGCTCGCAATTGCTTGCGGAGACATTTTCCTCCGCCCTCGGAAACCGTGAGATCGGCAAGACCTTCGTGCCCGAATCCGGCAAGGGATACTGGCTTGAAATCCCGCGATCTCCCATCGAGGCGTTGGACCGCACCAGGCCGATGGAAGAAACTCCAGGCGTGATCACCGATCCGAGTGTCCGCTCGATGCGTAGCAACATTAAATGAACGAGTCCACCGGAGACAATTTCGCCGTCCTGCAGTGCATCGCACTCACCAAAGTCTTCAAAGACTTCTGGGGCCGCGCCAAGGTGCTGGCTGTCGACAAGCTGGACCTCGACGTCCATCCGGGTGAAGTGTTCGGCCTGCTTGGTCCCAACGGCTCCGGAAAATCCACCACCATCAAGATTCTCCTTGGCCTGCTCTATCCGACGTCCGGCACCGCGCGCCTCTTCGGAAGGCCGCCCACCGACACGGCCGTCAAAGCTCGCATTGGCTTCATGCCGGAAGAGTCGTATCTCTATCGCTATCTGAATGCCCGCGAGACGCTCGACTATTACGGCCGCCTCTTCAAGCTGGACCGCCACGAGCGTCGCCGCCGGACGGAGCAGTTGATCGAGATGGTCGGTCTGAAGCGCGCCGCCCATCGTCAGGTGGGCACCTATTCCAAGGGCATGGCCCGCCGCATCGGCCTCGCGCAGGCCCTCATTAATGACCCGGACCTGCTCATCCTCGATGAACCGACCACCGGCCTCGACCCCGTCGGAACGCGCCAGATCAAGGATGTCATCGAGGCGCTCAGCGGCCGCGGAAAGACCGTGGTGTTGTGCAGCCATCTACTCGCCGACGTAGAGGATGTCTGCGACCGCGTGGCCATCATGTACGGCGGCAAGCGACAGGCCCTCGGCACCGTGGAAGACTTGCTGCAGCGCCGCGATGTGACGCAAATCACGACGCGCGAACTGAGTGTACAGACGATCAATACCATCCGCGATGTCGTCGCCAAGGCCGGCGGCGAGGTGCTGGCCGTGGACCATCCGACCGATCGGCTGGAGTCGCTTTTCCTTCGCGTGGTCGGCGCGGCTCAGCGCGACAAGATTGAAACCAGCGGGGCTGAGTCTACCGTCGGTGTTTCCAATTTTCTTGCCGGGAGCAGCAGTTCGGAATCCGGCATCTCCCTAGTGGAGTCGCTCGTTCATGCCGGGAAAGAGCCGACCAAACCCGCACAGACCAGCGAACCCGTCGCGGTGCCAGCCGAGCGTGAGGTACGCGGCGACGTACTCAAAACTCTTGCGACAAAGAAGCCAGTGGTGTCGCCGCTCGCTCCGACCGGACCTGTCGAGGTGAAAGCGCCTGAACCGGATCGTGACGTGTTGAATCGGCTGCTGAATCCAACCAGCGGTGATGAGAAATCGAACTGACCCCCCGATCTCGCGGGAGCCTCCGCCTCCATGACCTACGACGAAAATCGACTCTTCTTGATCATGCTTGGCTTCGGCCTCTTCATGGGGCTGGTCACGTTGCTCTATGTGATCAAGCAGGCGTTTGGCCGTGACGGCGGCGAGGTCGGCGGCTGGGAGATTCGCGGCGCGCCCGGTCGAATCTTTGCCATCGCCCGGACAACGCTGGCCGAGGGGCTGCGTGCCAAGGTCGGCGCGGGTTTCGCAGCCATCATTTTCATCGCCATCCCGATCTTTTATTTCACGGCCGAAGGGGACGGCACCATCAAGGGCCGGGTGCAGATGTTTCTCAGCTATTCGATGGGCTTTTCGGGCTTCGTGATTGGCGTGCTCACCATTATGTTCTCGTGCCGATCGCTGTCGGTTGAGATCGCCTCGAAGCAGATCTTCGGCATCGCTTCCAAGCCCGTGCCTCGTTGGCAGATTGTCGCGGGTAAATGGGTCGGCGTGATGTCGCTCAACGTCGCGCTCCTGACCGTCTCCACCATCGCGGCCTATGCCGGCACGCAGGGCGTCATTAAGCGATTCAAGAATCAACTCACCGGCGAATTGGAGTCGTATGGCGGACTCACGCCCGTGCAGGCCGCCACCACCGTCGCTGCGCTGGAAGACGTACACGGAATCGGTCGTCAGGGCGTGCAGAGTCCGATCGTTGATGCGTTCGCCAAGTCGCTTGGTCGCACGCCGGACCAGGTCGCCGATTTGCTACTGCGCCTCCCCGAAGGTACGCGCATGAATCTCCGGAGATTCGACGAGCTTCGTCGTCACGTCATCGCCTGTCGCGCCGCCTTGAAAGCAGAGTTGCCCGACTTCGCGCCCGAGATTCGCGCTCAAGTCGACAAACTCAAGAAGTCCGGCGAAATCCCCGAAGGCTGGACCGAATCCAAACTTCTTCAAAACTTCAAGGCCGCCGTCATCGGTCAGTTTTGCACCATCCCCCCCGGCCCGCAAAACGCCCGGCAGTGGAAATTCAAAGGCCCACGGCCGATCAAGGGCAAAAACGTCATCATGAGCATTCGCTTCAAGCTCGATGCCCCCGGCTACGTCCCGCCGCAGGAAGTGCGTGGCGAACAGCTCCCGGAGAACACGTTGCTCTGTTTCTGGGGATTCGGTGATTCCGCGAAGGCCGACTACGCAGAGACCGGCGAACCCTATCCCGTCAACAGCTTCTTCGAATTGGAGATGCCCTCGGAGTGTGTCGAGGATGACGGCACCATCGTCATCAGCTTTGCCAACATGGACCCGCGCCGACAATCCGTCAGCATGGACCTCGCCAACAAGGGCCTCGAAGTGCTGTACCACACGGGTACTTTCGAGGAAGGCGTTGTACAGGCCGCGCTCGCGATTCTGATCCCTGTCGCATGTCTCGCGTCCTTCGGCGTGTGCGCATCGACGTTTCTCAGTTTTCCCGTCGGCACACTGATCGTCATGACGCTCTTCATTGTCGCCAGTTCGATGGGCTTCGTCGCCGATGCACTCGCCGCCACCAAGGACTATGCCGGCGCAAACATGACTCTGGAATGGGAAATTCGCCGGTTTACGGTGGACGCCATCGGCTGGGTTCTCGCCATTGGCGATCTTGACTCGGTCAGCGAGTTGATCGAGGGCCGTGCGGTGGGGTGGGCGGCGCTTTGGTCTAATACATGGAAGTTCGTATTGCTCAAAGGAACCGCGGTCTTCGTGCTGGCCGTGCTGGTCCTTCGTCGGCGCGAGCTTGCCACGGTGATTGTGTGATGTGCAGGATGCCTGATTGATGCGACCCGCGACTCGCAAATGGATGTTCGTTCTCGTTGCCATCTCGTTGGCCTACGCCGCATCTCTGCGCGTCGCGCCGATGAATGAGCTTCGTGAGGCGCACCAACTCGTGCTGCCCCCGTTGCCAAAGAAAGTATCATCATCGGCCCTGCTCACGCCGCTGCTGGCCCTCGGTCGCGCCCCGCTGGTGGATTACCTCTGGCTGCGGGCGACGAAGCTCAAGGATGAGGGCCGCATCTTTGATGCCTATCAACTCGCTCAGTGGATTTGCGAGTTGCAGCCCAAGTTTCCCAGTGTTTGGGCCTTTCAGGGCTGGAACATGGCCTACAACATCTCCGTCACCCAGAAATCCGCCGAGGAGCGATGGCGCTGGGTTCGCAACGGGTATGAACTCATTCGTGACAAGGGAATCCCGCTTAATCCGAACAACACGCAACTGTACCGTGAACTCGCCTGGATTCTCTTCCACAAGGTCGGCGATCTGCTGGACGAGTGGCAGGGGTACTACAAGCTCCAATTCGCATTGCAAATGCAGGACATCCTCGGACCGCCGCCCGAAGGATACGAGCGCGCCGGACGACTGGCCGGGGATTACTACCGGTCTTACGACTTTGAGCGCCTCGCCTCGTCCCCGCAAAAACTGGTTGACCTTCTTCGCGACCCCGAAGTGGCTGCATTTGCGAACAAGCTTGATACGTTCGGCTACGACGTTCGCCAAAACAGCGTGTATCTCGGATTGATCGCGTCGCTCGCGGACAACACCCTTGAAGTGCGAGGCACCACGGGGAATCGCAAGGAGGATCAACTCGTCGCACTCAAGGCCGCGATCAATGATCCCGCGTCGAAGCCGGCCCAGCAAAAATTGGATAATTTCTGGCGTGCCTGGCGCGTACGCAATGAATTGAAGATGGACCTCGCCAAGATCGTGGAAATGAACAAGACGTTCGGACTGATTCTCGACTATCGCCTGCCGGAATCACACGCCCTCTATTGGTCTGTGCTCGGCGTGGAGAAGGGGCGCGGCACGCGGCTGAATTACGACATCCACCAGCTCAACACACGCCGGCTCGAGTTCTTCTGTTTGCAAAAAATGTTTCATCGCGGGCGGATTGCCATGAGCCGCGACTCCAAGGCCGGCGAACCGCCCCTGATGCAACCCGACATCCGCGTCGCTAAAGTCTTGTTCGACGCCTTTGTTCGCGACTCCGAGCAGTTCGAGAAGAAAAAGAATGAAGGCCCCATCTCGCAGAACTTCATCACCGGATTCGTCGGTTTCGCACGCACCGCCATTCTCCGCTATCACGAACTCGGCATGAACAAGGAGGCTCAGGAGTTTTTCGATTATCTGAACCGGTACTATCCTGACAGAATGTACGAGCGAGGCCTGTCAGGATTTCTTGAAGAGCAATTCCGCGAAGACAAAAAGCTGTACGACTATCGCACGTCACTCGCTCGCATCGAGGCCATGATCTTCCGCGCCCTGTTGCACTATGCCTACGATGAAGATGAGGAGGCGGTCCGCTTTCTGAAGCGTGCCAAGGAACTGTACGATACGTACCAGCGAACAGTCGCCTCGCCGCGACTGCGTTACACCTTCACTTTCGCGCAGACCATCGAGCAGGTGGTCCACGAGCGCGCCGGGCAACTCAGCCGCGCCTCCTACGAGAATGTCTGCCGAAAACTGAATCTTGCGCCACTCACGGAAGGCTCGACCATTCCGATTAATCTCCCGACATCGCAGCCGATGGAAACCCCCGAAGAACAGGCCGCTCGCGAAAAAGCCAACGCCGAGTTGCAGAAGTCCGGCGCGCCTTGATGAGCCTACGCACTGCCCGCCTCACCTCGATCCTCGGCCAACACCAATAACCGCTGCGCCGACACCAGCGGCTCATCCAGATTCGGAGGGCACTGCACGTCGCCATTGGGCTGTTCAATCGCGATGACGTGCGCGTGAAACGTTCGGCGAAAATCCGCCTGTCGCAGCGATTTTCCCACGGCGTCGATGGGCACCATGATGCGCTCAAACCGATTCTTCTGTGCCGTCCCAATGCCCATGACCAGTTCCTGTATCTCGCCTTCCTGCTGCATCGCCGCGAGACCGGCATGCTCCGAGAGCATCTGCCGTTGATGATCCGCGATGTGCCGCTGGACGCTCTGCAATACGCGCTCCCGCGCGATCATCCCCAGCCACTTCCCATCCACTGGCGACACGACCGGCAGCACGTTGTGATGGCTTCGGCGAAACACGTCCATTGCTTGATACATGTCCCCCTCCGGGTGCAGCGTCATCAGCCGTTCCGTCATGATGTCCGATGCAATGACCGCTTCGGCCAGGCCAGGCTCCTCCATAATGCGCCGAATGTCGCTCGTGGAAACCACACCGAGTAAACGTCCCCCGTCAGCCACTGCGAACACCGGTCGCGTCCCAGGCTGAATGCGAGGAATCATCTCCCGCAGCGGCGTGTTCCCCGCCACGGTCTCGGGCCACGTCGGCTCCATGAACTCCGCCACACGCCACGATTCCAGCATGTGTACGATGGCGTCACCGGCGTGGGCCGGCGATTGGGCCATGCTCTGCATCTGCTCGCGGTTCAACCCCCAGCGTCGGCCGATGACATACGAACTGACGCACACCAGCATCAGCGGCACAATCAGCCCGTAACTGCCCGTCATCTCCGTCACCATGACGATTGCGGCAAGCGGTGTTCGCATCACCGCCGCCAGCACACCGCCCATACCCACCGGGATCAATGCCGCGCGCAGCGGACTGTCATCGGGAAACATGCCGGGCATCGCCGCGTGAAGCAGCGCCCACCATCCCGCGCCGATGGCACCGCCGAGAAACACCGCCGGCCCCAACGCACCGCCGGAGCCGCCGCTACCGACCGTGAACGCCGTGGCCACGCACTTCGCGATGATGACTGCCGCGAACAGCCACACCCACCACCAGGCGTTGATGGGTGGATTGTCAAATCCGTTGAGGGCGTTCTTGATAAAGATGTACCGCCCGTCAAGGACTTGCGGAATCGCACATGCAATCGCACCGGTGATGAGTCCCCCAAAGGCAGGCGCGAGCCAGCGGGGCAACTTTGAGCGCGGCGTGAGCGTCTCCTCGACGAATCGCAGTGACCGATGAAACAGCATCGTCACCAGCCCGCACAGAATCCCCAGTCCGGCGTACGGGAGAAGTTCGAGGATCGAATGAAACGCCAGCTTATCCGTGTTCGGCAGCAAGAACTCGTGCCGCCCCAATCCGCCATGCAGCGACATGAACACCGAATATCCGATTACTGACGCCACGAATGATGGCACGATTGCGCCCGACTCAAACTCTTCTTCCTTATATAGCACGCTCGTCGCAAACAAGGCCCCGCCCAAGGGGCATCGGAAGATCGCGCCGACCGCCGCCGCACAGCCGGCCAAGAGCAGGATCCGTCGTTCGCGCGGAGTCAGTCGAAACACGCCGCCGAGCGTGGAGCCAATCGCTGCCCCCAGCGCTGCCGTCGGGCCTTCCGGTCCCGCTGATCCGCCAAATGAAAGCACCGCCACATTCGCCACCGAGCGAACGGCCGGCCCGCGGAGTCGCAGTTTGCCTTGCTTGTGATGAAATGCTCGGATGAGGAGATCGGTCCCGTGGCCCACGCTTCGCGGCGCGAGGGTGTAGGCGAGCAATCCAGAGAGGAGGCCACCCGCCGCAGGAAAAAGGAGCACGCGCCAATCGAAGTGGAGGATTTCAGCGCTCCCCACATGCGCGACCTGTCCGATGACGCTTTGAGTTCCAAACTCGATTGCGGTTTCAAGCGCCGCGGCCGCAAGCCCACCCAAGACTCCGACGAGAATGCCGAGCGAAAACAACCGACTCCATCGCGCCGCCGGTTTTGGTAATCGAGCAAGTATGCGGCGTAACAGCGACATGCCCGGAGTTTACACCAGTTCCGAGTGCGCCTGCTCGATTACGTATGAGTACGGAAGAACGCCCTACTCCGAATCGTCCGGCGGAGGTCCATCGTCACGCGGCGGTGGTCGATCATCCTCTCCCGGCGGCGGCCCATCCCCCGGCGGTCGACGATCTCCCGGTCGACCCGGTCGGTCTCCATCTGGCCCGCGTGGTCCGCCAAACGGCCCCTGCCCATTCATGCCCGGCCCGCCAAACCCCGGCATCCCCTCGGCCATGCGACCGTTCTTCACCTGCGAAACGCGCCGACTGACGAAGTCATCCTTCCGCGCGTTCATCGTCTGCAACTGATCCTTCATCATCTGAAGTTGCAACTGCTGATCCTTGATCCGATCCTCGAACTCCTCCAGTCGAGCCTGGAATCGCTTTTCGCGAAGCTCCATCTGTTTGCGAACCAGCGTCTCCACTTCTTGTAACATCGGGGCCTGCTTGGCTGCGTCGTCCTTTGCAAGGCCGAACTCTTTGCTCAACTCGCGCAGCCGTTCCTCGGCCTGGAACTCCTGCAACACCGTCTCCGCCAGATCTGGCCGATGCTCCATCAGTCCGCGATATTCCTTCAAGAACGGCATCAGTTTGCGAAACGCGTTTTGGAACAACTCGGGGTTCGATTGTCGAAGGGTCGTCAGCCGCTCGTGCAGGCGAGGCAGCTTTGTCTTCATCGCCTCCAGCGCCCAATTAATCATTTCATCAGGGACTTTCGGCGGCCCTTCGCCTTTTTCACGTCGTTCGAGAATGCGATCACGGATCTCCCGCCGTCGTTCTGGATCAGCGCCCTGCCGATCGCGCTGGCCGCGCCGAGGCCCGCCCATCGGCTCACCCTGCGGCTGCTCGAATCCCATCGCCGTCAGCGCGACGCATAGACTCAACGCGTAACTCAGTGCCGCGCCCGAACGTCGCAAACTAGTAGCCCGTCGTATCTCATTCATCTCAACACCCTTTGCGATCCATGCCCAATCACCTATGACGGCTCGGCCTTTTGCCCAGTCGTGGTCGGCTCACTGTAGATTTCATCCAATGCCGCGGAAAGCGAGCTACCCGTCAAATCCCACGTCGACTCCTTCGACCACTCCTCCAGCGTCGACAGGTTTTCGTCGATCTGCGTCGTCATGGCTACGGACGAATCTGAATCTGATTCCGTCACAGCGACATTGTCTTCAATATTTTTTGGCTGCGTCGGCTGATCGTTCATCTTGGGGGCGGTATTCTGTGCAATTTGCGGCGTGGTCACATTGCTCGGCGTCGTTTGAATCGCATTCCAGCCGACATACACCGCGAATGCGATGCAAGCCGCTGCCGCGATTAGGCCGCTCGACGACCGCCACCGAATGCCGGTTGGCCTGATCGTTGCCGACAGTTCAGCGCGGATGGCCCGCTTCGCTCGGGCGACACTTTCCGCTGTCGGCGCAAGCGTCTTCACGCCGGCCAGCCATCGCTCGTCGCGCTCGATCTCATTTAGGTTTTCGCGATTGCCTTCTGACATCATTCGTCTTCCTCGGTCGCCAAACTCAGCGGCCGCTCATCCTGCCCAGCGCCCATGATCTCTCGCAGCCGAGCCAGTGCCCGATGCGCCCGCGCCAACGCAGTCCCCAGCGGTGTGCCCATCGATTCGGCGATCTCCCTGAACGACATATCCGAAAAATGCCGCAGCATGATGACCATTCGCTCCGCTTCCGGAAGTTCCGCCAACGCGCGACCCAGCGCGTCCACGTCTTCCCGTCGAATCAACCCCGCATCCGCACCGTCTGTCGCGGCCGGTGGGATCAGGGCACTCGCGCTCGATTCGCCTTCTCCATCCGATCCGGCGTCGATCGAAAAGTGCTTCGGCGTCCGCATCGCCTTTCGCACGCGATCACGACACAGGTTCGCGGCGATCCGGAACAACCACGCCTCAAACCGACCGTCATGCTGGTACGCCCCGATCATGCGAACCAACCGGACGAAGACCTCCTGCATCAAATCCTCGGAGTCGCTTCGAGACCCCGTGAGGCGATACAGGAATCCGAAGACGCGCCCGCTGAATTGGTCCACGAGCAGATCAAAGGACACCGCGTTGCCGCGCTGCGCCCCCTGGATCGCTGCCGCCAACGCCTCGCTGTCCATTCGTCCTCTTCCAAGCCTAACGCTCGATCACACCAAGAATTGCCGTCGGGATGGGTTGCTGGAACCCCTTGCCTATACATAAGTTATCAGACCAAGCCATTCCCCACAAACCCAGCCTCTGACTCGACTTGAAGCGAGGAGGAGTTCCGCTATACTGCGACGTTCCCAATTTTGGGTTTCGACGTTTCGACGTGCAGTTTACCCGCCGTGGCGGGACGTTTCGACGTTTCAGTTTTTAGACGTTTACCTAGGAATTGCCATGCCGCGAGTCTGCCATTTCACCGGGAAGCGAACCACCACCGGCCGTCAGTATACCCACCGCGGCAAGGCCAAGTACTTGGGCGGCGTCGGTACCAAAGTCACCGGCCGGACCAAGCGCACCTTCAAACCCAATATCCAGCGCGTCCGCGCCCTGATCGACGGCCGCATCGTTCGGATCAAGGTCTCGACGAAGGCCATCCGCATGGGCCTGGTCACCAAGCCGATGAAACGCGACTACAAACCCGTCGCCGTCCCGGCCTGAGGCTGCGTCAGCATCCAATTGCACACCAACCGGCGAATCCTTGCCGGTTTTTTTCTGCGCGGATATCGCCCACGATTTTGACATTTAGAGTGGATGAACTGTTTGGCGAGCGTATCATCGGTCCATCATGAGGCTCCATACATAGCTCGGTAGTGAGTAATTCTGAATGTCTTCGTCGCCTTCCTCATCATGCCCCACTGGAAACAATCAATCGTGCGTTTCGTTACCGCGCCGTCGAATTGTTGATGTCTTGTGGTGTTTGGCGGTTCTCTGCCTCGTGCTTCGTATCTCGGGCTATTACTTCACACTGCATGGAGATCAGTTTACCTTTCACCATGAAGACGACGTGCATTACTACGCGAAGATCGCGGAGAACCTGGCAGCGGGCCACCCGTTCACGTTTGACCGAATTAATCCGACGAACGGCTTTCACCCGCTTTGGTTGCTTTGCTCAACGGCGATCTTCATTATTCAGCGCGATCCGGAGTCTTACATCCGCCTCTATTTCGTCTGCCAATATCTGCTATTTCTCGGTTGCGTGGCGTGTGTGTTCTTCATCCTCCTACGCACCACCGGCGGTCGGCGTCTCCTGAGTGCGACGCTGGCGGCGTATTTCGGCCTCGACGATTTTTTCTATAAGACGATCATCAATGGCCTCGAAACACCGCTCTTTGTGCTGCTGTGCCTGGTGATTCTACTCATCATCGCCAGCGCGACGCCGGACATGCTGCTACGCAAACGCCGACCCATGTGGATGGGGCTGTTGATGAGTGCATTGATCCTGAGCCGACTTGATGGCGGTGGTTTGCACGCGATTGGATTCTGTGTCGCTTGGCTGATGGTGTGTCGTAAGCAGATTGGTCGAACGCACATCCTCCATGCGGCCCTGGCGGCGGCGACACCAGTGGTGTTGTTTCTCATCATGTCGGCTCTCTACAACGGCTCGCCGACGCCAGTCTCCGGCGCGATCAAACGTGCGACTGAACGTCCTTCGTCGTCGCCGTGGTACTTCGCGATGCTCGACTTTCCGAACCTCTACAACTGGCGAACGTATTACCCGATCCGATTTGCCGAAGTTCTGCCCATTCACGAATTAACGAGTGAGTGGGGCGTGAACATTCCGTCGTACTACGTGCCGCGTCCGGGGCTGCTGCTTTTCGGCGCGGTCGTGTCCGGCATCGTGGGAGTTGTCTTTCTGATGCTTCGCCAGCTCTCCCGTCGAGACGAGCCGGAAGGGTTGACCGCATTGACCTGGTTCATGATTACATCCGTCGGGCTGTTGGTGTTCAACAAGGCCACGTATCGGTTCGGCATCATTCCATATTGGTATCCCGTCACGTTCTCCGTCGCGCAGCTCCTGATGGTGGGATACGTGTTGTCCAAGCTCCGCTGGGTCAAGGGCGGAACGGCGATTTCCGTCGCAAGCATGGTGTTTCTGGTGCCTTTCTTTTACGAGTTCAACCTCGTCCACCGCGACAGGGAAAAGTTTCTCGCCTCTCGAACAGGCTCCATCCACTGGTACGATGCCGCGAAGTGGATCAGCACACATACGGCCTCAGAGGACGTGATCGCCTCCTTCAATGCAGGGACGATCGGTTTCTATTCCGAGCGGCGCGTCATCAATCTCGACGGCTTGGTGAACTCTCATGCGTTTCGGCTCAACGTCTTCAATCTCAAATTCAAGGATGTGGATCGCTACAAGACTCGTCTCATCCACTATCTGAAAGAAAACAACGTATCGTACTTCGCCGACTTTGTGCCGAATAAGGATGACACCTATTGGCAGACTCTGTTCACGAGCACCGGCGCGATCATGAAGCTCACCGAGGTCTACCGCACGCCGGATTCCTACTCGGATCGTGCCGCCGTGTATCAGATCGAGTATTTACCGAGTCCCGCCGCGACCGCAACGCCGTGACTTTGATCATTCGCCGCGCCCAAGCGACAATAACCGCATGACCCAGAAAATCACGGAGGAACAGGTACGGCACATCGCGCATTTATCCCGGCTGAAGCTGTCGGACGAGGAGATCGCGCAGTTCGGCGTGCAGCTTGCCGGTATTCTGGCACACATGGAGTCGCTGAGCGAGGTCAACACGGATGGCATCGAACCCACGGCCCATCCGTTACCGATGGTGAATGTGCTTCGAGACGATGAACCCGTCGCCCCCATCGGCGTTGATGCCGCGCTGGCCAACGCCCCGGCGTGCGAAACGCCCTACTTCAAGGTTCCCAAGGTTCTTGACCAGGAGACGGCATGACTGCAACGAGTCAGGTCGCCGTCGCACTTGATCGCATCAAGCGATTCGATCCGCAATTGCGCTGCATTCTTCGCACACTTGACGATGATGCAACTGCCCGTGCAGCGGCACTCAACTCGCAGTCCGGTCCGCGCGGCCTGCTTCATGGCGTCCCCATCGCCATCAAAGACAATATCTGCACCAAGGACGGCCTCACGACCTGCGGCTCGAAAATGCTCGCCAACTTTCGCTCTCCCTATGACGCACATGTCGTTGAACGCCTTCATGCCGCCGGCGCGATCATCGTGGCGAAGACGAATCTGGACGAATTCGCAATGGGATCGTCCACGGAGCATTCCGCCTTCTTTCCGACGCGAAACCCTTGGAATCTCGAATGCGTTCCCGGCGGCACGTCCGGTGGTTCGGCCGCAGCCGTTGCCGCGCGGCTAGTACCATATGCGTTGGGCAGCGACACGGGCGGTTCCGTTCGACAGCCGGCAGCGTTGTGCGGCGTGTGCGGGCTGAAGCCGACGTATGGGCGAGTCTCTCGCTACGGCCTTGTCGCCCATGCGAGCAGCCTTGATCAGATCGGCCCGATCGCCACCGACGTGCGAGGGATCGCTCGCGTCTTGCAGGTCATCGCCGGCAAGGATCATCGTGATTCCACGAGTGCCGATGTGGCCGTGCCTGATTATCTTGCGGCATTGGATGAGCCTGTCGGGCCGATACGCATCGGCATCCCGTGCGAGTATTTCGGCGATGGGCTGGACCCGGAGATTCGCAAGGCCGTAGAGACGGCCGTCGACGTGTACAAGAAACTCGGCGCGGAGGTGCGAGAGATTTCGTTGCCGCACTCGCGCTACACCATCGCGTGTTACTACATCGTGTCGACGGCCGAGGCGTCGAGCAATCTCGCCCGCTTTGACGGCGTGCGCTATGGCCATCGCACCGCCAACCCGCGCGACTACATTGATGTCTACAGCGGCAGTCGTGAGGAAGGGTTCGGTCCCGAGGTGAAGCGGCGCATTATGCTCGGCACCTATGCGCTGTCCAGCGGCTACTACGATGCGTACTACCTGAAGGCGCTCAAGGTGCGCACGCTCATCAAGAATGACTTTGTTGAGGCGTTCAAGCAGTGCGACGTGATCCTCTCGCCGACGACGCCGACGCCGGCGTTTAAGATCGGGGAGAAGTCTGACGACCCTCTGGCCATGTATCTGGCCGACATCTTTACGACGTCGGTGAGCCTTGCGGGCATTCCCGCGATCAGTGTTCCTTGCGGCCTCACCTCTGCCGGTCTGCCCATTGGCTTGCAACTCATGGCGACCCATTTTGCCGAGGTTCGGCTCCTCCAAATCTCGGCGGCTTATGAAGCGGCAACCAACCATCACCTGGCCCTTCCCTCCGTCTTGGCCCACTGAATTAAGGTGTAACTACATTATTACAAGTGAGTTATGATTCGGCTTGCAATTTGTCCGTGATGATATTATGATGATATCGTTGAGATAACATAGAGGAGCGATGCAGATGCTTGGTGACCTGCTCAATCGACAGCACGGAAAAGGCGGAGTCTGGAATGGGATCATTGCCGCGGCTGTCGCGCTGCTCGTGGGGGTCGGTGTTTGTGTCGCAAATCGGTGGTTCTGAACTCTCTTGTTGAAAGGAGAATTGCCATGGCGTCGGAATTCGTTCGTAAGCCTCAGAATGGGTGGGTGGTTCTGTTCTTGGTGCTGATCGCACAGCTCGGCACGATCGCGGGGCTTGTTTGGTCCATCTATCTGGTCAAGGACCTCGGCTCGCAGGATCCGAAGTTTTTGCCCGGGCTGTACATCGCGGCCTGGGTGCTGGCGAATATCCTCATGTTGGTTCTTTGGGGCGGCTTCTTCACCTTGCAACCGAATACGGCCGCCGTGCTGCTGCTCTTTGGCGAATACAAGGGGACGGCGACACGGGCCGGCTTCAACTGGGTTCATCCGTTCTTCAACGCCCAGAAGATTTCGCTCCGCGCTCGTAACCTGAACAGCGAGAAGCTCAAGGTCAACGATCAGCGCGGCAACCCGATTGAGATCGCTGCGGTCGTGGTCTGGCGGGTTCACGACACGGCCCGGGCGACGTTCGACGTGGATAGTTACGACCACTATGTCCACGTGCAGAGTGAATCGGCCATTCGGCACTTGGCCAGCGCGTTTCCTTACGATGCGAACGACGACGACAAGACGGTTTCCTTGCGTGGCAGCATGGACGAGGTTTCCAAGGCCCTGCAGGTTGAGCTTCAGGAACGCCTCGGAAAGGCCGGCGTCGTTGTCGATGAGGCCCGTATCAGCCATCTCGCCTATGCCCCCGAGATTGCCGGGGCGATGTTGCGACGGCAACAGGCCGAGGCTGTGGTCGCGGCGCGAACGCGCATCGTGGAAGGCGCGGTGGGCATGGTTCGCATGGCGCTGGAGCATTTGGAGAAGGACAAGATCGTTGAACTCGACAGCGAGCGCAAGGCGGCGATGGTGAGCAATCTGCTGGTCGTGCTCTGCGGCGAACAGGCGGCACAGCCGATCGTGAACACGGGGACGCTCTACACCTAACCGGCACAGTCGCGGGGATGCTGCGATGGCAGAGAAGAAATCCATCCTGCTGCGCATTTCGCCGGAGCTGTGGGAACAGCTCAACCGGTGGGCGAAGGACGATCTGCGCAGCCTGAACGCCCAGATCGAGTTCATCCTGCGCGAGGCGACAAAGCGTTGCGGGCGCGGCGAGGAGGAGGACGACGAGGCAACGTCGAAATACTGAATAGTCGAATAGACGAAATATGGGAGCGGAAGTACACCAAGAATCAATGAAGCGCCTCTAATAGAATCTGGGCGCTTAGACTCCCGCCGCGGCGGCTTGTTTGGGGCGTGAGGCCGAGGGGACGCCGGCGGTGCCGCTGAACTCGGTCTTCCAGATGCGCTCGATCTCCTCCGCGCCTTTCAGGCCGTAGGTGCGGGGGCGCGGCGGGATGAGGCTGGTGTCGACTTCTTCGTAGGACATCTTGGGGCCGCTTTGGGTGTGCTCGGCGATGGTGGTCTTGAGCCAAGTGTCGTTGCGCACTTTGAATCGTTCGCACCACTTGCGGGCCTGGCCGGTGAGGTCGCCGGCGGCGGGGTCGAGGCCGGTGATGTCGAAGTCGGGCTTGTAATGAGCACCGCGACATTCGTCGCGCTGCAGCGCGCCCTGGGCGATGACTTTGGCGAGGATGAGCATGTCGCCGAGCGCCCGCGTGAACGAGAGATTCTGATTCGTCCAGTGGCCCTTGTCGGAGAGGGGGGCCTTCTTGTATCGCTCGGAAAGTTCATCGATCTTCACGAGCGTCTTCTTGATTTTGTCGTTGTAGCGCACGACGGTGACATCCTTGGTCATGGCCTTGCCGAGTTCGTCGTGGATGTGATACGGATTCTCCTCGCCGGTGCGGGCGATGAGGGCGTCGTAGCGATCCTTGTGCTTCCGCTGGGCCGCGTCGAAGAGCGTGGAGGGCAACTCGGCGGCTGTCGCCTTCTTGGTGGACTCCAGATAGTTGGCAATACTAGGTGCCACGACGAGGCCGGCGAAGATGCAGGAGAGCAGCGAATTCGCGCCGAGGCGATTCGCACCGTGGTATTGGTAGTCGGCTTCGCCCATTGCGTAGACGCCTTTTACGTTCGTCATCTGATTTCGCGGTGAGCCATGCAGGAGGCCGCCCGTTTGCGGGTTCTTCTCATAATCTGCCCAGAGGCCGCCCATCGAGTAATGCACGGCAGGGAAGATCTTCATGGGCACCTTGCGCGGGTCGGCCCCCTGAAACTTCTCATAAATCTCAAGAATGCCGTCCAGCTTGTGTTGCGTTGCGCTGGAGAGGTGCGTCACGTCGAGATAGACGCAGAGGTTGTCCTTCTCAACAGACAGGCCACCGTTGACGCAGACGTCGAAGATTTCGCGCGTGGCAATGTCGCGCGGGACGAGGTTGCCGTATTTTGGATACCGTTCTTCGAGGAAGTAGTACCGCTCGGATTCTGGGATCGTCAGCGGATCGCGCGGGTCTTGCGGTGTGCGCGGCACCCATACGCGGCCGCCCTCGCCACGGGCGCTCTCGCTCATGAGACGCAACTTGTCCGCGCCGGGGATGGCGGTCGGGTGGACCTGAATGAACTCGCCGTTGGCGTACTTCACGCCCTCTTGATAGGCGCGGCTGTTGGCTCCGCCGGTGCAGATCATGGACATGGTGCTCTTGCCGAAGATGAGGCCACAGCCGCCGGTGGCGAGGACGACGGCATCGGCGCGGATCGTTCGAAACTCCATCGAGAACATGTCCTGAATAACGCAGCCGCGACAGACGCCGGCATCATCGAGGACGAGGCCGAGGAACTCCCAGTATTCGTAGAGTTTGATTTTGCCCTCGGACTCCCATCGGCGGCATTGCTCGTCGAGGGCGTAGAGAAGCTGCTGCCCCGTTGTCGCGCCGGCGAAGGCAGTGCGTTTGTAGAGCGTGCCGCCGAAGCGGCGTCGGTCGATCTTGCCTTCGGGCGTGCGGTTGAAGGGGACGCCGAGGCGGTCGAGCAGGTCGATGACGTTCGGCCCCCAGTCGCACATTTCCTTCACGGGCGGCTGGTGATTGAGAAAGTCGCCGCCGTAGACGGAGTCGTCAAAGTGTTTGTGTTCGTTGTCGCCCTGGTCGCGGGTGGAATCGTTGACGCTGTTGATGCCGCCCTGGGCACAGACGCTGTGGGAACGTTTGACAGGGACCATGCTGACGAGGTCCACGTCGATGCCGACTTCCGCCAGTTTCATGGCACCGGCGAGTCCCGCCAGTCCGCCGCCGATCATTGCTACGCGTTGTTTGGCCATCGGATGATTTTTCCTTGCCGGGGAGGATGTCGCCCGGGGAGGTGGATTCTAGGGTGTGGGGATGGGTTGGTACAAGCAATGAGATTATCGCATCGTTACTTGTTCGGAGATTTCGAACTGTGGAGTGCGTCAGCTCGTTCAAGAAGCCTGGTGAAGACTTTTTCGGCATCGCGACCTTCGCCTCGGTCGAGTTGGGCCAGGCCGGCTTCAACGTCGTGGCGCAACGCCTCTCGCTTCTTGAGGAGGCTGAGCGCCTCATCCAGCACTTGTCGAGGATCAGTAAACGCGCCGCTGTCGATCGCGCTTTGGATGAACTGTTCATTCTCGGGTGAGATGTGAATGTTCACTTCTTACCTCGTATCTGTTTACAGCAAGAACAGCATAGCGTGATCCCAAGAGGGAGTTCAATCGTACATGCCGATAACCACACCCGTTGGCGACAGGTTCAGAAACAATTAATCGTCGTCGAGTCGGCCTACGCTAAGAACTCGCTGAATCCTCGCGGTAGCGGCGTTTCCATAGGCCATCCGGCGAAGGTATTCCAACGCCATCATTCGCTCTTCGGGCGTCTTGGTTTGCCAATAACGGCCGTCGTCATCCTGCTCGTCCAACGAGACGACGGAAAATGCGGTGCGATCCAGGCGATAATCCTGTGGATTGCTCATCGGCCTTCTACAGCATTTTACCACGGATCGATGTGGGTCGCCTCAATTTTCCGCCACCATCTTCGTCCCCGGCTGCGACGGTGCTGCCTTGGCATTTGCAAAGGCATACAAGCTCATGCTGCCCCAGACAAAGAGAATCACGCCCACTGCTGCGGCAAGGGTGCCGACGCGCTTCTGGGCCTTTTCGCCGACGGTGATGCCCCAACTGATGCAGAAGGTCCAGAGGCCGTTGGCGAAGTGGTAGCAGGCGGCCCAGAGGCCGACGACGTACATGGAGAGCGTGAGCCATGCGGGGACAGCGATGCCGAGTTGGGTGATGTTCCAGTGCATCAGCCCATTGCGCGTCATTTCAAACTTGTCGGGGTTCAATGGGTCGAGAAAGCTCGGCCCCCAGCCGACGAGATGGGCGAATCGAAACTTGAGCAGATGCACAATGAGGAACAAAAACGCGATGTAGCCCGTGATACGTTGCAGCGTGTATCGCCGATTGGCCATGTACGGATAGCTGTGCGTGTTCGGCTCGGCGCTCAACGCGATCTTGATGCCGTAGATGGCATGGAAGGCGATTGGCAGAAAGATGCCGAACGTCTCCAAGGCCCACAGGAATGGCAGCTTGTGGAGCGTATGCACCGAGTCGTTGAACTTCTCCGGCCCCATGAAGGCCATCGAGTTCGTCAGCATGTGCTCGGTGAGAAACGCCCCAATCGGGATGACTCCCGACAGCGAATGCAGCTTGCGTAGCAGGAAATGGTACTTCTTGTCCAGCACCGAGGGGTCAAGGGTGAAGCCCTGGGATGAGGACGCCGGCGTGGATGCGTTTTGGTGTTCCATGGTTGGTCGGATTGTAGAGCAATAATCCTTGCCGGGAAGCCTACGAGGCGGCCCGCCGGCGGTCAACGAACTGGGATGCCGTGAGAATCAGCCGGAAATGCGGATCGTGCAGGTGGCCCAGGGCAGGCTGAGTTTGGTAGAATAGACAACTAGGGAAAAGTGACTGTTTCGCCAAACCGGGGTGGAGACCATTCATGCCACAGTTCGCTCGAGGGGGAATCGTATCGATATTGACACTCGTCTGCACCGCGAGCGGTTTGCTTGCCGCCGATCTTTCGATCAAGGCGGGCGATCAGGTCGTTCGAGTCGAGGTGCGCACCGCGGACGAGCTGAAAACGCTTCAGAGCTTCGACCTCGACATCTGGTCACATGAGATCGGTATCGCTCCGATGGATGTCCATGTGTCCGAGGCGGAGTTGGAATCCCTGCGCAAGGCAGGCTTCAACTGGCAGGTACTGAACCCCGACCTCTTCTCGGCTTACGTCGATGAGCAGGCGACCAACCTGTTGAGCCGTGGGTTGGCGACGCCTTTCGATTCGTATCTGCCGTTGGCGGACCTCTACACCTTTATGACCAACCTTGCGGTGGCGCGTCCCGACTTGGTTCAGGAATTGCCGTCGATCGGTAACTCCGTGGAGGGACGGCCGCTTCGCGTCTGGCGAATCACCGGCTCCAATCCCGGACCCAAGCCGGCCGTCTTCTATCACGGGCTGCAACACGCCCGCGAATGGATCACCGGCCCGACGGTCCTCTATCTGGCGAATCACCTCGTGACGAATCACGGCGTTGATCCCTGCATCACCGACTTGGTGGATCGCACGGAATTTTTCCTGGCCCCTTGTGTGAATCCCGATGGCTATTTGTATACATGGACGACCGAACGCCTTTGGAGAAAAAATCGTAGGCCAAATGGAGATGGCACCTTTGGCGTCGATCTCAATCGCAACTGGGCGTTTGGCTGGGGCGGCGGTGGATCGAGCGGTGTGCCGAATGATCTGACCTATCGCGGAACGGCCCCATTCAGCGAACCGGAGACCACGGCGCTTTCCAACTTCATCACGGCCCATCCAAACATCAAGGCCTACATGGATTATCACAGCTATTCACAGCTCATCCTCTGGCCCTTTGGAAATGAGTGCATCGCGCCGTCTCCGCCCGACGATGCGAAGTACGCGAGCCTTGGCACCACCATGCAATCATTGATCCAATCGGTGCATGGTCAAGCCTATGTGGCAGGCCCGATCTGCTTGACGCTCTATCAGGCTAGCGGCGGCTCGGTAGATTGGACTTATGGCACGGCGGGTCGCACGGGGTTCACGATTGAATTGCGGGACACCGGGACGAACGGCTTCGTCCTGCCACCGGAGCAGATCATTCCGAACTGCGAAGAGAATCTGCCGGCGATACTGCACCTTTCCAATTGGGCGTCGTCCGGCGTGACGATTGACTTGCCAAGCGGCGCTCCGTCATCGCTTAACTCCGGATCACCAGCCGTCATCAACGTCACGATCATGAATGCGCAGGAGACCTATGTCGCCGGGTCGGGGATGATTCACTACCGCTTCGGCACTTCCGGGGCATTCACGAGCGCACTGCTCGCCCTGGTGAGTGGGAGCAACTTCACCGGGACGATTCCAGCGGGCACGTGTGGCCAGACCGTGCAGTACTACTTCACGGCTCAGGGCAGTGGCGGCTCGAACTCGACAAATCCATGCGCCTCCCCGACGAACCTGCACGAGGCAACGATCACGCAGATCACAACTGCATTCACCGACAATTTCCAGGCCAATCTTGGGTGGACAACCACGGTCGAAGGCGCGACAGCGGGCCAGTGGCAGCGCGGCGTGCCGGTGAATGATGCGGGCTGGGCCTACGATCCACCGGCTGACTCAGATGGCAGCGGCCAGTGCTACCTCACGCAAAACACCGCCGGCAATACCGACGTGGATGGCGGCACGGTCCGACTGATCTCGCCGACGATTGATCTCAGCGCGGGCGGATACACGGTGAGCTATGACTATTACCTGCACCTGACCGTCGCGGACGGCGTGGACCGTCTGCTGGTCGAGGCTGACATCAACAACGGCGCCGGGCCTTGGATTCAGATCGCACTCCATACGACGCACGGTGCCTTGTCGTGGCGACATGTCGATGTGACGGCCGCCGCGCTGACCCTCGCGGGCGTGACGCCGTCAGCGACGACGAAGTTCCGCTTCAGCGCGAATGATTCTGGAACGGCGAGCATCGTGGAGGCCGGTGTGGATGCGTTCAAGATTACCAAGACGGGCTGTCCGTGCGTCTTGCTGGGTGATGTGAATAGTGACACGGTCGTGGACGGGGCAGACATTGCCGGTTTCGTGAATGCAATGGTCAACAGTCCGTTCTACGCAAGCTGTGCCGACCTGACCGCGCCGAGCGGCACGTTAGATGATGCGGATGTTGGCGCGATGGTGAATCTGCTATTGGGGTTGTAGTCAGGACCGCTCAAACTGGCGAGCAAGTGACACGCCTGCATACACCGCGCCGATTCCAAAGGCGAAGCTCATGAAGAGGTACGCCGCCGCGCGCCCGGTTTGGTGAGATCGCCCCATTTCATACACCTCCCACGCGAACGTTGAGAACGTCGTGTATGCCCCCACGAATCCCACGGCCACGGCCAGACGCAGGGCATCCGACACGGCCCGATCACGAATCAGCGTCAGGAAAAATGCCAGGATGAAGCAGCCGGTGAGGTTGACGACCAGTGTGCCATAGGGGAAGCCGCGCGGGGCGATGGCCGTGACAAGTCCACCGATGGCAAATCGCGCGATGGCCCCGAAGAACCCCGCAAGGCCGATCATCGCGGCATGGTGCAGCCACGTCATGCCTCAACTCACACAGGCCGTTTCGGGAAGGCGATAGCACTCGACGCGTCGCTGCGCCCAGAGGTCGGTCTCCGGCGTGAATTGCTTGATATCGGCGAGCGACAGGTCGAGTTCCACCGTCGCGTCCCAGTCGGTCTCTCGAAAGATTACCGATCCATCTGGCGCAACCACCATTTGTACCGAGTCCGCCCCCGCCACGACGAACACGCGATTCTCCGCAGCTCGAGCGCGAATAAAGGATTCCTCGAACGCCCGGCCGCGCGCGACCACGACCTGTGCCCCCGTCAGTGCGTGATACCTCGCCGCGACAAACGTGCCCAACTCCGCAGCGGCAATCCGCCCGACCCGTGCGTCGCTCGACTCCAGCGCATCCGCGACTGCGTCCGCGCCTTGTTTGACGTTGAGTATCACCTTTCCGCCGGGAGTCTTCGCTCGATACGCGGGATGCCGATCCATGATTCGCGTGCGCATCTTGTCGTCGGCCTCGGTGGGTTTGCATTCGCCGAGGGTCACTTCAGACACGATCAAGTGTTCGCCACCCGTCGGGGCCTCGGCCAGCGTGCGACCATCCGCCGCGACGATCCGACTCTGACCGACGTATTCCAGATGTTCGCCTTCGCGCCCCGCCTTGCTGCAACAGACCAGCGGCACGCCGAACTCCAGCGCCCGCGCGCGAATGAGAAACTCTGGATGCACATTGCGATAGGTCCGTCGAACCTTGCTGGCATTCACCCAGGCCGTCGGGAGGATGATCATCCGCGCCCCATCGGCCACGAGCGTCGCGGCGATCTCCGGCGCACGGCAGTCGGCGCAGATCATCATGCCCACGCGCCCCAACTCCGTGCCCCATGCGGCGATGGAATCACCCGGCGCAAACCACCGATTGTCGCAATCCCAGAGGAAGTTCTTCCGCGCGATGCCGACGACCTCCCCCGCGCGATCAAAGAGGGCGGCACTGTTAAACAGCTTGCCATTGCGTTCTTCAACAAACCCGGCCGCGAGATAGAAGTGGTGCGTGCGAGCCAGTGTGCTGAACCGTCGCAACACTTCCGCGCTGCGCAGAATGTCCGGCTGCATGTACCGCTCCATCGAGTGAAGCCAGTAGGCCGGATACGTCGTTTCGGGGAGGACAAAGAGGTCGGCACCTGCATCCGCCGCAGCCTTGGCAAGTCGCTCGACCACGGGCCACACCGCATCGCCTTGATCAAGCGTCACGGCTTCCATCTGTCCACAGGCGGCTATCATCAGGCGTCCCTCACTGGTGCGAAGAAGTAATCCTACGGCAAATGCGGCCGTGTTTCACGCCCATAATTGCGAACCAAATGGGGCGAATCAAAGTAAGAAGTCCCCAGACTATGAAACACCGCGGCGTGAGGCTAAAATCGTCACGGTGGTATGCGATGATCGAGACTCCACCGGTTGCCACAGCAAGGCATTGGAACAACTAATCATGCGACAAATCAAGGTCATTGTTGAGAAGCATCCTGACGGCTATGTGGCCTATCCGCTCGGCGTCAAAGGTGTCGTGGTCGGCGAGGGTGATACATACGACGCGGCACTGTCGGACGTTGCGTCGGCCATTCGATTTCATGTCGAGACTTTCGGTTCCGACATGCTGGACGCGGATCCACCGGTGTTAGACGCATTCGTGACTGAGGCCGGAGTCGCTATCTGATGCCCAAGTTTCCTGTCGATGCGCAGAAGGACCGTGTCCTTCGGGCGTTACGATCTTTGGGATTTGAAATTGTTCGGGAAGCCGAGCACATCGCCATGCGTCGCGTCAATTCAGATGGCACGATCACTCCGCTGACCATGCCCAACCACCGAACCATCAAGAGCAGCACACTACGAACGATCTGTTCCCAATCAGCGATTTCCAGAGCGGAGTTCCTTCGCGCTTTCGAGACGGCCTGAGTCTGATGTTCGAATCACCATCATGGACAAACGCGACTACTACGACGTTCTCGGCCTGACCCGCGGCGCGAGCGAGGCCGACATCAAGAAGGCCTACCGCCGTCTCGCCAAGCAGTTTCACCCCGACCAGAACAAGGGTAAGAAAGACGCCGAGGAACGCTTCAAGGAGGTGCAGGAGGCCTACTCCGTCCTCACCGACAAGGACAAACGCGCCCGCTATGACCAGTTCGGACACGCGGGCGTTGACCCACGCTTTACCCCCAGCGGTCGGCCAGGTGGAGGCGTGTCGTGGTCTACCGGCGATGGTGAGCCGATCGACATCAACGACTTCGCTGAGTTCTTCGGTAGTGGAGGAGGCGACGGAAGCGGCCGTAGCATCTTCGATCAATTGCGCGGCGGTCGCACGCGCGGGGGAGTGAGCGCCCGCGCCGCCCCAAGCCGCGATGTCGAGCATGAGGTCTCGCTCTCGTTTGAACAGGCCGTTCATGGAACCACCCTCGACGTGGAGATATCGACCGGCCGCAACAGCCATCGAATCGCGGTGCGCGTGCCGCCGGGCGTGCGCGATGGCCAGACGATTCGCGTGCGCGGCAAGGGTGAGTCCGGCGGTCGCGGTGCGGCCGGCGATTTGCACGTGGTTTGCCGTGTGAAGCCCCATGCTTACTTTCGCCGCGAGGGGGATGACGTTTATCTCGATGTGCCGGTGACGCTGAGCGAAGCGGCCCTCGGTGCGAAGGTGGATTTGCCAACGCTGGACGGCGTGCGCACGGTGACGATCCCCGCCGGCGCGCCGAGCGGCGCGAAACTTCGTCTCACGGGGTTGGGGATTGCGAATCCGAAAGACGGCCGTCGCGGCGACCATTATGCAATCATCAAGATCGTCCCGCCAACCAAACCCACGGCTGAGCAGCGAACCCTATTGGAGAAGTTGGCTCAGCTTGAGACGAACTCGCCGAGGGACGGGCTGTGGCGATAAGCGTCCGTTCCATGCGCAGCACTGCCGCCGCGACGCTGTTGCTACTGAGTGTCGTGCAGACGATCGTTGCTCAATCCACCGCTCCAACGACCGGGCCCTCGGCAGTCACCCTGCAAACTGCCCCGCCCGCAGCATCACAACCCGCCCGTGACATGGCCCACGATCCTCGCATGGCAAAGTGGCGGCAGGTTTTCTTCTGGTCGGTCGTGCTATTACTGGTTTTGATTGTGTCAGCGGGGGCCATCATCCGCTTTTCGATGCGATTCCGCACGCTCATTCTGCGTGATGAGTCGCCGCCGACGGAAAGCGCGGATGTGTGGGCGATGCACCGATTCCCAGAGAAGTTCGAGTTCGAAGATGGCGGTGAGCCTGAGAATGACGGCCCCAACGAGGAAGATTGAGCCGGGAGCGAGCGCGACGACTATAATTAGGTTGCGGTACTCGCCCGCCTACTGGAGATGGCCCATGGAACTTTTCGACTTCATTTTTCAATTGATCCTGGCGATTTTGGATCTGGTTTTCTTCTTTGTATAGGCCTGACGAAGCCATTGGGTGGGTGATTCGTGTCCGTGCCCGGTCTTCACTCAATGCTCGTAATACGTATGCGCCGGTCGCCCCGCGAGGATGTTCTCCTTGCCCCAGTTGGCGACGTTGCGAAATGTCTCCGACGCGATGAACGCATCGAACGCGCCCCGATCGCTCCACTCGGATAGGATCACATAGCTCATCGCGTCGTCGATGTCGCGGAACATTTTGGACTGTGTGTGTCCGGTGATCCCGCGCATCGCGTGAATCACGGCGCGAAAGGCCGTCTCGAAGTTCTCTTCCTTGCCGGGCAAGACTTTGTAATTCATCCCGATCGTAACCATGGTGTTTCCTCCTGGTTGCCATCTGCAATTGCCGGCTTACCGGTGACGCGATACATGCCGTCCACAGTTGGCCAGCGGGCTTGCCCACCGAATCCTTATCGAATTCAGGCATCCAATCCGCTCCAGTACCGCTGCGATGCTTCGATTCTAGAGACTATCGACATGATCCGCCACTGCTTGACGATTTGACCGTCGGCGGGAGAATATAGAGCATTCGTGTTCCTTGGAGAGGTGTCCGAGTGGCTGAAGGTGCATGCTTGGAAAGCATGTGTACGTGTAAAAGCGTACCGGGGGTTCGAATCCCTCCCTCTCCGTTTGACAGAATGCCGATTGTGCAACTCGTTATCCCGATTGGGTATGAGTGGTATTACTGACAGGTTGAATGTCGTTTTATCCTCTGCTAATCGATTAGGGAATCGTTGCGCCATCCAGGTGAGCTACTAGCCCTGCTCCACACACCTATCACCAACGCTCCAAGCACTCCTCTCGTCGATTCACCGGGGCAACTATTACTCGTTAGATCACAGGGCTTTACGTCGTTCTTGGTTCATTTTTCCCTTGCCCTTGACTTCCCCAAGCCAGACTATCATCCTGTTGCGTCCTTTGCGGCGTCCCGAGGGCTTTCAACGCTTGCCTTCGCCCTATGCACTCGATGACGGCCTCGACTAACCAAGGGTTACAAACGATCATGGCGACACCGAAGAAGAGCACACCAAAGAAGGCCGCGCCCACAAAGGCTGCCTCGGCGAAACCAAAGCCCGCCGCCAAGCCCGCAGCAAAGGCTGCTGTCAAAGCCAAACCCGCGCCAAAGGCCAAAGTCGAAACAAAGTCGAAGTCCCCTGTACCACCTGTTGCTGCGAAGAAGTCCGAAGCTCTCGTCGCAAAGAAAGTCGAGGCCCCTGTTACCAAAAAATCCGTCGTTGCCGTTAAGCCGAAGTCGGTCGTCGCTCCGCCCAAGCCCGCGGCACCGCCCAAGCCCGTGCCGCCGCCCGAGCCGCAGAAGCCGCAGGTGGACGAAGAGTGGCAGAAGAACATGCGTGTCATGCTCGCCAGTCAGCGTCAACGGCTGGTCTCGGTCGTGCAATCCACGCAGGCTCAAATGGCGGAAAAGTCGGGCGATCTGCCCGACATCAGCGACCGCGCGTCCGAAGGCTTCGAGGATGAACTGGCCGTTGGGCTGATGGCCATCGAGGCGGCCCAGTTGGATGACATCAATGAGGCCATCGAACGCATCGACCTGGGCACCTACGGCCTCTGCGTGGACTGCCAAAAGGCCGTCCCCAAGAAGCGACTGGAAGTGCTGCCCTTCGCCAAGCGCTGCCTGCCCTGCGAGGGGCAATCGGAGCGTCGCACGCGCGACATCGAGGTCGAAGAAGAAGAGGAAGAGATTGACTAGTCTTTTATGCCGCTTTAACATTCGCTCCCCTTGGTAAGGGGAGGGCCGGGGTGGGGTCGCCTACTGCTTCTGCATCTTCATTGTCTTGCCGTCGCTCTTTAGCTCCAACGTCTTGCCCATCATCACCATCGCGCCATAGGCCCGATCCGGCTTGCCCGGGGTTTTCAGCTTCAGGTTGAAGCCGTTGAACTCATACGTCCCGGCGAGGCGCACGCTCTGCTCGCCCTCTTTCGCAGCGGCCGTGTAAGTGTTGTTGTCCTTGAACGTGGCTGTCTGGATGTAGAACTTCTCATTGGCGGGTGCATTGTCGGCCTTCCAGGTGCCGACGAGTGCAGAATTGCAACCAACGAGGACGGTGATGGTGACGAGTAGGCCGAGAGTGGCGAGTCGATTGGTGTTCATGATTTCTCCTGATTCAAATGGATAGTCGGACGGCGTTCCTTGCCGCCGGTACATGAAGAAACGCTACTACTCACTCCCGCAGGTGTCAATTGCGAACGATGCCATGCCGGCTTGTGTAAATCCCTGTCATGGCGTATGATACAACGTTCCACGCTCGCCACGGGGCGGTTCCCCGTCGAGTGCAGGAGCGACGAACGAGAGTTTATGGCGAAGACGGACAACGTTATCGAGGTCGAGGCCCAGGTCACGCAGGCCCTGCCCAACACCATGTTCCGCTGCGAATTCGAGATGGGCGGGAAGAAGCACACCGTCCTCGGCCACATCTCCGGCCGCCTCCGCAAGAACTTCATCCGCATCCTCCCCGGCGATATGGTCCGGCTGGAATTGTCGCCCTACGACCTGGCCCGCGGCCGCATCACTCGGCGGTTGTAGTCCCTTCCTTATTCTTCTTTCCTTGAACGAGTATCGCATTCTGTTCCCCGGATGGGCCGGTGACGAATTGCGGCAATTGGTCTTTTGATTTGTTACGGTCGGCATAGTTTATCTGTCTTAACATTTGTTTGGTTTTTGATTGGGTTGGATGTTTCGGGAGGCTGGGCCGGGGAGGTGAAGCCACAGATTTCGCAGATTGTACAGATTGAGTTTCGTTGGGCCGCTTTTGAATACAGCCGACAGTTGCTGACATTTGCTGACACACAGGGCGAGACTTGAGGGTGTTCGTCGAAAAAACTGGGACCAAGTGGGACGACGTGGGATTTGCTGAGACGGTTTTGAAGACATTGGATTCTCCTTGCAGGCACAGAACGGGGGCGGTCGCCCATGAACCCAGTTCGCGGCGATGGGACGCACCCTTACCTGCACCTAACAATCTTGAAGCTATGAAGCGGAGGTCGCGTCGAGGTACACGGTTCCTTGCGAAC
>JBBTET010000075.1:11259-32936 GCA_038042195.1 Planctomycetota bacterium | reverse complement strand
CCGCCTCGCCCCAGCCGCCGTCCGAAGCCGTCAATGCGCTGCCGATTCGCTGCGACAACTCCGGATCAAGCATCCGGTCGGTCGGTTGCAAGTCCACTCGCGCGACCAGGCTGTCCAAAATGTGGCCGTTGTCGGGGAGCATGAGCCAGTCGGGAAGGTTTTCCCATTCGAGGACGAGGGGGTGGTCATACTGAGTTTGCTGATGGACGAAGGACTTCATCCGCTGCATGGCTTGGTTGCCGCCGACAAAGAGGCAGGTGAGTAGCAAGGTGACGCCGATGCCTTGGAAGAGGAGCCGGCGCGTGGAGTCACTGATGGAGTCGATCCGATCTCCAAGCCAGATGGAGACTGCACTACTCATGCGGACGACGGCGGATGGTTGTTTCTTAGCCACGATCGATCAGGCCCCCTGAATGCCACGACAGTTTACCGGGCGAATTTTCGTTTGATGGCCATGTCGATGATAAGCTGGCACATTTCCGGCATGGGCAGTCCGGCTCGCTGGGCGGCCTTGGGGACGAGAGAGTGCGAAGTCAACCCGGGTATGACGTTGGCTTCCAATAGGAAGGGTTGGAGGCACGAGTCGTTCACTCTCCAGTCGAGACGGGAAAAATCCCGGCAGCCGAGGCCATTGTGCGCGGCCAGACTCATCTCGACGATCCGGTCGAGCAACTCCTCCGGCAGGCTGATATCGAAGTCGTACTGTGTATCATCATCGACATATTTGGCGGCATAGTCGTAGTAGTCGCGTTTGGTGCGGATTTCGATGGGGGGGAGGGCCTTGTCCCCGAGAATGCCGACGGTGATCTCCCGACCGGGGATGTACTCTTCGATCAGAGCTTCCCCGTAGGCGTCGATCACCTTTTCCACGGCGGGCCGGAATTGCGCCACGTCGCGAACGATGTAACAGTGGATGCTGCTGCCTTCGCTCACCGGCTTCACAACGACCGGCATCGTCCATGCGGCGACGGCCTCGCGGTAGGTCTTGGCCGTGGCGACGTCCCAGCGCGGCGTGGGGATGTTTAGCTTGGCAAACGTCTTCTTGGCCTCGGCCTTGTTCATCGCCAGGCGACAGGCCTCTGGACTGCTGCCGGTGTAGGCGAGATTGCGGCGTTCAAGGATCTCCTGCACTTGGCCGTCTTCGCCGAACGCACCGTGCAGCGCAATGAATACACAATCAACTTGCCGTGCCAATGCGGCAAGATTGTCGGCGTTGATGTCTTCTATGTAGACTTTGTGGCCCAGCGATTCGAGGGCGCGGGCCACCGACTTGCCACTGTCGAGGCTGACGTCGCGCTCGCCGCTCGGGCCGCCGGAGAGGACGGTAACGGCGAGCTTCTGCTGCATCGGGGTTCGGATGAGTTTGCTGATGTCGAAACGAGTTTTTGTCGCGGCCACGGTTTGCCTCCGTGCAATTCGTGTTGCGTTGCAAGGCCAACCCCCCGACCGAGCCGGGGGCTAATGGATCAACGCCGGTGTTCTACCAGATTTTCACTTCGGTTTCGAGTCGAATCCCGAATCGTTCGTCTACAGTGTCGGCGATCAGGTCGATCAAACTAATGACGTCATGGGCCAGGCCGCCTTGGTCGGCCAATACGAAGTTGGCATGGCGGTCCGACACATAGGCCGTCCCGAGGCGATGCCCCTTTAAACCGGCCTGATCGATGAGTTGCCCCGCCGATTTCCCTTCGGGATTGCGGAAGATGCACCCCACGCTTTGGCAGCCCAGGGGCGGCTGTGTGTTTTGCTTGTACATCCAAATCTCACGGAATCGGCGGTCCAGGGCGACCGGATCCGTTTGACTTAATTCAAAGGTCACGCTTAGGACGCAATCATCCCCAAGGGCGGAGTGTCGATACGCGAAATCCAGGTCGTCGTGGTCGCGCTCGTAGATCTCTCCATCACGTGCGATGACACGTACACTTCGCACGGAGGTTCCTAAGTCGCCATACTTGCCGCCGCAGTTCATGGCGATGCCGCCGCCGACCGTGCCGGGGATGCCGGCGATGTGTTCCAGTCCGGCGAGGCCCTTCTTGACCGACGCGAGCACCATCTTGGTCATGTCAGTGCCAGCGCCGACGGTGAGGCGAGGCCCATCAAAGATCATCCGGGTGAAGTGCTCGGTGGAGAGTCGCACGACTGCACCGAGGACACCCTCGTCTCGCACGATGAGGTTGGCACCCAGGCCGAGAAATCGGAGCGGTGTATTTGAATCGCGGCAGCGTCGAATGACACCGGCAAGCTCGTCGTCCGTGCGCGGTTCGATCAGGAACTCGGCATTCCCGCCGAGCTTGAACCATGTGAGCGGCGCAAGCGGTGCGTTGTTGCAAACGATCTCAGGCCAGTCGTCGAACAAGCTCATCGGCGATCTTCCAGACGTCCCCGGCCCCCATGGTGAGGACGATGTCGCCGGGGTGAGCGTGCTGCACGATATGTTCGACGATTTGGTCATGGTTGGGAAGGTACTGGGCATCGACGCCGTGCGACCGGACGCGTTCAACGAGTTGCTGGCTGTTGACAGCCGCGCGATCGGCGGCGCTGTCTCGCACGAAGTAGATATCGGGAACCAGGAGGTGATCGCATTCGCCGAAGCTGCGAGCGAAGTCGGCCATGAGGAACCGGGTGCGTGAATGTTGGTGAGGTTGGAAAACGACCCAGAGCCGCCGGTCGGGGTAATGTTCTCGCACGGCGCGAATGGTCACGCGGACTTCGGTCGGGTGGTGGCCGTAGTCATCGAGCAACAGGATGCCCCGGACTTCGCCTCGCTGGGACAGACGGCGGTCTGCACCTGCGAAGGTCTGCAACGCGGCGGCAATGGACTCTCGGTCGATCCCGGCATGGGCGGTCAGGGCGGTGGCGGCAAGTGCGTTGTACACCTGATGTCGGCCGGGGAGGGCGTTCATCGAGGCGTAGAGAAACTCTTCGCCGTTGCGAAGGACGTTGAATGAATAACAGCCCTGATGGTGGCGGATATTGGTCGCACGCCAGTAAGCGTTTTCCGCGATGCCGAAGGTCTGCACCGACCCGCGCGCCCCGCGAAGGGCCTTGGTCACTTGTGGATCGTCGCCATTTGCGATGACGACGCCGTCCTCTGGAACCAGGGCCGCAAAGGCGCGAAAGGCCTCGGTGATCGCGTCGAGGCTCTCGAAGCAGTCGAGGTGGTCTTCTTCGATGTTGAGTATGGCGGCGAACTTTGGCAGTAGGTTCAGGAAAGATCGGTCGTATTCGCAGGCCTCAACGACGAAGTGGGGACCATCCCCGACGGCGGAGCTGCTCTCCAATTGCTTCACCGCCGCACCGATGACAAACGTCGGGTCGGCCTTTGCTTGGCGAAGGATGTAGGCGGTGAGGGCCGTGGTCGTGCTCTTGCCATGTGTGCCGGCAATGGCGATGCCGGTCCGCAGTCGCATGACCTGCCCGAGCATCTCGGCGTACTTCATTCGCCGGATGCCGCGTTTCTTGACCTCGGCGAGTTCGGGGTTGTCATCCTTGACCGCCGCTGAATAAACGACGAGATCGCAGTCGGAGGGGATGTTGATCGGTGCGTGGCCCATCGTGATGGTCGCGCCGAGTTCTTGCAAGCGGGTTTGTGTCTTGAACGGCGAAAGGTCGGAGCCGCTGACAATCGCCCCGCAGCGAAGCAGAACACCGGCCAGTCCGCTCATGCCCGACCCGCCGACGCCGATCAAATGGACGCGTCGTGCGGCGTAGGGGCTGGTCCAATGCTGGTGAAACACGTTGGATGTTCGGCGACTGCTGAGGAGTGTGTCCTGTTCAAATCCGACTCGGCTCGATGAAATCAATCCCGACATGAGAAACTCACCTCCGTGTGAGACGATGGATCACAACCGCCCTCGGCTGTGGCTTTCCCCCGAAAAAGGCAACAACCGTGCCGCCATTTGGAATCCTACCCGTTTACGCCTCGGGGTCGCAAGCGGTTCTAAGTCAATTGGATACGACTCCTTCGCGAGATTTTATTGCATTGGCGCGCGGATGAACCTCGAGCGATCACGCCCTTGCAGTCGAGTTCCAGCACAGATATCGGGTTTTTTCAGCTTTGTGCTTGAGATGCCGTGAGTTCCCCTCTGAGTACTGGAGTTGGCTCAAAGGTTGAAAAACGGGGCCATTTTGCGGTATAACTCTGGTACAGAAGTTGCGTTCGGGGAAAGAAACGGCCAGGGGCACCTTTTTTCGTTTGGAGGGAAACATGCATAATTCCAAGAATTGGTTCGTTCGGTTGTGTTGCGCGGGGACGGCTTTGTTCATCACGGCCCAGTCTTTCGCCGGGGACGTGAATCCGCCGGTCGGCCCGGTTGTAGGCACCATGAAGCCGCTCAGCGAGATCGAGCCGCGCATCGTCGTGAATGCGACGAATACGCCGGGCGATATCGACTCGCAATTCAAAATCGTGAATCCGGGGTCGTATTATCTCGCCTCCAATATCACCGGTGCCTCCGGTCTGATCGGCATCGAGGTCGCGGCAGCGGATGTGACGCTCGATCTGATGGGCCATGAGATGCTGGGCGTGCCTGGTTCATTGCAAGGGATACGGGTGACGCTGGCCAACTCCATCAACATCGCAATTCAAAATGGTACCGTGCGGCTTTGGGGCGGTGCGGGCGTTGACATTGTGTCGGCAACTTCGAAGCAGCTTCGCCAATTGCGCGTCGCCGGCAATGGCGTCGGCGGCATCACAGCCGGTGCGAACGCGTTGATCACCGACTGCCACAGCACTCTGAACACCGGCGCGGGCATCACCACCGGCACCGGTGGCACCATTACGAATTGCACGGTCGTAAGCAACACCACCCTCGGCATTACTACAAACATCGCCAACACAGTGACCAACTGCACGGCGATGTTCAATACGACCGACGGCATCTCCGTCGGACAGGGCAGCACCGTCACAGCCTGCACGTCGCGCGGCAACTCCGGGCACGGCATCGTCGGCCAGCCCGGTAGCACAATTCAAAACAATACCTCCAGTGCAAACGTCGGCGACGGCATCCGCGTGTCGACTGATTGTCGCGTGGCAAATAACACCTGCGACGGAAATGGAGCCGTAGCAGGGGATGCCGCCGGTATCCATGCGACCTCTGACGACAACCGCATCGACTCCAATCACGTGACCGACAACGACCGTGGCATCGACGTCGATGTGGGCGGGAATCTGGTCATTCGTAACTCGGCCAGCGGCAACGGTGCCGATTACGATATTGTTGCTGGTAACAGCAAGGCAGAGATCTTGACGGGTGGCGATGATTTCATCGCCACAAACCCGTGGGCGAACTTCAGCTTCTAGCGATAATGAAACACGTGCTCTAAAGAAAAGGACTTTTAATGGCAACCAGGAATCGACTCTTTGCAGTGGTCACACTGCCGATCGGCGCCGCCGTCCTTGTGGCGGGCGCGTGGTTTGCAACAGCCGGTGATTTGAATCCGCCGGTGGGGCCGGTCACACCGACATACAAGACTCTGACAGAGGTCGAGCCGCGCACCGCCGTGAGCGCCACCAACACCCCCGGTGACGCCGACAGCCTCTTCAAGATCACCCAGCGCGGCTCGTACTACCTCACGGGCAACGTCACCGGCGTCGTCGGCAAGCACGGCATCGAGATCGTCGCCAGCGGCGTCACACTTGATCTCAACGGCTTTGACCTGCTCGGCATCGCCGGCTCGCTGGATGGGGTGAGCACCACCGTGGCTAGCTTGACGAACCTCGCGGTGATCAACGGCTCGGTCCGAAACTGGGGCGATGAAGGCATCGACCTTGCGATCAATTCCCCAGCCAACTGCCGCGTGGCCGGCCTTCTTGCCAGCGGCAACGCCGGCAACGGCATTGCCATCGGCCAGGGCGGTACGGCCTCGAACTGCTCGGCATATCTCAACGGAGTCAACGGAATCCTCGTCGGCAACGGCTGCACGGTCACCCATTGTTCGGCGTACCAGAACACCGGCAGCGGCATCATCACCGGCAGCGGCTGCACGGTCGCCGTCTGTTCCGTTCGACTCAATTCACTTGTCGGCATCAGCGTCGTCGCCAGCTGCACCGTCGTTGACTGTTCTGCACAATCCAACACCCTCGACGGCATCGCGTGCATTTCCGCCTGCATCATCCGTAGCAACACCTGCTCGGTCAACGGTAACGGAGCTGGCGACGGCGCGGGCATCAACGCCGTCAGCAACGACAACCGCATCGAGGGCAACAACTGCACTGGCGCCGATCGCGGCATCGACATCGACTCCTCCGGCAACATCGTTATCAAGAACACCTGCTCGGGCAACGCCATCAATTGGGTGATTGTCGCCAACAACGTCTGTGGCCCCATCCTCGACCGCACCGCGCCGGCGAGCGCCGCCATCAGCGGCAACTCGGCCGTGGACTCCACCGGCAGCACACACCCCAACGCGAACTTCTCGTATTAGCCAAAGGGAAAAACAGCCATGCAGCGAAAGACTCTCTTCAATGCCGGGCGGCGGGTGCGAGATTCCTATCGCGCACCCGCTGTTGCGAGAATCCCTTCCCGCGATTATGCGCGCCGACCACATGCAGGAAGTGATTCCTGAGGAAACCCGTGCGAGAAGGAATTCTCGCACGAGCGATTACTTACCCTTATTCGGTCAACGTGATGGTCATATACTATTCTAAACCCATCGGAATGTTGTTACTATGAGACACCGTACGGAGTCGGAGGGTTCTATCATGAAACGTGTTATAGTTCTTAGCACTCTTGTCGTAGGCAGCTTGGTTGGATGGACATTCGCCCAGTCCAACATCGACACCACCGTGCCCAATAAACACGCCTGGGGAGAAAACATCGGCTGGACCAACTGGCGCGATGCCAACGCGGGGGTGCAGGGCGTGAATGTCGGCGTACTCGTCCTTCAGGGATTCATCTGGGGTGAAAACGTCGGCTGGATCAACGTCGGCGATGGAACACCTGGCGGCCTCGGCGGACAGTATTCAAACGTGAACGGCAACGACGTCGGCGTGAACATTAGTTCCGACGGCACACTGCATGGGTACGCCTGGGGAGAGAACATCGGCTGGATCAACTTCGACGGCGGCGCGATGGCCACGCCCGCGCTGCCGGCGCGAATCCTGTGTGCGACACCGCCGGGCCAGCCGTTGGCCCGATTGGACGGCTACGTCTGGGGCGAGAACGTCGGCTGGATCAATCTGGCGGACCTGAATCCGACGAAGTACGTGGCCGTCGATGCGGCAACGACGCCGGTGGCCTGCGACATGAACATGGACGGGTTCGTGAATGGCAACGACGTGCAACCTTTCGTCAACGCTATGTTGGGAGGCACGACGTGGCAAAGCGTTTGCTCGGGTGATTTGGAACCGCCGCCCGATGGCATGTTGGACATGGATGACGTGAATCCCTTCGTGACGTGTCTGTTGACGGCACCATGACATTTGTTTGAGGTATAGATCAATTGCGACTCCCGCGCGTAACAAGCTTGATGACTCGGAGAATTATCATGCGATTCAATAAGACCATCGTTTCGGTTGTGATCTTGACTTGCGCGGCGGCGGTTTTCAGCGGCCCGCTCAATCCACCCACCGGCCCCGTTCAGACGACCGGCCGCACACAGATTAATCAGCAGTTCATCGCTGCGCTGCCCTATGTCATTACACAACCCGGTTCCTATGTGTTGACCGGCAACCTTGTCATGGCCGGTGTCGGCAATGGTATTGAGATAACCACGGACAACGTCACGATTGACCTCGCCGGTTTCTCCATCACGGGCGTGTCCGGCAACCCCTTCTCCGCGATCTTCGCCACCTCGCCGGGATTCGGTGTGTTCCGAAAGAACATCGCCATTACGAATGGGACGGTCAACGAATGGGACTTCGCCGGCATTGAGCTGTCGAACGCCTCAAACATTCGCATCAGCCATATCCAGGCCTATCGCTGCGGCACGGGGCTGTATCTCGCGTTCAACAACACGATCAGTCAGTGCGTCTTTGAGAACTGCTTCTCCAGCGGCGTGCAGGCCGGTAACGTCACCACGATGAGCGACTGTACGGCCCTCTTCAACGGCGGCGGCGGTTTCTCCGTCGGCTCGACCAGCGTGGTCAGCCGCTGCACCGCGGAAAACAACTTCAACACCGGGTTCCAGGTCGGCGAGGGCAGCGTCCTCGCCGATTGCACCGCTCGAAGCAATTTCCAGCCCAAGGGGTCGGCCACGGGGTTTGTCACCGGCGACCGATGTGTCGCGACGGGCTGCGTCTCCGCGGGCAACAGCGGCTCCGGATTTTCCATGGTCAACAGCTGCCTTGTGTCTCATTGCACCAGCATTGGTAATTTCAACTCGGGCTTTGAGGCCTTTGACGACTTCTCCGCAACCAACTGCAACGCCAGCAGCAACAGCTTCATGGGCATCTATTTCAACGGAGGCACCGTCACCGCTTGTACTGCCGATCGAAACGGGTTCCGCGGCATCTCCACGTTCTTTGATCGGGCGTTGATCACCAACAGCAGCGCCAATTGGAATGGTGATACGGGTATCTACCTTGACGGACCCAGTTCTGTTCAGAATTGCTCCGCCGTGAACAACGCCGCCTATGGCATCCTCGCCGACGTGGCGTCGGAAGGTACCAAGGTCGACGGGTGCAAGACGACAAACAATTTGATCGACGGCATTCAGACTGTCGCAAATTGCACCGTTCAAAATTGCACCTCGACGCAGAACTGGATCAATGGCATTGACGTTGGTGATCGCTGTACCGTCGTAAACAACTCCTGCATCGACAACGGCACCATCGCTGGTGGCGGCCCCGGAGCCGGTATTCGATGTACCGGTGGCGGAGCGCGCGTGGATAACAACCATGTTTCAGGCAACGACACCGGCATCGATGCCTCTTTGCCTTTCCGAAACGTCATCATTCGCAACACCGCATTCGGGAACAGTCCGAACTACAATCTCAATGTCGCAAACGACATCGGCCCCATCGGCTCCGCCGCCGCGTCGACGAGTCCGTGGGCCAATATCTCGTTCTGATCCATGAGTCGGCCGCTTTTTTGGAGGTCCGTGTTGCTTCTCGGCGTGCTTTCGGACAGTCATGGCGACGGCGTGATAACGGCCCGTGCCATTGCAATGCTGGAGGCTCGCGGAGCCACGCGACTGATTCATTGCGGCGACATCTGTGGAGATGCGGTTCTCTCGGAGTTCGCCGGCCATCATATCGTGTTTGTCTGGGGCAATTGCGACGCGCCATCCGCTGCCACACGCCGATTGGTCAAGACCCTCGACCTCCCCTGGCCCGATGGTCGCGTTGAGTTAGAGATCGCGGGTCGTCGCATCGCAGTTTTTCATGGTCACGAGCCTGAGTTTGCCGATGCGATTCACGATGGTCGATTTCACTATGTCTTCTATGGCCATACGCATCGTTTCCGCGATGAACGAGTAAACGGCTGCCGTATCATCAATCCGGGGGCGTTGCATCGAGCGGCTGTGAAAACCGTGGGCTTGTTAAACGTCGAAACGGATGAATTAATCTTTCTTCGCGTGGACAATGGCGAAATCCTCGCACCCTGATCCAAGTGCGAGGATGACAGGGACCCTGTTGGTGCAATCGAACTGAACGCCTTGCCCGTGGCATGCCATGCCAACATCACGTGGCTAAACTATCTGTGTCATTCTGCAACTATGAGGACAACCCATGCCCACTGACGATACCGCGATTCGTGTCTTGATCATGGGCGCGGCGGGGCGCGACTTTCACAATTTTAACTGTTGCTACCGCGAACGTGCCGGCTATCGGGTCGTGGCCTTCACCGCGACTCAGATTCCCAATATCGAAGGTCGCGTCTATCCACCGATCTTGGCCGGACCGGGATATCCCGAAGGCATTCAGATTTACCCCGAAGATCAGCTTGAGCAACTGATCGAACAGCACCGAGTCGACCTCGTGGTGTTCAGCTACTCCGACGTGCCCCACGATTATGTCATGCACATGGCCGCCCGCGTGAATGCGGCTGGGGCGAGTTTCCAGTTGGTGGGGACACGTGAGACCATGCTCCCCTCAACGAAGCCGGTCGTCGCAGTCTGTGCCGTGCGCACCGGTTGCGGAAAAAGCCAGACCACCCGGCGAGTGGCTCAATCGCTCCGTGAGATGGGCAAGCGAATCGCGGTCGTGCGTCACCCCATGCCGTATGGTGATTTGTCCCGACAGGTCTGTCAGCGATTCGGCGAACTGGCTGACATGGACCGTCACGAATGCACTATTGAGGAACGAGAAGAATATGAACTGCACATCGCCAGTGGGAACCTGCTGTTTGCAGGTGTGGACTATCAAAAGATTCTCGATGCCGCTCAGCGGGAGGCCGATGTCATCCTTTGGGACGGCGGCAACAACGACACGCCGTTCTTCAAACCCGACTTGATGATCACGGTCGCCGATCCGCATCGCCCTGGGCATGAATGCGGGTATTACCCAGGCGAGACCAATTTTCGGATGGCGGATGTGATACTCATCAATAAAGTGGATACGGCGTCCTCTGAGGGTATCGCCGTCGTCGAAGAAAACGCCCGCCAGCTAAACCCGAGAGCAAAGGTGATTCGAGCTGAATCGAGACTGTCCTGTTCTGATCCGGGATTGATCAAGGGCAAACGCGTGTTGGTGGTCGAGGACGGCCCAACGCTAACCCACGGCGGAATGACAACCGGTGCCGCCCATGTCGCGGCTCGCAGGTATGGTGCCGCCTCGATTGTGGATCCACGACCCAACGCCGCAGGCACGATCCGTGCCGTGTTCAAGAAGTACGAGCATCTGACGGACATCCTGCCGGCGATGGGGTATGGGGCCGGACAGATGGCCGATCTGGAGGCGAGCATCAACGCAACGCCGTGTGATCTCGTACTGGTCGGCACCCCTATCGATCTGGGAAAACTGTTGAAGATCAACAAGCCGGCACTGCGTATCGGGTATGAGCTTGATGATGCGTCGGCGAAGGAACTGGCGGGCATCGTTCGGGGTCACATGCGATTTCAGAATTGATCCAGTTGCTTGTTAAACCCGTGGACTTGAGGCGAGTTCTTCAGCGCGCTTATACTGCCGTCTAGTGGGTGATCGGCATAGGCCGATACATCCCCAAATGGAGGTTAGTCCCGACATGATTCGACAAACCGCTACAAAGTATTCCGTTTGTATGGGGTTGGTGCTGATCCTGATGGCCGGCTGTGAACAGGGTTCCGGCGCGTCGATGCGCCAGGGCATGGTCTCCATCGGCACGACCAGGCCCGACCTCTTCGGCCTGCCCGCCGAGTATCGCGCACTGCACCCCGCGCTGGAATCTGCCCTTTCCAAGCAAGTGCGCTTCAACGCCCAGCCCAACGGCAATGCCATCGGCCGCCAGTTGGAATTGGGAAACATGTCCTTTGCAATTCTCAGCGCGTCGGAGTACGCCGCGTTGCCCGATGCAAGCAAAGTCACTCTCCTCGCCACTGCGGTAAATACGTTAGGGAAGACGTCGCGCCAGGCTCATATCATTGCCCGGGCGACCGACAACCGCTTCAAGACCATCAGCGATTGCTCCGACAAGCGATTTGCTTTCGGCAGCTATGGCGACCCCTTAACGGACCTCGTTGCGCGAAAGACGCTCGAATCCAACGGCGTCCCAATGAAGAAAATCCTGATTGAGTTGTTGCCGCCACCGCTGGCAATCGAGGGTCGGCTCTATGCCAACAACGCAGCATCGGCGATCATTTTGGATCCCCTTGTGAACGCCGGCGTCATCGACGAAATCATGTGGAACAAGATGCCGGAAAAAGGCGGCAATCCGCTCACCGGCCCCTCCAAGGATCAGTTCAAGATCATCGGAGAGACGGCCGAACTGCCTGAGATGGCCATCGTCGCCGGACCCTCCGCGGATGCAGCCGTGACGGCGAACCTCAAGGATTTTCTGCTCACCAAAGCGAAAGACAACAAAAAGCTCTGTGAGCAGTTAGGCGTCACCGGGTTCGCCCAGCCGGACAAGGCCGCCTATGATGCGGCGAGCGTGATGTTGGCAAAGAAGTAAGGATGGGCATGGATTGAGGATTCATGATGACGTTTTGCGATGCTGTCTATCAACCGCGTGCCAGACAATCAGCGTTCGCCCGCGACATGCTACTTGTGATCGGCGGGAGTTTGTTGCTCGCTCTGTCCGCAAAGATTCGCATCGGCGGGCCGATCCCGTTCACGATGCAGCCGTGGGCCGTGATCCTCCTGGGCGCAGCGCTCGGTAGTCGTCGTGGCGTCATGGCTGTGGGTACGTACTTGCTACAAGGCCTGGTAGGCCTGCCGGTGTTTGCCAATCCCGGCTCAGGCCCGGCCTATTTCATGGGTCCGACGGCCGGCTACTTGCTGGCGTTTCTCCTGGCGGCTTTTGTTGTGGGCCAATTGGCGGAGCTGGGTTGGGATCGGCGATTCCTTTCAGCGGTGATGGCGTTGGCCATCGGCAATGCGATCATCCTCGCGGTGGGGGCCTTGTGGCTCAGCACGTTTGTTGGTTTCCAAGTGGCGATTGCCGACGGCGTCGTGAAGTTCTTAATAGGCGACGCCCTGAAGATTCTCCTCGCCGCGACAGCCCTGCCTGCCGTGTGGAAGCTCGTGGGGGACGGTCATCGCGCCGCCTGAGCCGAATCCCGTCCAAGATTGCATTTAAATGCCGTGCGTCCGCCTCGTAACCTGCATCACCATATTCGTTCTCACCATCTTCACCCTCGGCTGTGCCCAACCGCAGGCCGTCATCATCGATTATTCCACGGTCCCCATGCGCTTCGTCATCGATCATCAGGGCTGGCCGCGCCCATTCAAAACGCCCCGCGTCACCGAGTTCGCCATTGCTAACGATCAGGACGAACTGGTCTGGCAACTCGCCGCGACCGACGGTGGTGCCGACGCGCGAGGGTTCGCCATCGTCTATGGCGAGCCGCCCAGAGGATTTGAACAGGTCTTCCCGGAAAAGAGCGAACGTCCCAAGCCTCTCGTTAGGGGTCGCACCTACTTTATGGCCGCAGGTGGTAAGTCCGCCGTTTATCGCATGGTGTTTGCCCTGCCACAGGATCCACTGGAGGTACACCTTCCGCGATTCCCGACGTCAGCACCTCGATGAACCTTATGACCTCGGCGTCGGCATACGGCACGGCTCGATTCTCGGCCGGTCAACACGCATCCCCAGTCGGATTCCATCGAACCGTGTCGCCCCTAACCTCTCCAAGCCCCGCGTGTCTAGCCTATTCGTGAGCCTCATGCGAGGCCGCTACCGTGGGGTCGGCAGCCCACGGCATCCGCAACGCCACATGCGTTCTTGCAGGAGATTCTTCATGTCCGCTCGTTCACTAAAGCTACCCGCTATGCTGGTTCTGGCCGTCGCGGCCCTCCTCAGCGCCGGCGCGGTCAGCGCCAAGGCCGATGATTGCGACCGTCGCGGTTCGCGACATCACCGCAGCAGCTATTCCTACAGATCCGGTGGCTATTACAGCCCGCCCCCGTCGTACTACCACCGCTCCTACTCGAGCAGCTATTACGAACCGGCACCCCGCTATTACGGCGGTGGCGGTTTCTCGTTCAGCTACAGCCGTGGCGGCCACCACCACGACAGCTACCGCCCGCGTTACTACTCGTATGGCGGTTGCCGGTAATCGGTCGTCGTTCGATCACTCCATGCGAGCCACATGCAACCCGGCCGGGCGCGGAATAGCGTCCGGCCGGATTTGTTGCGTTGGGCTGTGACATTACACGGTCTTCTCAAAAACACGATTCAGACCATATCGCGTTGACTTCCCCACCCCCTTCGACTATCAATTCCCGCTCCTGGCCCCCATCGTCTAGAGGCCCAGGACACCGGCTTTTCAAGCCGAGAACCGGGGTTCGAATCCCCGTGGGGGCAATTCACACCACGCAGTCGCGCAACACCCGGTCCATCACTACGCCCTCAGTATCGCCTCCACGGTCCGCCGCATCACGTCACACAGATCAAACCGCTCCCGCACACGAGCCTGACCCGCACAGCCCATCCGCCGACATAGCTCCGCATCTTCCAACAGCCGCTCCATCGCCCGCGCTGCCGCCGCCGCTTCGCCTGGCGACACAACGAACCCTGTCTGCCCGTCGACCACCAACTCCGTCATTCCGCCCACGTCCGTCACCACGCAAGGCAGCCCTCGCGCCATCGCCTCCAGCACGCTATTCGACATCGACTCGCGCCGCGAAAGTTGCACGCAAATGTCCGCTTCGGAGAATATAGCATCCCGATCACGCACATACCCGGCGAAGCGAATCCGACTCGCCAGTCCATGCTCCGCGACTCGGTCGCGCAGCACCGCGACCTCCGGCCCATCCCCCACAAACGTCAGCCGCGCATCCAAAAATCGCGATGACATCCGCGCAAACGCCTCAACGAGCACATCCGTCCCCTTCGCCTCGGTCAGGCGCCCCACGCACACGATTCGATGCGGATGCGAATAGTCACGCACCTCGCAGCTCGCCCGCTCCCCATTTGGGATCACGCGAAACCGGCCCGCCGGCCAGTGATATGCTTCTGCATAGGCCTCTGCGACATTGCGACTGTTGAACAAGATGGCCTTGGCCGCCACCGCCGGCAGCCGTCGCCGCCAGTGCAATCGCAGTGATCCATCGGGCAACTCCATCGGCTGTTGCCGCACGGACACCACGGTACGCATACCCAACGACCGCGCCGCGAGGATCGATGCTCCGAAGGCCCCGCCGCCCGCCTGTTGCACGACGAACACCGTGTCGGCCCGCGTGCTTCGCAGCCACCGCCGTCGCGCCATGATCGTTTGCAAATGAAGCCGGGCATCGCCGGAGAGGTTTTCGTCGATCCAATTCGTGCGCTCGACGGTTAGCTGCCGAGGATGCGCTGTATCGAGAAGGTCTTCATAAATCGATGTGCCGCTGTAGCCGACATGCACCCGCGCCCCACACTCCAGCAGCGCCCGAATCACGCAGCGCGTGTATTTCTCCGCCCCGCCCCGATACACCACGCCGCCGACCTCCACATGATGCACCGCCAGCACTGCTACGCGACGCCCCACGGCCAGGTCGCGCGGTAGTCCATACGGTGATTCGCCCGACGGCGCAACAACGAACCGCTCGTCGCTGCGTGTCGTCGTCGCGCTCTGGATGGTTGAAGGGTTGCTCACAGACGCCACGCTCCATCATGCGCCCGCCAACCGCTCGACGAGGGTCGAGCAAATCGGCACACACTCACGGCCGTCCCTGCATCCATGCAGGCCGCCTGAAAAATCGAACACTTCTACGGCTTCTTCAACAACGCCGGCTGGCTCGCGGTTCTTAACTTGACCGCTTCGTTTGGAATATAGACCGGTGCCAGGGGATTCAACACGTCCTCCTCATCCATCGGCCACTCGGCCTTCTCCGATAGCAGAACATCCGCCACGACGTACGGTATCATCGACTCTCCCGCCCGCACCCATGCGTAGCCAAGAATACGCTCGCTCGGCGTCGCCGTCCCAAACGAGTCCCTCGTCGTGGTCGGCTCATTCAGCAGTCGCAGATAGGTCGGCACGGCCTCGACGCGCATCATCAGCAAGTCACGCGGCTTCCCATCTCGAACATATCGAAAGGCCGCCACCGACTCCCTTCGCACATCCATGACGTTATTCAACGTCGTGTCCGAGTCCGCATCCATCCGCCACGCTGAACGAACCGAGCGATACCCCTGCCTGTCCGTGCGATCCGCCGCCAGAAATCCGACATACCCTCGCGCTCCTTGCACCTCGCCGCAGACGCCAAGTCCGCGAACGCCTGTGATCTTCTCTAGCTCCTGCTCGCCCAGCTTCGGGAGCCTTGCAACGAAGTCGCTCTTCACATCATTCCAAACATAGTGCTTGCCGACCTCCGGCAACGCATGTCGCGGGGCCACGTCGTCCGTCGGGGCCTCATAGCGATAGGCCAACCCATCAACAGGCTTGTTTTCCCATGTGCAGAATCGCACCGAGAACCCCCAGCCCCGGTCGCGCGGCGCGGGCCACGACTCCACCACGGCGCGCAACTCGTTCCACCCCTGCTTCAGATTCGCAAACCCGCACACCGTATCAACGATGTTCCGATCTTCGTAATTCCCGGCAGAGTAATAGTCACCACGATGGATGCACTCGCCATTCAACCAGAGGGCCAGTCCGTCATTCTGCCCCAGCCACATTCGCACTTCCTGATCGGTCGGCGAATACACCCAGCTCGTCGCCACCGCCCGCGCCCATCCCGCGTTTGGGAAAAGTCTTGCCAAGTCAATGAAATCGGTTTCGCTGACGTGATTCATCGAGGCTCCGCCCGATGGAATTGCGTCGAGCACATGGTGCCCCGGCTTCCCCTCGGTCGGAGCAGACTCCTTCACGGCATACGGCCCTTCGACCATCCACAGTCGTACCGCCGACTCCGGTACCAGGTCATCCGAGATCTTCACGCGATGATGCATCGACTCCATCCATCCATACTTGAGCGCCGAACGGAACGCATACCCTCGGTGCGACCCCGGCTGCGGCCCGCACGCCAACGCCCGTTCCGCATCGGTAATAATCGACCCCGCTTCGCCGGCGCGCGCGGCCCACAGATACTGTTGATAAAACGCCTCGAGGACCGTCATCCATGTTGTTTCGTGCGGCATGCACGACATCGCCGCGCCGTTCGGACCTTCATCGCCTCCCACCGTGGCCACCGCAATCGGCTCCTGCAAATCCAGATGCGGGACGATGCTGAATACCGAGTCAAACCAACCGCGCTCGGCAACAATCGCATCCCCCGGCCCCCAAACTCCGTTGCCGCGATATTGATAGGCCCACTCCTCCGAGTCCGAAATCTGCAAGAACGACGGCATCAATCGAACCTGTCCCGACGTCGCCGCCCAGATCATGCCCTGGGCCATGATAAACTGATTCTTGATCTCACTAATCTCGGATGACGTCAGTTTCTTTTCGCCATGATGGTCGAGGATGGTGACCAAGACGTACCAGTTATTCGGGATCGCCCCGTTTCGCTGGCTCGCCGAACGCACCATGTGCGCAAACACCGTGGGAGATGGAATCGCCAGCCGATCCGACACTTCGCCGCACTTGTACTGGGCCTCGGCATTGCTCGGATCGATCACGCGGCACTCATTCCACTCCGTCAAAGCGGGGCCGAATAATCCGCTCTGATGCAGAAACATCGCCCAACGCTCATGCTCGTTCAGATTGCCGCTCAACTTGCGCGGGCGAAACTCATATCGCATCAGCCGTTCGCCGCGACGAGCCAACGCCGCCAGCTGTGGATTCGTGGACGCCATCAGCCGTTGATACACGGCCCGCGCCTCGGCCTTCTTCCCGCAGAACTCATTCACCATTGCCCCGAAGTAGTCCTTAACGTCCGCGTCCTTCGATGACACCATGAGGTCCGCAAGCGGCCCGTCCGTCGTCTCGTCCAAGAGCAACGGGTCCGGCATGCCATAAGCCGCCATATTCAGACCTTCCGCCTGCGACTGGAAATCGACGGTCAACGCGAGGATTCCGTTCGCAAACTTCGGACTGCTCTTAATCGTCGCGACATTAATCACATACGCCGTCGGTTGCGGCTTCAACTCCCACGGAGGCAGCTTCTTCCCCGCCACGGTGAACGTCATCGTCGCCGGCACCTGCTTGCGTTCCAAGTCGGGGTTGCCAATCGGAGAGGGCTTCGGCACCTCGTGCCACGGTTGCCCCACGATGAAGACCATCGGCTGCAACAACGGCCCATACGAATCGTGCGGAAGTCGAAACACGCGCTCCGCCGTCCCCGGAACGACCGCCGCATTGCCGAGTGGCACCACGGACACCTCCGCGTGACCGGCCGCGTGAACACCCGATGCTGCGATCAGGAAGTAACCCAAGGCCAGACTCGCCAGCCGTCTACTGTTGCGCCACGCAGTCACTGCCACCAGATTTTCTTGCATAGATTTCGCCGCTTGATTCAAGAGTCAATCCCCGGCATTTGCGCCCAACGTCGTCCGATTCTCGCCTAGATTGTGTATTGTCCCGATACCATCGCTTCCTGCAAGCTTACGGGCGAGGGGCATGGCCGATGCTCGCCTATCCATCCTTCTCCCGTTGCGTCAACCATTGGAAGTCCTCATCGGTTCGCAACTCGCCTCGGTGCCGCATGGTTCCAAGCGCGCGATTCACTCGCCTCGAAGACCGCCGTCGAAGTATCAACCACACCACCGCTGCCCCGGCTGTCGCCCCCGCGATCCATCGTCCGTCAGTCAAATTGGAAACGGGTGATGACGACTCGATCGGAGGCGTCAGCACTGACAGATTCGGCGCGACCATCAACGGCCCGTCACCTTGCACACCCGATTTCGTAGCGTACCTGCGGATCTTAATAAACACGCCCTTGGCTCGTACTCGATTCCCAATGGAAACCGCGCTCGCCTCCACCGGTAGCACCACCGTGCAGATCGACCCATCAGTCAACTCCACCTCGGCTTGTTGCAACGTCCCCACGCCCGGTCGATTCGAGACCTCATATGATCGAATCGCTCGCAGAGTCCCCTCCACCATCACCACGCGACCTCGATACTCCCCCGGCCTCTCAATCAGCGCGCGCCCATCCACCGGCGCATCCAACTCACCAACCGCATACTCCGGAGGCGCAGCCCTTCCCCGCACATACCGACAAAACCAATAGAAGGCCGGATCATCAAACGACGTCACATGATCATGCACGGCATCGAGCAGTCGCAGTCCTTCCGTCAGGTCACTCTCGGTGCCGGACTGCGTCGTGGGCGGCCCCCATGCCATCGACGTTGAGAGCGATGTGAGCAGACAGATCATGTTCCCTGCGCGTCGCACTCGTCGTCTCATCACGGCCCCTTCGTCCCAGCCCGCGCCTTCTCCACCAACTCCATCAATCGCCCCTGCCACGGCGGTCCGCCCAACTCCGGGAACCATGCCCGCTCCGCCTCCACTGCTTTGATGACATCTCCCGCACGTCCATGTCGAAGCTGATGTGAGAGCCACTGATACCGTGCTTCCCAATAGACCTGTGGTGCATAGCCACGGAGCGTCGAATCCTCAAGGAGTCGCGCCCAAAGTGCCTCGGACCTGTCGAGTAACGCCGACCTTTCAGCCGACGGCGCAGCCAGTGCGATCTGCTCTAACAACGACGCCGCCGTTTGAAGGCGCGAACCGTTGTCCGGCTCGGCGGCAACCAGTTTCTCCGCATCGTCCAGTGCGTCGGTCAGCCTCCCCGCAGTGCGTAGTACGCTCACGCGCACCGAACGAATGACGTTGTACTCGTGACGGTCCTCCCCCAGCCACGCACCGACCCGCTCCAACATCGGCAGCGCCTGCGCGGTAAATTTCTCTACGTCGGCCAGTCGCGACGATGGATTGAACTTCACCGCCTGCCGCTGAATGTCGGCGATCAGTCCCATGATCGCCGGCGAGGCCTTCGCACGATCCGGCTCCTTGAGCAAGCCGTCCAGTTCGGTAGACGCCGCGGCCATGTCGCCCAACGCCCGATGACAACGAAGCCGAATGACGCGCGCGTCGAGGTTGTCAGGCAAATCATGCAATACTTCGAGGGCCTTCTGATACTCTCCCACACGGTCATGCGCGAACAGCGTCGCCGACTGAAGCCGCGCTTCGGTCAGCCATGAAGCCGGAACCTTGTCGACGCTCGCCGGCTTCCCCACCGAAAGCCCCTCGGCAAGCAGCGACCACTCAATCGCGGCATCACGATGCGGATTTGGTCGCATCCGGTCACAAATGATGGAATCCAGCGGCACCGTGAGACATTCCGCGATCCCGCGTCGCGCCCACCAGTATTTTGGATTATCCTGCTTGACTACCAAGAATGCCTCCACTGCTTCCACGTAGTCACCGGCTTCCTGATAGGCGACCCCTGCGACAAAGGCAGCCTCTGGCGCAAGCGAACTTTTCTCGTGCAACGATGCAAGCCGCATCGCCGCGCGGGCCAACGCTCGCAGCACATCGCGGTTCTTTGATCCTTGTGCCAGTTGCTTTCGACATCGATAAGCATACTCAGCCGCTCGATCTGAAATCTCACCGTACAACGCCGACTCCGCTCGCTCAAATTGCGTCGCCGCCTCTTGTAGCTGCTCCGTTTGAAACAAGCACACGCCTAAATTGAGTTGATCCTCCTGCGTGGCGGCCTTGCGCCTTGTTAACTCCGTTAGCATCGCCGCCGCGTCGGCGTTCTTCATTTTCGCCATCAACCGCCCGGCCGCTGTGCGAAGTTCCCCTTCCGACATCTTGGAAGGCTCAGTGGTCGCCCCCGCGAGGTTCGTCAGATACACCTCGACAATGTCCGGCCACGCCCCGCCCTGTTTCGCCAGCGCGTTGAACTTCTCCAACGCCGTCTCCCGCAAGCGCTGCATCTCCGGTGAGTTTTCCACTCGCGCCGTTGATTGCAACAAATAGCTGTGCGCTTCCAACAACGGAGCCAGTCGCAAGTAGAACGATGCGCCGGCCGAGTCCGGTGACTTGCCCATCGCCGCGAGCAACTTTATTTCTTGCCGTGCTGCGTCGAATTGACCCGACACCATCAGCGTACGCACCTTCTCATAGCGCGCCCGCCCCATGGGCCCGGTCCCCGCCGTTGATACGATCACGCGATCCAGCGTGGTCGTCGCTTCATTCGACCGCCCGCTTTCGCGTAACGCCACACCGGCCCCGATCAACGCGTTGTACTTCCGCACCGCATCGCGCGTGTCCCGCGCCACCCGGTCGAACCCCGCCAGCGATTTGGTGAGCATCGTCTCCCGCGACGGGGCCGATGCGCTCGAGATCATTCCCAGATAGACGCTCGCCCACGATGCGTTCAGTTCCCGCTCGTCGGCCAGTCGCTCGATCCGCTCCGCGAGTCCGAGCAGCAGATACTTCTCCTCTTGCGTCCGTAGTCCGACGAGCAGCACCTTCAACAGCTCATCTGCTTCGTCATACCGCTGATTCGCCTCGCGCAATCGCTCCTGCAAGCGCCCCCGGTCGAAGTCCAGGCCGCTCGTCAACTCGTACCGATCCAAATCGTCGCCACATTCAAACCGCACGATCAAGTCAGCATATTCCGTCAACCATTCCGCCGCCTCGAGCCGTCGAGCGTCATCGCCGATGCGTCGCGGCTCCGTGAGTGCATCCAGAACTCGCCGATACCATTCCAATCCCTTCTCGCAAAACGCCTTCCGCAGCCCCGGCTCCTTCGTCGCCAACCCCGCGCGCCCGTAGGCCCGACCGATGTGCGCTTGGAGCACCGCCGCCCTCGGCCGTGAGCCCGCCAGCAACGCCTCCACCAATTCCGGCATCTGTCGCTGCGTCAGATCGGCGATCAACCGTGTCTCTTCACCCGTGAGCCGATCCTCGCCCGCTATCTCAGAGAGTGTCGACTGCGCCTGCACCGCGCAGGTCATGACCATCCACATGACAAGCATCACGGCACTACGCGACAAGTTGATTTGGAGATGTTTCACGGCGACCGGCTGATTGTAGCCGGGCCGTGCGACGTGACGACCATCTGCAAATTGGAGAACCCCGCCCGCGAACACGCATCCATCGCCGCGATGACATGCTCATACAGAACGGTCGGATCCGCCCCGATCTGCACCGGTGCCTTCGCATCGGCCCCATCGCACAGCTTCTGCGAAAGCAGCCCGGTCAGCGAATCAAACGAC
>JBBTET010000075.1:0-11249 GCA_038042195.1 Planctomycetota bacterium | reverse complement strand
CCTTGAGTTCGTCGCCCATCACCAGAATGCGATAGCCCGCCGCGCTCGAATCAGCTTGCAAGTAGATACGCACCGTCGGCACTAACGCGACCTTCGCACCGCCACCCGGACCCACCTGCGACGGAAGCCTCGCTGCGAGCTGCCCCTCGCTCACGGCAAAGCTCGTCCCCAGCATGAAGAAAATCAGAATCACCATGACCACGTCGATCATCGGCGCGAGATTCGGCACCGTCGCGTGGGCGGGTGGAAATCCTCGGCGCGTCATCGGCTCGCCTCCCCTTGCAACGCTCCGAACTGCACGTTGCGCACCCCCTCACGCGAGCAGCCCGCCAGTACCGCCTCCACATCGGCATACGTCGCAGCCTTGTCGGCCCGAATCAGACAGGTCATTCGCGGGTCAAGGCGGGCCGCCGAACTCAGTTGTACGAGCAGCGCATCAAGTGGTTGCGCCTCCTCACGCAACATGTAAACCGGCCGCCCACCCTCGCGCCGAATGTTGACTACGAATCGTCCCGCCTCGGTCCGCTCCGGCTCCCGTGCCGCACTCGCAGTCGGCAAATCAATCTGCGTGTGCTCCCGCTCCACCATCTTCGTCGCCAGCATGAAGAAGATTAGCAGGCACATCATCACGTCCACCATCGGAGCGAGATTCAGCGTCAGCGGCGTGATCGGTGGGGGCTTGGTCATGATGGAACGCTTGGCAGCTTCGGCTTGGCGGGTGGCTTCACAACAGGCGGCTCCGTCTTCGACGTATCATTGCTCATTGGGCCACCCGCGCCCGGCGCAGGTCGAAAGTATTCAAGCAAATCCATCGCCGACGCATGTGCCGCGACGGTCAATGCATCCACTCGATTGCGACAGATTCCAAAAAACCCGAGCGCCACAATTGCCACGAGCAATCCGAGAAACGTATTCACCAACGCAAGGCTGATGCCACCGGCCAAATCCTCCGGCTTGTACGCCCCGTGCGAGGCCCGCATCTCACCGAACGCCCGAATCATGCCCAGCACTGTCCCCAGCAGCCCCATCAACGGACCCAAATTACCAATGATGTTGAGGTACTCCACCTTCCGAAACAGCCGACTGCTCCAAGCGCTTGCACGCTCGTTCGCCGCCTCGGACATCGCGTCGAACCCATGTCGCCCGTGCCGAAGCCCGGCCGTGAGCACGTCGGCAAACATCGTGCGGCTGTTCGTGACCAGATCGAGGCACTCCTTGAACTTTCGATCCTCGATCAATGCTCGCGCCGCACTGACCTCTGCCTCGCCCAACATCGTCGTGCGTCGAATGGTCCAGAAATGCTCGACGACGATCGTCACTGCTGCCAGCGACATCGCCGCAATCACCAGCCCCGGCCACTCGGCCCCCTCCATGAGCACGGTGAGAAGCGACTTCGATTGCGTCCCCGCCGCCTGCTCCGCGCGGGCCGCGCTCTCGGCAACGACGAACAACGCGAGCGCGAACAACACTGACCGCCGTAAAGAGACTCTATGCATGAGTGCCTTCCAAACGCGCCTATCGCCGCGCATCGTCTTCCGTCACGTGTTTATACGATCCCCCATTTGATTCGGCAATTTCCCGTAGCACCCGCTCACCCGATCCAATCGTGTCATACACGAACAGGATCGTGTTGAGCCGTGTCCGCTTCCCCGGATTCGACTGCTTGATCATCGTCATGATCCGCTTGTTGTCCTCGCCAAAGTCTCCGTCAGACAGCAGGAACATCACGTCCGGTTGATACGCCAGCGCCCGCTTCACAGCGTCGACCGGTTGCGTCTGACCGCTCGGCACGATCGACTTGATCGCGTCAAACGCCTCGCGTTTGTTGTCCAGCGTCGCCGCCTTGAGCCGGGGAAACAGTTCCGTCGCCTTGCCTTCGTTGAACCACAGCACGTTGAAAAGTTGATCCTGATTCAACGACCCGACGGCCCGCATCAATTCCCGCTGCAACAGCGTGAACGTGTCCGTCATCGATCCGCTGCGATCCATGACGTACACCACCGACCGTGCGTTCTGCCCCTGGCCCACGCCCCACATCGACCCCACCGGACCACCGCCCGCGACATCACGATCCCCCAAGCCGCTCCCCGCGCCGCCCGAACTGCTGCCCTGCCCGCCGCCGATGCCGACCCCGACAATGTCCGAACGCGACAATTCCCCGCGCGATAATTCAGCAAGGCTCTCACTCCCACTCGCCACACTCGGCCGAATCGACTCCTTACTCTCAGACTTGAGAATCTCCCCCAGCGCATCACCCGTGGTCAACGACGGACCCGCCCGCGCCGAATCCGGCACATCGACGCCGGCATTCCCCGGAAATCGAAAGGACCCCGTCAACCCGATCGGCGGTGTCTCCTCCGCGACCAGTTGCGCCCCATACTCCGGGTTCGCATTCTCCGTCGCCGTGGTGATGGCCCACGTCGCCACGCTGAACAGCAGCAGCAATCCCGCGTGAAGGAGCACACTGATCCCCGCCGACCCAACAAGCGGCGCGACCCGCGCACGCGTCGGTAACGGTAAGACGATGGCTGGAATTAATTCAGGCTGATTCGGCGTGGTCACGGTTGTCAATTATACCCCGCGCGCCGCCGCCACGGTGTTGGAAAGCAGCATCGCCACCGTCACCGGCCCCACGCCCCCCGGCACCGGCGAAATGTACGACGCAATCGGAGCGACCTCGGCGAATCGCACGTCACCCACCGTCGTCATCTTGTCACTACCGTCGGCCTGTCGCATCGACACCCGATGCGTCCCCACGTCGATCACAATCGCCCCCGGCGCGACGTGCTCCGCACCGATCAACCCCGCTCGTCCCGCCGCCACTATCAAAATCTCCGCCCCACGCGCTTGCGAAGCCAGATCGCGCGTCTGCGTGTGACACTGCGTCACCGTCGCGTGTGCCGACACCAGGAGCATTGCCAACGGCTTCCCCACGATCACGCTCCGTCCGATCACCACGGCGCTCTTCCCCCGAATCTCCACGCCGGTCGAATGCAAACACGCGAACGCCGCCGCCGCCGTGCAAGGAGCCAACGCATCGCGCCCCATCGCCAGCAACCCCAGGTTCGCCGCGCACACGCCCTCCACGTCTTTGCGCCGGTCGATGTGCTGTTGCAATGCGAACCCATCCAGCCCCGTCGGCACCGGCATGTGCAGCATGATCCCGCTCACGCCGGGGTCGTGGTTCAACCGCTCGATCGTATCGATCGCCGCCGGCATCATCGTCTGCGTCGGGAGTTGGATCAGCCGATACTCAATGCCCACTCCCTCGGCAAGTTTCGCCTGACTGCGCGCATAGCTCGCCGCCGCTGCATCATCGCCGATGAGAATCGCCACGAGACTCACCGCCCGACCCCGGGCGCGAAGATCGGCCGCATCGCTCTTGACGCGATCTCGAATCGTCGCCGCCAGTGCATTGCCATCAATGAGTGTCGCCGCCATGACAGGCATCATCCTCGAACGTGCAGGACCGTCAATAAACCATTGCGGCGGGCACCTCGCATGTGGCTTATTCCTTCGTCGTCACGTCCTCTCGGCACACCCGCTCAAATGCCTTGTCTATCTTCCCGAACGCCTCCTCAAATCCCCGTACGCAATCGGCTTGGTCCTTCTCCCACGACCCAGACTCCCGAATGTACGCCGCCAACTCCTTCGGTTTCTTGCGAATCAGGTACCGCACCAACCCCCATGACGCAGCGTACGCCTGCTGCGGATTCGCCGCCCCCGGGCCGATACGCGCTGCATCACCGACGATATCCCGCAATGTCATCTTTCCCGCCTGCCAGTCAATCGTCCGCCAATCCGCCAGCCGATACCTATTCGCCAAATCCATCGTCTCGAATTGCATCGCCAACCCCTCCTTCAACCACCGCCGCTGCGACTGATCGGCCCGTTGCAATCCCAGGTTCCACAACACTTGATGAGCGATCTCGTGTCGCACCACCGTCGCGCTCACCAATTCGAGATGCGCTTCGAGTTGCCCCTCAATCTCCCGAATCCGCGCCAGCCGCCGCACCCGCTCCGGATTGTTCGCATCGTACGGTGCCGGGAATACCTCTTTCCGCGCCACTGACAACTCCTCGCGCTTCCGCCGAATGATCTCGGCGTTCGCATAGTTGAACAGGTAGCACCGATTGGCCGCCTCATCGAAGAACCCCGGCACGGCCTCGCTCACCACGAATCCCTTGCCCCGCGCGAACGCTTCGTACCCGCTCCACCCGTCAAACAACACGACGGTCATCGTGTCGCCCGGCGTGCGAGTCGTCGCCGTGATGGTCTTTGCGAACGCCTCCACGCGCCCGAAGGTCGATTCCGCCAGCTTCAACGTGTCTTGAACACTCCCCACATCCGAATCCGAAATGACCGTGAACCGCCCCGACGACTGAGTGCGAAACTGCGGGCCAAGCTGCCGTGCCATGACGCCCGGCGAATCACTCCCCCGGACAGACAACAAAAAAAACTGTAAGACGAAGAGAATAGGCACGGACCATCGAATCGCGCGAGATCGCGCCACATCCAACATCCGCCATCGACCATCCAACATCCACAACCCCACGGCGTCCTACTTCGCCACCGGCTCAAACCCCTGCCTCGGCGCGAACTTGTCCCCCTTGTACGCCGACATCACTGTCGCCTTCTCATCCAGCAGGCCGCGCAAATACTTCGCCGCCGCCGGAAACACCTTGTCGGCGTCAGCCAGCGACGGGTTCCACAATTTCGGCCAATCGAACGACAAATATCCCCGATACCCCAGACCCTTGAGCAGTTGCACCATCCGGGGAATCTCCGTGTCCCCCTGGCCCGGGGGCGTGTAACCCGCGAATGCCAGCCCGTCGAACTTCGCATCCGTCACATGCACCAGCCCGATCCGCCCGCCCAGCCTCGGGATCGACGTCGTCGGTCGCTCTCCGCGAATCCGCGCCGCAAATGGGCTCCAGCAGCACTTCACCGCCGGCGAGTCCGCCGCATCCGTGAGGTACCACATCGCCACGCTGTCGGTGAAGTCCCCGCTGTTCTCAATCAGCAGCGTCACCTTGTGCATCGCCGCGAAGTCGGCCAGCTTGTTGAGGCTCTCGGCGATCCGCCCCAGGGCCGTCTCGCGCTTCTCGTAGCCGAAGAACGTCGCTTTCGGAATCTCCGCCCCGAACACGCGCACATACGGGCACTCCAACTTTCCGGCCAATTCGATGTACTCGCGCACCTGCTGGACGTTTGTGGCAACTTCCTTCGCATCACGGCTATGAAACGAATTACCCGTCGCCAGACAGATGATCTCCACGCCGGCGTCCCGCACCAGCCGCGCGATCTTGCCGGGGTTCGCCGACAACTCCGGCGCCACCGGCAGATACATCTGCCCATTCAGGCAACGCAGTTCGATGCCCTGGTACCCATACTCACGGGCCTTCTCGACCATCGTCACCAGATCCCACGCGGGACAACCGACACTGCTAAACGCCAATTTCATGAACGGACTCCGTAAGTATCCGTGGAAAGTGTTCGACGGATAGCAAGTTAGCGTGTTTGAGCAGTATCGTCAAAAGCTCGATTTGACGATGATCGTGCAATCGTGGCGAAGGTCACAGCCGAGTCGTCTTATATCTACAATCCCAGTTTGTAGCGTATTGTCCCTTTTCGCCCGCTGGGCCCCGACTGCCCGCGCGGTGACATGAATTGCGACCAGGCGATTGACCTCGCCGACGTGCCGCCGTTTGTCGACGCGCTCCTAAACGCCCCATCGCTGTCAACCTGCGACGCCTACATTTCCAACGTAAACGCCGACGTCAACCTCGACGGCACCCCCCTCGTCAACGGCCTCGACGCCCAGGCCTTCGTCGATTGCCTCGTCAACGGCGCGTGTCCGTAACTCCACTTTCGCCGTTCACGATGCAGCGATTACGGTCCAAGTCTCCGAGAATTGGCGCAAGCTCCCTATTCATACCGCAACGTCTCAACCGGCCACGTCTTGGCCGCGCGGATCGCAGGGAATGTCGCTCCAATTATGGAGGACACAATCGCAAGGATGCTGATGCCGATCACCTCCGACCATTTCCACATGTCCGGAATCTTGTCGAAGGAATACGTCTCCGGACTCCACACCCGCCACGCCGGATTCAGCCGCGCCAGCCAATCCTGAATGTCATTGATGTGTTCGATGAAGCTCGTCCCCAGAAGCGTCCCCATCATGCAGCCGACCAGCCCGATCCCCGCGCCATAGGCGAGGAACACGGCCGCCACGCCCTCCGCGCTGCCACCGATGCTCTTGATGATGCCGATGTCCCGCGTTTTTTCCTGAACGATCATGTAGAAAATGCACAGGATCAGAAACACGGCCACGAGGCTAATCACGCCGAACATGATGAGGACCAGCACTTTCTCTTTCTCAATCGCCGCGATGTAGCTGGCCTGCATCTCCTCCCATGTGCTGATACCGACATTGTGCAACAACGACTCCTCGATGCGATCCGGTTTCAAACCCGACTTGTAGTCTTCCCATTCGGCCTCAAATGCCCGCTTGATCTCCAACAGCTTCTCACGGTTGTTTGCGTACGCCGGTGCAACCTTGATCAAGACCTGATTGCACCGGGCACCCGACAGGCCGCCGCTCTCCAGCGTCTCCGGCCCCATCGTCATCAACTGCTGCAAGCGATCAAAGTCGACATAGACGTTCACCGAATCAATCTCGTGAATCCCGCTGCGCGAGTCATCCACGTACCGAAACGCCGGCTTCGGCGGCGGCTCGGGGCTGATGTCGCCGGTGCGCGACATGGGGAGCAGCGTCAGTTGGCACGCTTCGCCGCGCGGATAGTCCGAATGCCGGTCGAACTCCCCTGTCGGCAATCGCCGAAACAGTATCGACCGACCGAGGATCAACCCCGGATACTCCTTGCCCTCGTATCCCGGCTTTGCTTCAGGCCCCTTGAAGACGCCCGGCCCCGGAAACGGATCCTCCGGTTCGCGCTGATACCGCTTCACTTCCTCGGCGCGCTCCTCCGCCGGCAAGCCCTCGACATACGCCCTGTACGTCGCCTCCATCTCCGCCGGCAACACCGCCAGTTGCTGCTCATCCCTCCCAAACACCGGCTGCCCCTGCGGTTCCAGCGTCGTCCCCCCAAAGCGATTTTGATAGAACAAATCCTTCCCGAACTCCGTTACCTTCGCATACTCATCTAGCCGAATCCCCACCACATGCACCGAATATGTTCGCCTCGTCTTTGGGAATTGAATGACGCCGTACGTCCGTATGAGTGGCGTCGCCTGCACGACGATGGGTTCCTTCGTTCGCGCATCGCGCAGCTTGCCGATCTTGTCGATGAAGCCCTGGTAATAAGGAAACCCGCTCGCCGTGCTCTCCATCACAAGGTCACCGAGCAATCCCCGCGCCCGGTCGCGAATGCTGTCCACGAAGCCGCCCATGACGCTTATGACAATGATCATCATCGCCACACACAGTGTCACCGCCCCAATGGAGAAGAACGCAATCCGCTTCCGTTGCAATAGTCGCGCCGCAAGAAACGTCACGTAATAGCGCGGCCAACCGAGCAGCGGCGAGAGCCACCAAGCCGTCCACCACAGAAAGATGCCTACGCCCACCAGCGCCAGCCACATCCCGACATTCAGCAGATACCATTCCATCCACGCGAATCGGAAATAATCGACCCCGAGCCAATACGCCGGCGACAACAGCCGAAACGAAAGCGGCAGCGCATCCGGGTCGTACAAGATGCGATAGCCTTCGGACAGCGGTGCCCAGGTGATCAAACGATGAATCGCGTAAAACGCCCCACCCGTTCGCAACCCATACGCCGCCCAGCGAAGCCCCTCAGCCCGCATCACGCCAAACATCCCAGGCCATCGCATCAGCATCATGACCAGCAACAGGAGCGGCCCAAGGAACAGCACGCTGTGCGCCTCGCCGTCATCCGAGATCGCCGCCGGCAGGTAGTACCACGGCAGTCCCACCAATTTTCGCCGCACCGGATCGGGCAACCAGCGAATCGTCGTCGCATCCTGCTCCAGCGCCTCCTTCAATAGTGCCCATTCACGAAACGCCGCTTCCTTCCCCAGCTCAAGTTCCGCGATCAAATGCTTCCGGCTTGTTTGCGATGCGGCCGGCAAATCTCCCAGGCTGCGAAGTTTTCTCAACGAATCAACATACAACTCCGAGCCTTCGACGGGCCGTCCAATTAGCCGCGACCCCAGCGCAGCGTTCATGCAGGTCAGCGAGGTCCATAGCGCGACCACCAGCCACATTGTGCCGGCAGCGAGATTCGCACGCGGCTTGCCCGATCCCGTCTGCCAACGCCCGATGGTCTCCAGCGTTCTTACGATCCATAGGAAAGTGAATAGGACGAAATGCGCGGCGGCGAACAGCGGTGCCGAAACCAACACCGGCAATGCAAGCAAGATCATCTGCCGGCGCGACAGGGCAATGGGCCGCTTCAGAACCCGCGCCGCCGTCGCTTCAATGACTATGTAAAACGCCCCGCCCAGCAGATTCGCCATAGCAAGGAAAAGCACATACACCGGCAGTGTCACCGGCGCGAATGCCACAAACAAAATCGACCCGATTCTCGACCGCATCCGTGCCCAATCTTCCCAACGTTTCGGCGTTTAATCCGCCTTCTGCCGCTGCAACGGGAAAAGTATCACGTCCCGAATGCTCGGCGAGTTCGTCAGCATCATCACCAACCGATCAATCCCCACGCCCAGGCCGCCGGCCGGCGGCATGCCGTACTCCAGGGCCGCGAGGAAATCCTCGTCCATCACCCGCATCGTCTCGTCGCCCTCGCCCTTGACCTGCGATGAAAATGTCTCCCGCTGGACCACCGGGTCATTCAGTTCCGTATAGGCGTTGCCAATCTCCATGCCCGCGACATATGCCTCGAACCGCAGCGCGAGGCTTGGATCATCCTTTTTCCTCCGCGTCAACGGACACAGGGCCGACGGATACTCGGTCACGAACACCGGCTGGATCAGCTTCTCCTCTACCGTCGCCTCGAATAATTTGTTCGCCAGAATAGCGTCATCCATCACCCCCTGGATGCCAAGGGCGGCCGCGCGCGTGCGAACCGAAGCGACGTCCTTGAGGTCCACGCCTGCGTGCTCACGAAGAAGCTCCGTGTATGTCTTTCTCGGCCACGGCGGTGTGAAGTCGATGTCGAGTTCGCGGAACTTCCGCGTGTTCCCTCCGCCGAGTGCCTCGATCCCCGCCGATACCATTCCTTCCACGATGTCCATCATGTCGCTTAGGTCGCCATAGGCCTGATAGCACTCCATCATCGTGAACTCGGGGTTGTGTTGCGTGCTGATTCCCTCGTTGCGAAAGTTGCGGTTGATCTCGAACACCCGCTCCATGCCCCCGACCAACAATCGCTTCAGGTACAGCTCCGGCGAGATGCGCAGGAACAAGTCGAGGTCCAGCGTATTGTGATGCGTCGTGAACGGACGCGCCGCCGCGCCGCCGTACACGGCCTGCAACATCGGCGTCTCCACCTCCATGAATCCGCGCCCGTGGAAGAATTGCCGAATGGCCTCAATGATCCGACTTCGCGCCTTGAATGTCTGCATCACCTCGGGATTTGTGAACAGATCGACGTACCGCTGACGATAGCGGGCATCCACATCGGTCAGCCCGTGCCACTTATCCGGCGGCGTCCGCAGGGCCTTGCATAGCAGGGTCAGCCCCGTGGCCCACACGGTCAGTTCATTGGTCTTGGTCCGCCCGATGGCTCCATCAACACCCAGGATGTCGCCCAGGTCGAGGTTCTCCAGCATCGCCCACGCGGCATCACCCACCTTCGACTTCGACACGCCGACTTGCAGGTCGCCGGTCGAGTCGCGCAAGGTCAAAAACGCCAACTTTCCCATCACACGGCGAAGATTGATCCGCCCCGCGATGCGAATAACGGCTTCGTCCCGCGTCTGCCCCGGCTCGATCCCCAAGGACTCGCCCTTGGATCGCGCGTCCGACAGCGCCGCGACGCCAACATACCGCGCGCCATAGGGTTCGACCCCCGCCGCCCCCAGCGCCTCCATGTGCCGCTTTCGATCTTCGTAATACTGGTCCGACATGATCCCGCCTGAACGATTCACCAGCGCGACACCGCGCAACGCACCGATGCTAGTCGCCGCGATCCTTCCCAGCAACGACCTCAAAGCGCAGCCTACCGTCCGAGCAACAGAGCGTCCCATCCACGCTCGGCTCGTTTACGTTTATCACGCTTGTAAGGAAGTGAGAGGCAGCCGAGGTGAACGAAGGGTGCGGCCTTCGTCCGACCTCGGCCTTTGGGCAGGAGAGACAGTCCGTTCCACGGACGTGAAGGGCAGGAGCGTTACGGCAGCTGAGCCGTGACACTGGCGAAGGTACTGGAGACTTTTTCACCGAGGGCCGTGATGGCCCCCAGGGCGATGACGATGATCAGGGCGAGCATGACGGCGTATTCGGTGGCCGTGGCACCTTGTTCATCTCGAACAAACGATCGCAGACACTTGATAAACGAGTTCATCTTTCAACCTCCGGTGTTGGGATCGCGATGCGATCCACTGATTCGTGCTCGGTGCCTCCGCCTCGGGCTCCGTTCGCGGTGAATTGCATTCGCCGCATCTGCGAGGACAAACGCGGAGGCACTGTTCGCATTGCCGCGAAGGCTGTGTGGGTGGGAGGTTATCCGGGTCGCCGCTAATCACTCGGTGCGGCATGGGCAAGTTGCGATTCCTCCGTCCGCAAAGTGTGACGTGCGTCGATCCGTGATGAAAGCGGTCCCAGGTTAACGGGCGTGCCGTTCGCGGTAGAAAAGAGGGGCCGTACCATGTTGCAAAAAGCCGGCAAATCGTCCGTGAGGGGAGGGGCAGCGCAACCACAGATTTCGCAGATGGCGCGGATTGGGTTGGGAAGAACGAAGTAGTGTGAATGTCGAATGACGGTGCGCGGAGCACTGTGAGCCTCCTTTTGTAACATACCGGACTGTTTCTTTACTCATATAGCAGGCGGGTTGGCGGGGGCGAGCGGAATTGCGGAAGTTTGTCTGAATAGGGCGCAAGTGGTTGACCGGGCGTGGGTTGCGTGGAGGGGTTGGCGCGGGGGAATGGTCACGGGAAGGGAATCCCGCGAGGGTGGGTGCGAGAGAGGATTCTCGCACCAGCGGAGGGTTGGGGGGCGCAGAGATTTCAGATTTCAGAGTTGAGATTTCAGAGGGGTGATCGCGTTCTGGGGAATTGCGGCAGTTTGTCTGAATAGGGCGCAAGTCTTC
>JBBTET010000074.1:0-20266 GCA_038042195.1 Planctomycetota bacterium | reverse complement strand
AGAGGGCTGAGACACTGGTTTGGCGGTGGATGCTTTGGATGGCTTTGGCGAAGAGGGAGGCTGCGGAGATCAGTCGGACTTTTTTTGAGGGCGGCTCGAAGCGGTGCTCGATGGTGTCGGTCATGATGAGTTCTTTGATGGGGCTGGCGTCGAGCTTGGCGGCGGTGCCGGCGCGGAAGACGCCGTGGGCGACGGCGGCGTAGATGTCGCGGGCCTTTTCTTTTTTTAGGCGCTCCGCGGTGGCGATGAGGGTGCCGCCAGTGATGGTGAAGTCGTCGACGAGGAGGGCGTTCTTGCCGGCGACGTGGCCGATGATGCGGTCGACGTAGGATTTTTCGTTATGGTCGCGCCGGACCTTTTCAGCGATGACGGTTTTTGCACCGAGTGCGTGTGCGTAGGCGTTGGCCATGCCGGCAGCACCGACGTCTGGAGCGACGACGACCCAGTCCTTGTTCATTTTCTTGCGGAAGTACCCGGCGATGACTGGGAGTGCATAGAGGTGATCGACGGGGATTCGGAAGAAGCCTTGAATCTGCGGTGCGTGGAGGTCCATGGTGACGATGCGGTCGACGCCGGAGGCTTCGAGGCAATCTGCGACGACGCGGGCGCGGATGCTGACGCGGGGTTCGTCTTTTTTGTCGCCCTTGCCATAGCTGAAGAAAGGGATGACGGCGGTGACGCTCTTGGCGGAAGCGCGTTTGAAGGCGTCGATGAAGAAGAGCATCTCGACGAGATGGTCGTTGACGGGGTAACTGAGCGATTGGACAAGGAACACATCGCGGCCCCGGACATTCTCGCCGACCTGGACGAAGGTGTTGCCTTCGGAGAAGTGCTTGGCGCTGCACTTGCCTGGCTTGATGCCGAGCTGTTTGCAGATGGCGGCAGTGAATCCCGGGCTGGCAGATCCGGGGAAGATGAGGAGTTTGTCTTTTTGCAGCATGGTGCGGCTCCGGGACACCGGATCATATTGGAAATTGGTTGGTGTGCACGGTTGCTAGTGCATGGCCTTGGAGATGGTGAAGATCGGGAGCAGCAGGGCCAGTACGAGGCCGCCGACGACGGTGCCGAGGAACATGACGATGGCGGGTTCCAACATGCTGGTCATGGTTTTGATGGAGACGTTGAGTTCGGCTTCGCAGAAGTTGGCGACGCGCTCCATGACCTGGCCGAGTTGGCCGCCGCGTTCACCGGCGGCGAGCATTTTATTGACGGCCTTGGGGATGTTGGGGTTGCCGGTGAGGGCTTCGGAAAGCTGTTGGCCGGTTTGGAGGCGGTTGTGAACGGTGTTCCAGAGTGACTCGTAATGCTGACTTCCGCAGACGCCGGAGGTGAGTTTGATTCCGTCGAGGATGGAGACGCCTGCGCCGATCATGGTGCCGAGGGTGCGCAGGCTGCGGGTGAGGTAGGTTTTGTGAAAGAGGGGGCCGAAGAGTGGGAGCTTGAGCTTGACGGTTTCCCAGTTACGCCGGCCGTCATCGGTGTGTGCAATGTAGTACCAGAGTCCGCCTGAAATCGCTGCGAGTGCGGGGAGGAGATAGAGGCCGTAGGAGGTGAGGAAGCCAGAGAAGGCCATAAGTGCCTTGGTGAGTTTGGGGAGCTTGTCCTCTCGGCCGTTGTAGATGTTGGCGAATTTGGGGAGGACGAAGGTCATGAGAAAGATGGTGACACCGATGGCGAAGACCAGCATGACGATGGGGTAGGTGATGGCCCCTTTGATTTTCTTGGCCATGTCGCGCTGGGCTTCGAGGTGGTTGGCAAGTCGGCGGAGCATGGGGGCCATCATGCCGGAGGCTTCAGATGCTTTAATGAGGCTGGCGTACAACGGGGAGAAGATGCGCGGAAACTCGGCGCAGGCGGCGGAGAAATCCGTGCCATTTTCGACGCGTTCGATGACTGTGTGAAGCACTCTGGCGAAGCGAGGGGAGTTGCCGTCGTGTTCGCAGGCTTCAAGGGCCTCTGCGAGGGAGACGCCGGTTTCGGTGAGGACGGCGAGTTGGTTGGTGAAGAAGATAAGGTCGTCGGCGCGGTATTTCTCGCCGAAGGAGAATCCGCCGGTCGCGGCGGGTTTGGGGGATGCGGTTGGGGCATGTAGTGTGGTGAGTTGGGGGCGCGGCGGTGCTTTTGTGGGCGACGGCTTGGCAGACGTTGCACGAGACGCAGTGGAGGCGGGTGTGACGCGGACGGGGAACTTCCCATCGGCGCGGAGTAAGCGGGCGGCATCGGTGGGATTGCCGGCCTGGATTTGGCCTTCCACGAGTGTGCCCTTGTTGTCTCGTGCTGCGTATGTAAAGGCGGGCATATGTCAGGCTCCGATTTCGCAAGTACCGTGGTGCAATTTGTCATGCAACGCAAACGCGGAAGATTTCCTCAACAGTGGTGATGCCGGTTTTTGCTTTTGAGAGGCCGTCGCTCATGAGAGTGGTGGCGATGGCTGTTTTGGCCAGTTCGCGGAGTTGTTGGAGCGTGGCACCGTCGCTGATGGCTTGTCGAACCGCGTCATTTGGTACGAAGTATTCGTAGATTCCGATTCGTCCGGAGTAGCCGGTCTGGTGGCATTTGGGGCACCCCGCGCCGCGGAAGAGTCTCGTAACGCTGTGGCCGGCCTTGTCCATGGCGTGCTTGATGGCAGGGGACGGATCGTATTCTTCCTTGCAATGCGAGCAGATTTTTCGTACGAGTCGCTGGGCGAGAACGGAGTCGAGGGCGGCGCTGATGAGATAGGTCTCGACGCCGACGTTGTGCAGTCGAGTGACGGCGGAGACGGCATCGTTGGTGTGCAGCGTCGAGAGGACCATGTGGCCGGTGAGTGCGGCCTGGACGGCGGTGCGCGCGGTGTCGTCGTCACGTATTTCGCCGACCATGATGACATCTGGGTCTTGTCGAAGGAGTGAGCGGAGGACGGTGGCGAATTTGAGGCCGATCTTTTCGATGACCTGGAATTGATTGATGCCCTTGAGGTTGTATTCGATGGGGTCTTCGACGGTGCAGACGTTTCGCTCGGGCGAGTTGATCTCGGTGAGGGCGGCGTAGAGGGTGGTGCTCTTTCCGCTGCCGGTGGGGCCGGTGACGAGGACGAGGCCGTGGGGGTGGGCGAGTTGTTGTCGAATCTGCTTGAGCATGTCGATGGAGAAGCCAAGCGTTTCGAGGCTGGAGAGGGCCTGGGAGTTGTCGATGATTCGAATGACGACCTTTTCGCCGTGGGTGTTTGGGAGGGTGCTGACCCGAAGGTCGATGGGGCGTCGCTCCATGAGGACGTGGATGCCACCATCTTGGGGGAGGCGTCGTTCGGCGATGTCGAGCGAGGCCATGATTTTGATACGCGAGACGATGGGGGCCATGAGCTGGTAGGGCGGTGCGAGCTTCTCATAGAGGACGCCGTCGACGCGGTAGCGGATTCGGAGTTGCCCGTCGTCGGGCTCGATATGGATGTCGCTGGCGCCTTCTTTGACGGCGGAGTAAATGAGGTAGTTGACGAGCTTGATGACCGGAGAATCGCCGGCCATGCCTTCGAGGTTGGTGATGTCGTCAACTTTTGATTCGATGAGTTCAAAGGCATCGCCGGTGACGTCTTCGATGATGTCATCGATGACGAAGACGTTTGCCGAGCTCATGTATTGGCCGATGAGCGCCTGAATGTCGGCGGCGGTGGAGGCGACGACCTGAACCTTGCACTGGGCGAGCCGAGCGACTTCTTCGACGAGGAAGACGTTGGCCGGTTCGCTGAGTGCGACGGTCATGGTTTGGTGAACCTTGAAGAGCGGAAGGACGGAGTGCTTTTCAAGGAACTCGCGTGGAAGCAACTGGACGATTTTGGGATCGGCGAGTCGTGGGGAGAGCTTGGCAAAGGGGACATTGTAGGCATCGGCGAGGGCCTCGATGACCTGTTCCTCGGTGACCATCTGTAGCTCGACGAGAACCTCGCCAAGAAGCTGGCGATGCTTACGGCGCTGTTGTTCGTCGACGGCCTGTTCGATCTGCTGCTGCGTGATGAGTCCCTTTGCCAGCAGAATTTGGCCAACCTGGCGACGGGCGTGGGGTGTGCCTTGTGGCGCGGCTGCAACGGGGGCGACTGGCGCTTGCGGGTCTTGCCCAGCGCGAGGTGCTGCGGCCGTGGTGGCGTTTGCGCCATCGAGTTCGAGCATCCATTCGGGATTGGCGTGTTTGGCTTTCAAGCAAGCTCCCGTGTCATCTGAAACTCTTTACGGCGGAGTCGAGGTCATCGTAGGATTCAAATCGTGTGGCGAGTCGTGTCATTTCGAGGATTTTCGTGCAGGACTCATCGACGGCGCAGAGTTTGACGGAGCCGAGTAGTTCTTCACAACGGGTCTGAAGTTCGAGCAGGGCCTCGAGCCCGTGACTATCGAGTACATGGAGTTTTCCGCAATCGATGACGAGTTGGTTGATGCCATCGCTGATGGTCTGGTTAGCGCGCTCGAGGAACTGTTCGACTGAATCGCCGGCGAGATCGTCCTTGACGGTGAGAACGGCGACGTCGTCATACTTGTTGATAATTGTTGCCATCGTGTCAAGCTCCGGTACTGGTCTTGGCGTCGTGAATCCATGCGGAGCGGTCGGCTTCGCTGGAGAGCAACCGACCGTCGGCCATGAGTTTTTCATGGTTGAGGCCAAGAAATACGTCGGCGAGATGCGGGTCGAATTGTGTACCGGAGCACCGTCTCACTTCCGCGACGGCGGCATGAAGCGGCATTGCGGCGCGGTACGTCCGGTTGGTGGTCATGGCATCGAAACAATCCGCGATGCAGATGATTCGACCGAACAAGGGGATATCCTCGCCGGCGAGTCCATCGGGGTAGCCCCGTCCGTCGACGCGCTCGTGGTGGTTCATGACGCCGGGGAGCAGGTCTTTGATTTGGCGAATTTTCGAGAGGATCCTCGCACCAACTTCGGGGTGTTTTTTCATTGCGGCGAACTCATCTTCCGTGAGTTTGCCGGTCTTGCAGAGGATGGCGTCGGGAACACCGATCTTTCCGACGTCGTGGAGAAGCCCCGCGAGGTAGATTCGGTCGCAGGTTCCTGCTGGGAGGTGGGCCGCTTGTGCGAGTGTCTTGGCGTACAGGGCGACGCGCTCGGAGTGGCCGCAGGTGTAGGCGTCCTTGGCGTCGATGCTGTTGACCATCGCATGGAGCAGGCCCATGAGCAGGTCGGCAAGATCGTCGTAGAGTTGGTGATTTTCAAGGAAGGGGGCGACGCGGTCGGCGACGGCACGGAAGAGTTGAACGTCAACGGAGGTGAAGTCTCCGGGATCGTTGCAATTGATGGCGAACATGACACCGATGAGGTCGTGATTACGCCAAAGCGGTAGGACGACCAAATGTCGGAGCCAGTCGGCGGCCCAGGCCAGCTCTGGATGATCGGCCGCGCGGTTTATCAATACATGCGGCAACGAGTCATTGAAGTCGGGGGCAAGGCATTCTGCGAGGCGATCGAGTTGGTCATGGGTGGGGGCTGCCTCGCCTATTTGGATGATCCTGTCCTCGAGGGAGGGGATCGTGCTTGCTGCGCGGAATGAAGGGGCGCGCATGCCTTCCACCTCGCGAAGCACGAAGGCAAGGCTTTCGGCCCGGCAGACGTCCAGCAATTCCTCGCCGATGCCTCTTAAGACGCGCGCGGGCTTGTTAGCCAGGCTCATCTGTCCGCTGATTTGATAGATGAGGTGAAGCTCTTCATAAGTGCATTGGAGGTTGTGGGTGAGGGAATTGACCTCCAGCTTCATTTTTGAAATCTGGTGTGCCTGACTTGCAGCGCAGGCCAGGCCGAGGAACCTCCCTGTTCGCGATTGACCCGCGGGGATGGCGGCGTCGCGAGCCTGGGACTGGAGCAGCATCTTGTCGAGTCCGGAGCGGTCGCAGAGTCTTAAGAGTGGTTCGTCGAACTTTGATTCAGTAAGTGCGGCCGCCAGAAGGACTCCGGCGCATCGAGCACCACAGATCAAAGGAACAACCTCCAAGACGATGCCGGGGGCGAGCGGTCCTGTGTTCGCCGTCTCGGCCTGATCGTGGTCAGATGCGTGAGGGTTTTTGAGGGATTCGCGCACATGATCGGCCAGGATGGTTCGGAGCCCATTCTTCGCTGACCAAAGTGTTCTCCAGAATGCGGGGGCTTTTTCGTCGACGGCGATCTCCGTGGCATTGGGATTCCAAAGCGTGAGCCAAAGGCCTGCTGGTCGGAAGGCATTTGCCAAGCCGGCGAAGGCCTCCGGCGACATGGGCGTCGGAAGTTCGGGGACTGGCAGGCGACCTACACCCTCAGTCGTCTGCGCGGGGAAAAAAAGTGTTGTCACGATGACGCTGCCTCCGAGTGCGCGGGCTCGATGTTCAGAATCTCTTGAGCGGTGCGAAGGATTTCGCGGGGGCTGAAGGGCTTGACCAGAACTTTTAGTATGTTGGTGTTTGCCAGGTCGGCGTCGGTAAGCGAAAAGCCCCTGGCAGTCAGCATGACGACTGGGATACGGTTGGTTTGGGGAGATGCCTTGAGTTTGGCACAGAGCTCCAGCCCGCTGAGCAGCGGCATTTGGTAGTCGGTGAAAATCATATCGGGGCTGTGGAGTCGGGCGAGGTCGAGGCCCTCCTGCCCGTCGGCGGCGGTGACGACCTCCATGCCGGCGTTACGAAGTTTCGATGCAACCACATGCACGATGTGCGGTTCGTCGTCGCAGACCAGGATTTTCTTTTGTAACATATTTGGCCCTTTCTAGACTCATGATCCTTCATAGAGCGGCAGCGTGATGACAAACGTGCTGCCCTTTCCGACTTCGCTGGTGACGGTGATTTCACCGCCGTGGACATTTTCGACGATTTGCTTGACGAGGTTCAGGCCAAGGCCGGTTCCGGAAGCGAGCGACTTGTTAGCTTCGACGCGGAAGAACTTCTCGAACATTCTGGGGAGGTCTTCTCGGGGGATGCCGGCGCCAGAGTCGCTGACTTCGATTTTCATTTTTCGTGCGTCCGAGTGGGTCGCCATACGGACATGCACGGAACCGCCTTCAGGCGTGTATTTGATCGCGTTGCTGATGAGGTTGAGGATGGCCTGTTGCATGAGGTCCTTGTCGGCGAGGATTCGGTCGACGACGGGGGCGAGTTCCTCGGTGAGCGTGATGTCCTTCTTTTCGGCCTGTGGGCGCATAGTGTCGGCGGCCTCTTTGACGAACATGGAGACGGCGACGGGTTCTTTGTTGACACGGACAGTTCCAGCTTCGATGCGGCTGATGTCGAGGATGTTGTCGATCATCCGGCCGAGCCGGTTGGCGGAGGTTTGGATGATGTCGTAGTACTCTGTGCGCGTTTTTTCGTCAGACGCTTCTCCGTCGACGAGCATTTCGACGTAAGCTCGGATGGAGGAGAGTGGGGTTCGCAGCTCGTGTGCGGCGTGGGCGACGAACTCACTTTTTTGGCGAGCGGCTTCGCGATCGCGGGTGATGTCGCGGAAGAGAGCGACGATGCCATGGCGGGCCTGGTCGGACTCGGCCGGCAACGGCGCGATGTGGATCGCGAATGCATGGTCGTTAAGCTGAAACTCTACGCGGCGTCGGCCGGCGCGGGAGTCGGCTTCGCGGGCATGTTGAAGGAGTGCGACCAGTTGGTGATCGGCAAGTGCGTCGGCGATGGGCTTTCTGAGGCAGACGACGCGGTCGAACTGCAAAAGGGCTGCTGCGGCGGGGTTGGCAAGTTGGAGCTGATTGAACGAGTCGATGACCAGGAGTGGATCCGAGATGGCATCAAGGATCGAGTTGACCTGGCGTTTCTGGGTCGTTGCCAGGGTAAGCTCAAGCGACATCTGCGCGTGTTCACCGAGGACGGCGTCGAGGCGCTGTTTGATGTCGCGTGTCTGTTCATCGACGGCATTCCAGATGGGCTGGAGATTGGAGGATGAGGCAGTTGTCGGAGTGGCGGGGGCATGACCCTTTGTGGAGGTTGAAACGGCGTGCGCGTCATCGGTGTTGCGTGGTTGGGGACCAGCCCCCAGAAGGACCACGCAGTAGAGATTGAGGACAGCGACGAGTGCGACGAGGGTCCAGGCGTATTGCAGTTTGAATGCGGCCAGGAGGGTGACGGCGAGGATGGCAAGGCCGGCGGCGAGTAGGAGGAGCGTGGATCCGGCGGGTCTGACGATTCGGGACGTGGGGGGCGTCGTGATATTCGCGGGAGTTACTTGCGATGCGTTTGCCGCGGGCGCAGCATGAGCGTTGGTAAGGATTGAGTCGGGCGTGGTCATGGTGTCGGCCTCCGCGGCTTCATCCATCGACCAGGGTTTTGTGGCATGAGTGCTCATGGGTGCCACCTCGATGACGGGATTGTCGATGCGGGATTTGCGTCGATGGAGGTCGCACCGGAGTGCGCCTCGCAGGATGCGTTGGTCGTGAGGCTTTCAGCGTTTTCGTGGCGGCCGAAACTCATAGCACATTTTTCACTCAAGGCTCGGACCTCCGGGGCGTCGTTGTCCAACTCGGTGGCACGGGAGATGAGATTGAGTGCGGCGGCCGAATCTTGAGAGTCGAGGGCAATCGTGGCGGACAGCAGTAAGGCTCCGAGGGAGGACTCGCCGGTTGCGTGTATTTGTTTCATCGAATGGTCCGCGGCCTGAAGGTCGCCTGCGTCGAGGGCGGAGCGCGCATAAAGCAGGCGCGTGGCATCGTCGACGTCGAGTCCGTCCATCGCTGGTTCAAGTGCGTTCAGGGCGTCAGCGGGTTTGTTGAGGGCGAGGTAGGCAGTGGCGATGCAGCGGCGCATGCTGGGCGTCACAGCCACGGGTGTCGGAGTCGCCGCGGGGAGGCGCGATGTGTCCGGCGTCAGCGTTATTTTGTCGGCTCGCTCCAAGATGGGGCGTAAGAGATTGACGACGTCCTGATGGCGTTCGGCCGAGGCGAGAATTTGGGCGCAATCGGCGACGACGAAGGCGTCATCTGGCGTCACGCGGAGCGCCTCACGGACGTGTCGAACGGCGGTGTTTTTCAGGCCCATGCCGCGACAGACTCGCGCGGCGAGCATACGGAGCGGTGCGTTTGAGTCGAAGTCGTTGATTCTGCTTTCGATCAGTTCCAATGCGTCGATGTTTCGGCCCAATGCGACGAGCGTTTCGCCGAGGGCGAGGACGTAGCCGGGATTGTTGGGCGATTTCTTGACCGCTGCGAGGTAGCAGTCGACGGCCAATTCGGATTCGCCGTAGCGCTGAGCGATGATGCCTGCGAGGTAGGGGATTTCCGGATCGTCACCATGCAGTGAGGATGCCTTTGTAACGGCTTGGCGCGCTTCGGCGAGTCGGCCTTGTTCGAGGCGAAGCCGGGCGAGGAGGACATAGACCTGTGGATCGTTGGGGGTGACGGCAGCGGCCTGTTCGATGACCTTCTCAGCTTCGTCGACGCGATTGGAGTCGAGATGTTCCCTGGCGAGGCGCAGCTTGACATCCCCGCGAACGTTGTCCCATCGCTCCTGGGCTTCACCTCGGCGGTCCTTGGACATGTGCTTGGTCATGAGAGTCGAGTTGGCATTGCCGCAGCTTGTGAGGCAGAGCGCGAGTATGAGGACCGTCAACTGTTGGAGCGTGGTTGTCATTCGATCACACCTCGTCCGTTGGAGATGGTGGCGGTGGGACGGACGGATTCGTTGGATGAATTCGTCGAGGCGTCGGAGATCGTGCGGGCTGACTTTGTGGATTCGTAGTTGTCGTCATCCTCGACGCCGGAGGGGCCGTCGATTTCGTCGGGGACTGTGAAAGGAGGGGCCGTGGGCCGGCCAAACGGAGGCTTGGGTTCACCGGCTTCGTCGTTAATGCGATCCATGATGTAGTGTCGAATGGACGTGGACTCCGATGCCCAGTCGCGTTGGCCGAGTATTTTTTCCTTCAGCTTCATGGCGTCGATGTGGCGCGGGGAATTGTGCAACGAGAGTTGGACATCCCAGAGGGCCTTGTTGGTGTCGCCGCTTGAGAAGTGCTCGACAGCCCAGCGATAGTGGGCCTCGGCAAGTCGTTCGCGACCGAACCATTGCAGGCCGTGTCTCATGCCGACTCGGAATCGCTCGATGTCCTCGCGGAGGGCGAGGCTGGCTTCGTTGTCGTCATCGCCTTTGATGACGTGGATGGTGAGAAGCACAATGACTTCCTCGCGGGTCGTTGCGTCGCGCGTTCTTCGGAAGAGTGCGCCTACACCGGGGATGTTTCCAAGGAGCGGCACCTGGCCACGGGTGGAGGTGCTGACTTCGCGGAAGAGGCCGCCGATGAGGACGGTGTGGCCGTCTTTCACGATGATGTTGCTGGTGACTTCGGTGGTCTGCTCGAAAGGGAGGTTTGCCTCGGTGAGTCCGCCGGTGGAATCCTTGGGGTGGATTTCCATGCGGACGGTTCCGTCATCGTTGATGAAGGGGCGGAAGGAGAGGACGGTGCCGGTTTCGAGGAACTCGACCTTTTGGATGGCGGTGGTTTCTGTGATGGTCGTGGTGAGATATCCGTCACGCCGACCGACGAGAACCTGGCCGACTTGTTTGTTGAGGGCGAGGATTTTCGGATTGGCGATCACGTCGGTGTCGGTGATCTGTTCGAGGGCGCGAAGGAAGACGCCGACCTGATCCTTGAGGATGCCAAAGGTGAAGCCGCCGCCGGGTAGGGCGGCGTTGAGGTCGTTTCGGAAGGTGTAGTTGGTGTTTTGTAGGTTTGCGGTGGGGATGTTTCCTGTTTGGATGTTCTGTGCGCCGGGGCTGACGCTGGAGAGCGCGGCGAAGTCGACGCCGCCGACGGTGGTGAAGTCGATGCCGAGGGCGTTGTCTTCATTGAGCGTGGCGCGGAGCAGCGTGGCTTCGATGAGAACCTGTTTGGGTCGTTTGTCGAGGTCTCGGATGACCTTGTCGACTTGCTCGATGCGATCTTCGTAGTCGGTGACGATGAGGGTGTCGGGCGAGGCGAGGGCGTCACCTTCGGTGGTAAGGGTGGATGATGACGAAGAGCCGCCGGAGGAGCCTCCGCTGCCGCTGCTGCCGAGTCCTTTGGAGGAGGGCGGGGTGATGGCGGCTTTGCCGGCAGGGCTGAGCAAAATGTCGATGAGCGGTTTGACGGCGGCGGCGTTCACGAAGTTGAGCTTGAAGACGCGCGTGGTGATTTTTCGTGAGGAGGCGGCGAATTTGGCCATCTCCTCCTGGGGGTACACGAAGATGAAGTCGCCATCCTGTCGGTAACCGAGGCTGTTGGAGACGAGCATCGCTTTCAGCGCGGAGTCGAAGTCGACGCCGTACATGCTGGCGGTGACGGTGCCTTTGACGCCGTCGGCGAGGATGATGTTTCGCTTGGACGGCTCGGAGAGCATTCGCATGGCTTCAGCGATGGGGAGATCGGCGACGTGGACGGTGACGCGTTCACCCTTGGAGACGCGGATGATCTGTTCGGATGCGGGGCGGACGACCGCGGGTTGGGCGAGAGATTCCTGGGCGTGTAGGCTCGGGGCACCACATGCGAGTGCAATCAGTGCGGCACCACGAATGACGCGCGCAATGCGGCGTGGCGTGGGATGATGGAATGAGACTGTAGAGGCGATTCGCCCCTGCTCTTGTGGGTGACAAGCCATACACACTCCGTTGTGCGTCGTCACCTAAATCGGTTGTCGGACCCTGCGAGTTCTGTTGGAAGTGGGGGTATGTCCGCATCGATGGGAGTCATGGGATGGGGATTATCGGCAGGATCGGCGAAGACTGCGCGTCAGTGCATTTGAAGGGCGTAGGAGTAGCCTGACTTGGTGAGCACGACGCGGCGGTCTTCTATACGGGCGACGGTGAAGCCGAGAATCTGGTCCGTTTCGTGGACGAGTCGCCCTGAGATGTAGGCGCTGGGGTCGGAGCCAGTGAGGGTGGATTGCAGTCGCAGCTCGCCGAGGTCTTTGGAGATGGACTTGGCTTCTTCGCGGCGTGCCCCTTGATATTCGTCGGCGGCTTTTGCGATGCGTGACCAGAAGTCGGGCGATCCACGTTGTTTTGTGGTGGCGGACTCGCCAGAGGCGAAGGTGGGAGGGTATGCGGTCCAACTTTTGAGCGTGAAAAGGTCACGGGCAAGGTCGTGGGCAAAATTGTCAACATGGACGGATTTTGCCGTGTTGGGTTTGGTATCTGATGTTGACGGTGTGGATGCGGTGGTCTTTGGAATCGGCGCTTTGGCACCGAGGTCGATCGTGGTCGCGGTGATTTTGGGCTTGGGCGCGGCCGGTGCAATGGGGGCGGCGATTGCTGTCGCCGGCGTTGCCGTGGCCGGGGAGTTGCCGCCGAAGAATTGCTTCACGACCACGACGAGGAGGACGCAGAAAAGCGTGCCGAGAATGGCGGACTTCTTCTTGTCCGCGGCGACCTGGGCCTTGAGTGTTGCCGGTAAATTGTTGATCGTCGCCTTCATTTCAATGTCCTACTGCACCTGGGACTTTTCAGAGTCAGGAATCGGTCGGTAATACGTATGCAGGACGAGGTCGGCGTGGATGCGGCCGGGGTTTTGCTCATCGTTGGTGATCTTGAGGGACTCGACGTGCGACATCCGGGGCAATGCTTCGACGCCTTTCAGGAAGTCGAAGAGTTGGGCAAAGGTTGAGTCGAAGCCGACATCGACGGGGAGGACGCCTGTGCCCTTGATCAGTTTGACGTGCGTCGGCAGGGCGGTTTCGTCGATTTGCAATTCACCCTTCTGCTGGACCGAGCCTTCCTGGATACCGGATCGGTTCATGGTGTCGGAGAGGGACTGAAGGTATTCGCCGAACTGTCGCTCGACGGGGAGCTTGTTGGCGAAATCGCGGTTCTTTTTGTTCATCTCGACGAGGGACGCATAGACCTCGCTCACGTTGCCAAGGGCTTGTTGCTCCTGCTGGACGGCGGCGAGTTGCTCCTTGAGCATGGTGCGTTCGGCGGTGAGTTTCTTTGATCCGGGGATGGCGAGTGCGCCGACGAAGACGGCGGTCGTGCCGATGGCCACTCCGGCGACGATCAGGTTTAGTTTCTTGAGGGTCATGATCGCCTCCGCTGTTGGGGCACGAGGTCGCAGGTCATCTCGAATTTCTGGGCGCGTCGGCCGGCCCATTCGCTCGCGGATTGGGTGATGATCTGCACGCGGTCGAAGAGCGGTGAGTTTTCCAGGATGGCCGAGAGCATGATGACATCCTGCGCTGATTTTGCGATGCCGTGGATGGCGATGCTGGGCGTCTGGTTTCGTGGGGTTGGATCGGCGGATTTGGGGGCACCGTTTCCGTGATTGATGTTCACGACTTTGTCCTCGTCGGCTCGACGAGCATATTGGGAAACGCAGGGCGACATGACGGTGACTCGAGTGAGGACGAACGGCTCTCGAACGCGTGAGCTGAGGTCGGCGAAGACGACGGCCAATTCGGTGGGGCTGGCCAGTTGGCGCAACAGCTCCTCGTTGGCGGCGAGGCGTTCCCGCTGGTCCTGCATGGTTTGTTTCTTCTCAGCGAGTTCGCGGACCTGGGCCTGCTGGCTCTGGGCGTCGATCATCATGGCGGCGGCGGAGGCGAGTTGTCGCTGGTGGGCGACGACCCAAACGAGCATCATGGCGACGAGTCCGCCGAGCATGGAGACGCGGCGGCGCACGGCGCGGTGCATGACGCGTTTCTCATGATGGTGCTGGGGGATGAAGTCGCAGTCTTTCACGATTGTGTATCCAAAGTGTTAGTGCATCATTTCATGCTTGGGCGGCTACCGGTTTTCTTGTCGTTGCTTGGGCGGGGCTAACCCAGGGTGTGCCTCGTAGGGCCAGGCCGCAGGCGACCGCCCAGGCGGGGTGCGCGGCTTGGCGACCGGTGTCGAGTGCGCCGAGGTTGGCGATTCCCCTGAGTGGGTGCCCAATCATGCAGGGAACATCGATTTCTTCCGAGACGATTTTCAAGAGCGACGGTTCCAGGGCTTCACCGCCGACGAAGGTCAAACTATCTGGGCGTTGGCCTCGAAAGGTGACGGCGTAATAGCGGAGGCAAAGTTGGACATCCTTCACGAGTTGTTCGAGCCGGGGGCGCAGGGCGTCATGAACGGCGGCGTCCATGTCGAGGGCGAAGGTGCCCTGGTCCTGTGTGCGTCGGCCGGCATTCGCGGCGATTCGCTTGACGCGCAGTTCGAGGGCTTGCTTTGCGTTGAGGTTGAGGGCGCGGGCCACGGCGTCGGTGAAGGTGGACCCGCCGATGTCGACGGTCTTGATGAAGACAAGCTCCATGCCCTTGGTGATGACGATGAAGGCCCCGCGCCAGCCGACGTCCACGAAGGCATTGACGGCGTTGGCATCGTCGGCGCGGCGGAGAAAGCGGACGAAGCCGCGGGCGAGGGCGCATGGGGCGAGATCGACGGCGATCGGTTCGAGGCCGACGGAGGCGACGAGTTTCATTCTCTGTTCGACGATGTCATCGGGCGTTGCAAAGACGAGGACTTCTTCCTTGATCTCGTTGCCGTGACGGACTTCGCCGGCGGCGAGGTGCCGGAATTGGGCGGGCTTACCTCCCAACTCGAAGCGATCCTGGGCTTCAAACTCGACAGCCGAGGCGAGTTCGTCGGCCGGCATTTGTGGCAGTCGAAGGCTCTTCATCTGGAACTCGCCGGAGTTGAGAGAGACGACGGCTTTTCGTCCGAGGAAGGGCGAGCGTTTCCGTGCGTCCATGAGGGCGTGGCGAAGCGCTTCGTGGTAGTCCGGCGAATCGTGCGGCGAGGCGGAGAGGTCGTATTGGGCGGCGGCTTGGAGCGCAGGCTGCCCCCTCGCGTCGGTGAGCTGCAAGAGCTTGAGGCTTGAAGCGCCGACATCGATGGCGATGGGGTAGTAGATCTGTTTCTTACCGAACAAGTCTTCCTGTTACTCCTGGCTGTCGTCGGTTAGGTCCGCTATTCCGCAATCAAGATGACAGGCGTCGTTCCTTCGACGGTGAGCGTCTTCGTAAGCGTTTCGGACGAATTGGTCTTGCCGGCGGCGGGTTTCACTTGCACTTCGCAGGTTGCGCCTTTGGAGCTGATTTGGAATAAGGCCGCCGTGGCCTGATCTGTGTTTCCGACGGAGTCGAATCCGAGGACGGAATCACCGCCGAAGTCATTGCCGAGCAGTTGGACGTTTTCGAGGCCCTTCTTTCCGCCAATGCCGAACTTAACCTCATGGGCTTTGCCGGTTTGGGGATGCATCAGCGGAGTGTCTGGGGCGGATTTCTTCGCCAACCAATATTTATTAGCGGCCGCGCTGAGTTTGATGACGACCGGGTCCGTGGGGTCGGCAATGGACCGGCTGCGGGCGAAGGCCACGTCGGACTCGAAGATCGTGGCCGCCGTTTCGGCTTCCTGCTTGGCCTTGGTGTCGGGGTCGGGCATCGAGACGGCGATGATGATTCCGGCGACGACGACGACCATTCCGATTTCAATCAGCGTGTATGCACGGCGACGCATGGTGACATCCATCCTTTCCCACAACAGGCGCGATTGAGCGATGACGCTCAGGGCGCGGACTTCCTCTTCTTTCCGTCGGGTTTATCGGCGCTTTCCATCGTGACCTTCATGCTTCCGGTGCGAAGCTGGGTCAGGATTTGTTCCAATAATTGGTTAGTTCGGCGGGTTTCCTCGACGATCTGTTGCCGCTGGAGGCCCGTGTCGGGGACTTGGGCTGAGGCAACGGCGCGATCAGGAAGGCCGATCCAGAGTTCGACGGCGATGACGGAGAGCAGCAGCGTCAGGGCGACGAGCAGGGTTCGGGTGAAGCGGTCGATGGAAAGTGTGATGGTATTCATGACGGTCCTTCGTTAATTCTCTTTCCAACTCAGCACGGTCATGGGCTGAGGGGTGGGCGGGTTTTCTAAGTCCCAGAAGACGGCGCGGGTCGCGGAGTAAGTGCAGATCAGACTGCTTGTCGATTTGGCGCCAGTCACACCCAATTGCACGATTGTTGGGCCGTTAATCGCGATGGTTACGCGGTCCTTGCTGTTCATGTCGATTTGACCACCCAGGATGACGGGGCCGTTTATGGTGAGACTCAAATCATCGTTGAGGATTTTTATATTGGTCGTGACGACAACGGCTGGAAAGAACTGCTCTGCATTGAGTTGAAAAGTGGACGGATCATCTATCTCAAGGCGTCCTGTGACAACAAGAGTTCCATTCAGGTTGACACCGGCCCTCAGCTTGAAGTTTCCGCTTGGGGCAATGATGATTCGACCGGGGTTGGTGGCAGACATGTCTATTGCGTTTAGGGCGATCGCGTCGGAGGCGGTGAGTTGGCTTGAGCTGAACCCGGTATAACCGGTGTAGGTTTTCCCCTGAATGGTGTAGGAGGTGTAGACGGTGGGATTTGCCGCGGGGATTGGCGAGACCGTGGGAGCGAGCGAGGTGATGGACGTGGGTGGGCCGGTCCCGGCCCACGTACAAATGCTGCCGGCGGAGAGCTTACCATTGCACCAACCAGTTCCGTTGAGGTTGACATTGGAATGCGCGTTTCCGAAGACTTGTTGGATTGCACCGATGGCCTGTGAGGTTCGGGACAACGCGGCGTAGGGGATGTTCCATTTGCCGGTAACGGGGGCGAGCACCTCGGCGGTAATGGTTTTTTTGGCACGGGCTGCGCCGTTTCCATCGGTGGCGATGCCGAGGGCGGTGATGCGGTAGAGGTTTAGGTCAGACTTTGGTGGGTTCCATGCATCGGATCGCTGAACGGTGACGTCGAAATAGTCAGTGGAGCCGTCGGGGCTGACGCCGGACATGCTGGTGAGGTATTGTCCGTAGGCGACCGTGGTGGGGGGATACAGAATGTAATGCGCGGCGGCCCCGACGCCTGAGCCTGCGACATACCCTGCGCGGATGGAGCCGACGTAGTTGACGGCCTCCGGCATGACGGTGCTGTTGGCATCGAGGAAGGCAAGCCCCAGCGACGTGGCCACGGCGGCGAAGCCGAGGATGACGACGAGAATGTAGGCTCGTCGTTTTCGAGGTTTCATCGAGCTGTATTTCCGCGAGTGTGTCATGGCTTCATGTTCAAAGGTCAGTGAGTGCCGCCGAGAGCGTGACGACGTTTGACAGTCCGGACCAGGACGAGATGGCCTTTCGGATTTTTCGAGCGGAGCCTGCGAGGGGAGGCGATTGCGTCTCCGGGTAGAACAGATAATCGGCCTGCGCTCGCGGAGTGGCGGCAGCTCGGAAGGCGGTGGGCTGGCCGTTGATGTTGACGGTGAAGGTGACTTCAACCATGCGAGTTTGTAACCCGCTACCCTGGCCCGTGAACGAAAGGCTGTCGATGTTTTCCGCCCAAACGGTGGACTTCTTGTCGGCGGGGGGCATGGCCCCGGTGAGTAGGGCGGCATCGGAGAACGTCGCCGTTGGGGCGGCAGTGGTTGGTGGCACGCCGTTGGACGGTTGGAGGTAGTCAAGGACGACCTCTTTGTTGACGGAATCGTATCGCAGGACGCCGGTTTCGTAGAGGTTGAGGCTGTCGTCGCTGGAATTATCGGAGAGCCAGAGTGTGACAGTTGATGGCGTGACTTGGCCGACTCCGCGGGCCTCGCGGATAACCTTGGTCATTTGGAAGGACGCGTAGTGGCCGGCCGTTTTGGTTTCATTGACGTTTCGGGTGGTGAGGCTGGCGTTGCTCATGGCGGAGACAAAGGTGGCACCGGCAGCGGCGACGAGGGCCGTGACGGTGCTGGCGATGAGCAGCTCGATCATGGTGAACGCGGGTCGATTGTGATGTCGAGTTTTTGTCATGGCGGTTAATCCTCTCTCGCGACGACCCTGACCAGCTTCACCAGCACAGCGTTGCCATCCTTGACCAGGACGGTGACGCGGATGAGGCTGTTGGTGTCACTGGCGACCTGGCCGGGGAAGGTGATGTAGGCGGCGGTGACTTCGCGGTACATGTTGGTGAAGGCCGGATCGGTGATTGCTTGATTCCTGTAATCCCTCGGGCCGGTGGCGGATTCGGTGTAGCCGTGGTAATCGTCGATATTGTCAAACAGGGATCGGTCGGTCTCGCCGGCGTCGGGGCCGGGCGAAGCCACGCGACTTCCGGGTTCGAAGAAGGGGTGTGCGAGGATTTCTTCCATGAAGGCCTGACCCAGGGCGCAGGCGTTTTCGAGCCGGGCCGCCTCATTGGCATGTTGCACACCTGCGGCGAAGGGCAGCGCGGCGGAGGCGCTGACGATGGTGAGGATCGTCGCGGCAATGAGGGCCTCGACCAACGAGAAGGCCGGGCGTCGGTTGTGTTGTTGGATTCTCGCGCTCATGCGGCTGCTTCCTCTAAAGCGGCGTCGTGAAGTACTGGTTAGAGACTACGATACGATTGGGGCTGTTGTGGACACATCATTCGGATCATGCCTCCGATAAATCGACGGGACCGGTAAGCCCGACGGAATCCGTCGTGGGCCAACCGGTCCCGGCGCGAGCGGTCGTCCGGTATGCGGACGTCGTGGCACTGGATTAGGACTAATAGGTGTCGTGGGCCACGGCGTTCGTGGTGCCGGCATCATTGGCCTTGAAGTCGCCGGTGGCTGCGTCGTAGAACCATGCCTTGCTGGCGGCGGCCGCGCCTGCGGTGACATCGTTGCCGGTGCCGCCTTCGGTGAAGGGGTTGTTGGGGACTCGGTTGAGGTAGGGACCGTACTTACCGGTGGCGGCGTTGATGGTGCCGTCGGCGTCGGACTTTTTGGTCATGGCATCGACGAAGTTGGCCAGGGTGGGGTAGGTTCCGTTGTGCTGCTGACGATAGACGCTAAGTTGTTTTCGGATGGCTTGCAGGTTCTCCTGGCAGGAGGCAACCTTGGTGTCGGTGCTGGCGTCGGAGAACTGCGGGATGACGACGGCGGCAAGGATGCCGAGGATGATGACGACGATCAGAAGTTCGACGAGGGTAAAGGCGTTTCGCTTCATGGGAGGATCTCCGTAGACGACCGGCTCAAAATTTAGTCAGTGGTTCGCGCGTTTCGCCGATCCGGCACGATGCTGGATCCGGTTTGCGAACGTGGCTGTCTCCGACTGGATATCGGGAGGGTCCGGGGGCGTCTTCACTAGTTGAAAACCGGAGGTGGTCGTTAGAGGACTTGGAGGTCGTTTCGCAGGCAATGAAAAGGGCCGATGCAGTCTGGCGACGGCATCGGCCCTTCGTTGGTTGTATTGCGGACGACGCTGTTAGAGCGCGTCGTGGGCGACGCCATTGGTGGTGCCGGCGTCGTTGGCCTTGAAGGCACCGGTGGCGGCGTCGTAAAACCAGGCCTTGCTGGCGGCGGCCGCGCCGGCAGTGACGTCGTTACCAGTACCGCCGACCGTGAAGGGGTTGTTCGGAACTCTTTGAAGGTAGGGGCCGTACTTTCCGGTGGCGGCATTGATGGTGCCGTCGGCGTCTGATTTCTTGGTCATGGCATCCACAAAGTTGGCCAGCGTCGGATAGGCGCCGTTGTGCTGGAGTTTGTAGAGGTCGATCTGTCCGCGAATCGTTTGAAGATTCGTACTCAGCGATGCCACACGGGCGTCGGTGCTGGCGTCGGAGAACTGCGGGATGACCACGGCGGCGAGGATGCCGAGGATGATCACCACGATCAAGAGTTCCACGAGTGTGAATGCGTTTCTTCGCATGGCTTGTTCTCCGATCGGTGCCGAAGCATGTCGGTCGCCGTATTTCCCCATGACCATCGCTCGGGACCACGTCACTGGTCCATGGTTCTTCGAGCCACGGGTCGTTCCCCCTATCGGGATTGCCCGGCAAGACCTTTAAGTACCCGGATGCAGCATGTGAGAGAAATCACACAGTCCGAATGCGAAGGCTGATAATGGTGCGGGAAACGACTTGAATCGTGTCAGACGCCGATGTCTTCGTTCCATAACTCGGGGCGGGCGGAGATAAAATCATTCATGAGTTGTATGCACTCGGGGTCGTTTGCGATGACGAGGTCGACGCCGCGAGAGCGGACGTAGTCCTCGGGGCCGCGAAAGGTCTTGTTTTCACCGATGACGATCTTAGGGATTTTGTAGAGCAGGGCCGTGCCGCTGCACATGTCGCAGGGTGACAACGTGGAATAGAGGATGGCGCGTTGGTAATCCTTCGCGGTAAGACGGCCGGCGTTTTCGAGACAGTCCATTTCGGCGTGGAGGATGGCGCTGCCCTTTTGGACACGGCGATTGTGGCCTCGACCGATGATCTTGTCGTCGATGACCAGGACCGACCCGATGGGGATGCCGCCCTCGGCGTGGCCTTGTCGCGCTTCATCAATGGCTGCTTGGAGGAAAGGGTCCATCATCGTCCTCTATTGAATGTAGGAGTGCGTCCAGTAACG
>JBBTET010000073.1:0-24210 GCA_038042195.1 Planctomycetota bacterium | reverse complement strand
GTGGTCTTGCAAGCAGCGTCGCCACCGACGAATTGACCTGCCGCAGAAATCCCCAGTCCTCCTTCGTCTTGCCGCCGGTCGTATAACGAGAGCCGATGACGAAATCCGCGTCGCCATTGGCAATCGGAGCGATCAGCACGGGCAGCGACTCCGGCGGATGCGACAGGTCCGCATCCATGCAGACGAGCACGTCGTGCCCTGCCTCGGCAAAACCGCGCACCACAGCCGACGATAGCCCGCGCTCATCGATGCGCGTGATAAGCCGAACAGGGAATGACCTCGCCAAATCCGCGACAACTTCCGGCGTCCCATCGCGGCTATCGTCATCCACGAAAATCATCTCCGCCTCGAGCCCAGCAGATGCGAGCGAATCAAACACGCGCCGGGTCAGGATCGGAATGTTCTCGGCTTCCTTGTAAGTAGGGACAATGATGGAAACGGGCGTCAATGGCATGTGGCGGATTGTACGGACAATAGTGGCTCTGGCGAGGCAAAGATGATGTGCTACAGCGAGGGATTACAAGCTGCCTGGGATGCTTGAATCCAGCACCCGCAAATATCGAAAATCAAAAATCCCCGTCGAATGCCCATCAGCCCAGGTGATCTGGATCGCATAATTCCCCACCAGGCGGGCGTTGGAAAATTGCGTGGCTCGGTCGATGCTGGCGGGCAGCACCGTGAGAGACAGACTCGCGGGCCGGGGCTTGGTGTCCTCCTGTCGCTTGGTTCGACAGGTGGCGCAGGGGCACCGCTTGCGGAGAAACGCCAGCGAATACCGACTCACCCGCCCGTCGGCCCAGTCGATACGAAGCCCGTCCGATTTGTCGAGGTGCAGGTTCGCCGGCCGATAGGCATCCTCGACGAGCGGCTGCCTGAGTGCGTGGTCGATCAGTTCATCTTCCGTCATGCGTTGCACCGAATCCTCTTCCACAACCGAGCGCGTAGTATAAGGCACCGCACATGAAAGCCCTGCCCCCTAATGATTCTTCTGAACGCGACGCACCGATCCTCGACGTGCGCCCTGAAGCAGCCTTTCAGTCGTGCCATCGCATGGGGGCCGCAAACATCCCGCTCGAAGAGTTAGCTGCGCGCATCCACGAACTTCCATCGCCGTATGTCGGAGTCGTGATTTTTGATGACGATCCGCTCCGCGCGGAGTCGGCAAGGAATGAACTGGCCTCACGCAATAGGTCGGTGACGAATGTTGTTTCTGGTGCAGACTGGTTGGTGACCGGTCAAACCGAGACCGGCCCCTCCGTCGGCAGACTCTGGAAGCCGCATGATTGGACCATGAAAGCCGTCGGCATAGCGAAGAATCAGTGGGACGGCTTGACTGGCAGAACCGCCCTCGATGTCGCCTGTGGAACCGGCCGCGACGCCGTGTTTCTGGCAATGCAAGGCATGTCCGTTGAAGCGTGGGATGTGCTTCCCGACGCGATACACAGACTCAACGACCTTGCCGAACGCAATGGAGTCAGCGTGCAAGCGTCGATACGCGATGTTGAGAAATGCCCGGAGATAGACGAGGCGATATACGACTGGGTGTGCTGTTTCAACTTCCTGCATCGACCGCTCATGCCGATGCTCGCTCGCGCCATCCGCCCCGGAGGGTATCTTGTGTACGAAACCTTCGTCGATCCGCAGCGAGAGATGTTTGGCAAGCCGTCGCGCGAGAGCCATGTTCTTCGAGTCGGAGAGCTTCCCACATGGTTCACGGATTATGACGTGATAGACTACCGTGAGCGACTCGCCGCCCCGCGCCGACAGGTCGCAAGCCTGATCGCGCGTCGCCGCACATGAACCACCCTCCGCCCTTCGCTCACGGTCGCTCAGGAATGGTGAACTGCGTCGTCGGCCCGCCCTGTTCCAACTGAGGATCCTTGGGGTGCAACAAAAAGACGACGCCCTTCGGCTCCAAATCATACGCCTCAAAAATCCAATCGGGCATGTAACCCGATGCGTCCGTAGAGATGTTCGCCAAGCCACTCGTCGCGTAGGAGTTAATCCCCAACGGCGTGAACCATACACGCGGCTCGCCCGGCTCCGTGTCGCAAGGCAGCGTGAGTGCCACGTCCCGCCGCACGCCGAGCACATCGCGGGCATAGACCAGCACATTGTTCACCGTGAAGTCAGCAATGAGCAGGCCATCGGGCGCGACCTGCGACAACGCGGTACGGGCGAATCGCTCGGCACTGACTTCGCCGGTCATGCGCGGCCGCAGAAAGTAGGTGTACGCATCACGGAAGGGAACATCCTGTCTGAAGGGGACCGCGATTTTCCTTGCTTTGAGAAGGGCCGGGCCGATTTCGTAGGCCACCGCGGGCAAGACGGCAAAGAGAAAGCCTACTGCGAGTCGGATTCTGTTGCCCGTGAAAAGTTTCGCGGCGGCAATCGCGGCAAATCCGGCCCAGAGGCAGTAACAAGGCAGGAAGAATACATACTGATCCGCCACGGGATATCGGAAGGCGAACATAAAATCGACGATGAAGATGCAAGCGCCAAACACGGCGAACCAGCGTTGCCCCGCGTCCTTCCAGGCCATCCACCATCCAAGTGGCGCAGCGAGAATGAGCGGCGTGGGGAAGTTGAGCACGAAAAACTGAATCGTCTTCATCGACATGCGCGCCAGTGAAAACGACGTATTCAACACATCCTTCGCGAAGACCTTGCCAAACAGAGCCGAGCGAATGGTCTCGCTGATGGACGTTCCGCGCGACAGCTCCATCGCGATCAGCGATAAGTACGGCGCAAGGCCGACGAGAAACGCGATCAATCCCGTCACCGACGTTCCCAGCCGCACTCGCCCTGTTCGCAACGACCAGAGCACAAGGCCGACGTACGCGGGTAGATGCAGGCTCGCGAGAAGATGATTCGACACCCCCAGCCCATTGACAAACAGGGCGAGCACCAGCCACTTCGTTGACCTCGTCGCGATGAATCGCTGCACCAGCCAAAGCTCAATCGCCAATCCCGCCGCATACAGGCTCATCACCTCGGCGATGACCGCGTGTTTCCAAAACGTGTGACTCGCCCCCAGCAGCACCGCGCCGATCAGCGCCGCCGCCGTGTTGCGCGTCAGCCGCGCCAACATGTCCGTCAGGAATCCAATCGCAACGGCGGCACACAACGCGGAAAACAGATTGACTCGCCACGCGTGCGGCCCAAGTGGTATGGACGCGAATGCACGGGCTAGGGCGATGTACAGCGGGTGCGAGAGGGCAAGGCCAGACGTGCCTTCGTAGTCGCCGCGATACACGCGAAATTGAAACGTCGCACTGTCCTGCCAAAGCAGCCCCGGCGCGCACGTCAATACATACAACATCAGAAACGAGAGGATCGTGAGCGGCAACAGAGGCAATCGAGGGGATGCGACCGATTCAGGCTGGTTCGCAGGCTCTGCCACGCAACTACAGCTCCACGCCGTGGTCGGCCAGCAGTGACTTCAGCCCGGCAATCGACTGAAACGCCGCCATGCTCTCGGTCGGCAGCATCACGCCGAACTCCTGCTCCATCGCGCTGATGAGATTGATGTGGTTCAGCGAGTCCCATGAATCCACGGATTCCGACGACAGGGAATCGACGACCTCGGAAGGCGGCACGCCGAGGATCGCGGAGACGGCGCTCTTGAACTTGTCCATGTTCGCGTGAGACATCAGGTGGACGCCGCTCCCTCTTTCAAGACAATGCGAACCCAATCCGGTACTGTCGTATCGGCCGACTTCAAGTCCAACGTCCAGCGCTCGATGGCCGAAGGGTCCGCCATGCGAGTAAAGCCGCACGATTCGTAGAAACCGGCAAAGGGCTTGTTCTTGGCCGTCGGGACAAACTCACCGACAAGCCGATCAACACCCGTCTGCGCGGCCCGCGCGGCAACCCATTTGATGAAGCCCTGCTCCACCGTGCGACCCAGCACACGGCAACTCATCAGGAAGCCGCGAAGTGTCCACGCATCAGGCGCGATCTCCACCAGTGCCAACCCAACGACGCCATTATCACCAAATCGATCCGCCAGGGCCAGTGTAATCACCTGATAGTCCTTCGATGCCATGAATCGCCGGATGTCGTCCTCCGAGTGGCGAATCGTGTGCATGTTGAACTGGTTCGTTCGCAAGGCCATCTGCGCCGCACGATGTACGTCCACCGGATCGTCAATGGCGATGGTCAGCGTCATGTCGAGTTGGCGGTAAAACGTCGGCAGATCGACGACCGTGGCTTGCAAGCTGCGTCGACCAGCCTCGGCGCGGTACATGCCTCCTCGCTGCCGATCTTCCTCGGAGATGGCGAACTGCCCGAAGCAATCGAGGGCATCGATGACACCCGGCAATTCGGCCGGCTCTTTTGGAAGGCAGATCGTCATCACCTCGGGCATCGCCTGCCGCATCATGTCACATTCAACGGGGCTGTCGTCGAGGAATACGAAGCTATCGATGCCGAGATTCAGATCACGAGCCATATCCGCCACATTGTCAGGCTTGGAGTTCCAATTTGCGCGAATAGCGGAAAAGTGTTCCTCTCGGAGGATCATCGAAGGATGAGTCCGCAGCACGTCGAGCACGACCTGCTCATCATTCTTGCTGGCCAGGCAGAGCACCACGCCGCGTCGATGCAGATCGAGGATGCGCTTCTGAAAGGCGACGTAGCAGTTGCCGGGGTAATCCGGGCCAAGCGCGATGCCGGTCGTTCCCACGTCGCCGACCACACCGCCCCACAACGTGTGATCGGCGTCGAGCACCAACACTTTTTTCGACAGCCCCAAGAGAGGTCGAAGATAACTGGCGACCAATCCGGCCACCGACCAATAGTGTGCCGGAGCGATGGGAATGCGGGCATACAAGGCCATACGCGGATCAGCCCACGTCATTCGCCCGCGTCGCGCGACGAGCGCGTCGTACTCCATGATTCGAATATTCGGAATTTCACGTGAAAGGCCGTGAAGACGCTGATTGGCACGAGTAATCGTCGCCAACTGCGACGGGGTCGCCGTTCGATCTGCGAGGCCCAACGCCGGCGTCACGGGGGACTCGAAATCCATGACCAGAATAGGCACCTGTGATCTGGCACGAAATGACATCAGGGCCGTCTTCAGCCGCAGGGTCCAGTCGTCCACAAGGCGGATCGCGTCGGATTCACTGAGCGATCCAAAGTCCTCGTAGATCGCCGGGCAGACGTCCGGCAGTCGCACCGCCAGCAATACCACGTTTGGCTCGGACGTCGCAAGCCCTGACATGGGGTCGATCAACTCACGCTCAAACTGCCCGAACGGCGCGACATACGCTTCGATGTTGCACCCGGCGCGAATCCCTTGCAGCCACATCGCATCCATGAGTGGATTGAACGTAAATGAGGAGAGGCAACCGAGGCGCACCTGTACGAAAGTCGAATCCGCAACCAGCGGCCGAAGTTCGCGCACCCCCTGACCGATGCGAACCAGGGTGGGTGACGCTCCAACCTCGGCAAGCACCGCAGCCACACGAGCCGCGTTGTTCGTTGCATGGGTTGTAGCCGTTTGGTGATCGGACATGGGTTCTCGCGCGAGATTTTCGGTGATCGTCTCAAGCCTGAAGGGCAGTCACGTCGGATTCCAGTGCTTTCTCTGTGTGGTCGTCATGATCGGCTCGCGACGAATCGATCCCAAACCGATAGCACGCCGACCAAAGCGAATGCAATTCAAACTTAAACAGGCACTCGCCCTTATATTTTTCATAGAAACGAATGCCCTCGCGGTTGTCCGTAAAAACAATGTACCCCGGCTGTGATGCCGCCTTCAGCGTGTGCATCCAAAGGTCGAGAAACTTCTTGCCCATGCCCAACCGCCGCTCGGTCGGTGCGACCACGATGGAAAGCAACTCCGCGTTGTCCGGGTAGCCGTGCGAGAAGCGACGTTTCTTGAGCACGCGGATCACCGCCACGGGGCTAAGCCGAAATGTAATAAATCGCCACATGGCCAGGAGCCGAGTGCTGCTCGAGCGCTGGGCCTTTTCAAAGGCCTTGCGATTCGTCGTACACCCCATGAATCCGCAGATGCGCCCATTCACCTTCGCCACCCACAGAGCCGCGCCGTTGGCATGGATCATGGCTTTGTAGTATCGCCGTACAAACGAACGGCCAAGCTGCGTCGTCACGCCGTCGCGAAACGCCTCGAAGTGAAGCTCCAGAATCTCTTCGATGCTCTCCCGGTCGTTTGGATCAACGATCTCCTCAATGACCGGCTGGTCGTAACGTGCAATGACCTCCAGCGATTGCTCGAGCCAGCGCGGACTCTTACGCCGCGGCTTGCGCCAGCCGATCTGCTTCGCACGCGGAGCGCCGCCGATGTTGGCAAAGGCCGGCACGTCCCGAACCAATTCGCAACTCGCATGAATGACGGCCCCTCGACCCACGCGCACGCCGGGCATGATGCGTGCCATCATGCCGATGAATGCGAACTCCTCGACCACGATCGGTGCTTCCACGATGTGCTGCTGATCGTGCGGAGCCATGTGCGACATGCTGACCAGCTGCCCCGGATCGCCCGGCCGCTCCACGACACCCGTGGCGCTATACAAGTGTGCGTTGGCCATGATGCCGACCATGTCATGAACATGTACCACGCCACGGCCGGCAATATGCACACCAGGGCCGAGGTGAACGAAGTTGCCAATGCGAATGTAACCATGCTGTCGATGGCGACGCTCGCCGGCCGCCAGGCGCACACTCGTATCAATGTGGCAGCGCGACCCGATGGAAACGTTGGCCGGCCCCCAGATTTCGACGTTTTGATCGATGATGGTGTCCTGGCCCAGATAACGCAGCTTCGTCTTCCAGAAGCAGGACCGCAGAAAGAAGCCGAGTGCATTGCGAGAAAACACGCGAGCCACGGTCTCGTAAAGCGTCGAGGTGATCGGCAGCCATGCAAGCAACATCAGGAGGGCCTGTCCCAGCGCCATAAACCCCTGCACGATCCGTCCGACAACCAACCAACCGGTCGCATGCGAAATCTTTTGCGGCTCTGTGAAGTGGCCCTGAAGTGTCGCCAGGATGAAATCCATCGTGTACACCAACCAGCCGCGCGGAATGGGCGGCTTCGGCGGGATGTACCACTGAGCCTGTAGCTCGGCGGCGGTGGGTTGTCGAATCGTTTCGCTGTTCATCATTGGCGCCTTCACCGGCGACCCGCGAGACCTTCAATTATACGACACCATCGACTCCACTGCGTGGCTTGGCTCGTGAGCGCCAGTCACGCCGGCACCTGTTTGCGTCCGTCACCCATTGCACGCTGTATCACATTCCAAAGCGTATCAAACTGGAACTCATCCAACAGGCTCGCCAGCTTTCGCTCGACCGTCGCCCGGTTTCGCAATTGCAACCGATGGAATCGTTGCACACGCCGCGCATCGGTGACCGAGAGGCCCGTCGTGTCCAGTCCTCCGATGGGCAACTCAATTTCATACGGATGCGTATAGACGATGGCGGGCCGCAGTTTCTCAATGCGTCGCAACGCCCACGTCGTGACTATCCCGGGAAAATGTCGCAGATAGCCGCCGCCACAGGCGGGAAGCCGCTTGCCAAAGAGCGTAACCGTAGACATCGGGGCTTCAATGATCGTGCGTCCGCCGGTCAACGTTACCTCGTGAATATCCTCTCGAAACCCCGGCCAGCCATAGCGTCGCCCCGCAATCGGGAAAATACTGGAGTCGTACACGAATCCCGCCTGCGCCAGAACATCCAACGCCCACGCCGTATCCGGCATGATGGAAAACGCCGGAGCGCGATGCCACGAACCGGTTGCCCCGAGATGTCTTCGATCAGTTTCTTCGCATCGACGACCTCCTTGCGAAAGGACTCGGCCGTGAGCTTGAAGACCTGCCGATGGTAAAATCCATGCACGCCCAACTCATGCCCGCCGGCCGCGATGTCCCGGATCAGACCCGGATAAGCAGCCGCCACCTCCCCAAGCACGAAGAACGTCGCCCGACGGTTCCGCGTCGCCAGATGCCTCAGAAAGCGTCCCGTATTCTCCACCACCGCGCGCGTGGGAGGGCCGTCCCGCCCGAGCCAGTCTCGGGCGATGATGTTGTGATAATCTTCCACGTCCACCGTGAAGGCGTGAATCATCTGTTTCTCGGCTCCGGTCACGAAGTGGGGCGCTTCATTGTATTTCGGTCTCTGGGCGTGGACAATTCACGCGGACAGGTTCCCATATGCAGACCTTCGCAGAAATACCGTCCGATTCCGCAAACCTCGCGGCGAGCCTGCATCGTCCCGCCGACGCCCGCCGCGCACCCGTGGTGATCTGCTGCCACGGCCTCACCGGCACGCGCATCGGCTCATCTTATCGCCTCGTCACCATCGCCCGACAACTCGCCGAGGTCGGCATCGCCTGTCTGCGATTTGACTTTCGCGGCTGCGGCGAGAGCGACGGGGCCTTTCAGGATGTCACCACCGACACGCTCCTCTCTGATTTGTACGCCGTGCTGGACTGGCTGTTCGCCCACCCCGACCTCGACGCATCCCGTATCGGCCTCATCGCCAGCAGCTTCGGGGCTTACACGGCCGCCCGTGCGGTCGAGCGAATGCCGGGCCTCAAAGGCTGCGTCTTCTTCGCCCCGGTGGCCGACCCGCACGAACTGATCCAGCGCGACATGAGCGACGCCGCCTGGGCACTCCTGCGAAAGCAAGGATGGATCGACCACCACGGTCATCGCCTCGGGATCGGCTTCTTTGAATCCCTGTCCCGTGATGACGTACCCGCACAGTTCGCACAAAGTGCGCGACCCCTGCGCGTCTATCACGGTGCCGACGATCAACAGGTGCCGATCACCCACGGCGAAAGATACGTAAACGCCTCGCGCGAGTCCGGCGCGATCGTGGAATTGGTCTCCCTCCCCACCGGCGACCATGGCATGAAAGGCGTCCCCCACACCGCACAAATCACCACCGGCAGCGTCGAATGGATGCGCCAGTGGCTTTAGGCGGACTCTCGTTGGATTGACTCCACAATCTCACGTGGCGCACCAATCCCAAACACATGAACCGCTCCAGTGAACGCCGTCGCGCCGGGTGCGTCGAATCCCGTTTTTCGCGCGACGAAGGTGATCGTCTCAGCGGCACGCACCGTCGCATTGCACGGCTTCCCGGTGTCGCAGTCCAACCCCGACGGCACGTCAATGGCGATGATCCGGCCACGCGCGGCGTTGATGGCAGCGATCACCGCATCCAGTGGCGGCCGAACGTTGCCGCAGAACCCCGTGCCCAACAACGCATCGACCACGACGTCTGCCGATTGCAGCGTATCGACCCAATCCGAGCGCAGCACGGGAATCCGCATTCGCTCGGCGATGCCGTAATTCGTTGCGGCATCACCGGAAAGTTGCGCCGATTCGCAAGTAAGTAGAAGATGGACAGTCACCCCGTCGTTGACAAGATGCCGAGCAATGACAAACCCATCACCGCCGTTGTTCCCTCGCCCGCAGACAATCGCGACACTCCCGCCCTTGGGTACGCGCCCTTGAATAATCTCCGCCGCGCCTCGACCAGCGTTCTCCATCAGCACGATCCCGGGAATGCCGTACTCCTCGATCGCCCGGCGATCCACCTCTCGAACCTGTGCCCGCGTCAGCGTGATGGACATTATTCGCTCCCTCACCTTCCTGTCGGTCGACTCGTCGCCGCCCCGCGGTGTCGCAGCCCCGCGACCTTCTCAACCATCTGCGCCGGTGGCGGCCCCACCTGCGCAAAGTGGGCCAGTCCGATTTCATACTCCGCAAGTGCCGCAGCCATGTCCCCCTGCGCCTCCAACGCCGTGCCCAGGTTCCACCGGGCCATTGCATTCCTGGGTGTCGCCTTGATCGCCTCCCGATAGAACCCCGCCGCCGCATCGAACCGTTTGCCCAGTTGCATGGCCGCGTCGCCGACTCGTTGATAGGTCCGTGTCGCGTCCACACCAAGCGTCACAGCCCTCACGGCATTCTCCTTCGCCTGCTCCACCTCGCCCGTTGCCGCAAGCGCCTCAGCCAATGCGGCGTACACATCCGCCGCATCGGGCAGCAACGGCAACGTAGTGGCTTGACGCAGCTTCTCGACAGCCCCCGCACGATCACCTCGATGCAATGTAATTCGGCTACGCAGCGCATGCGCCTGCGAATCCATCGGGCGTAGTTCCACCGCCCGCTCAGCATGAGCGACGGCCTCTTCCAAACGGCCATCGTCCATGAACGTCTGAGCAAGCATCTGCTGCCCGATGCCATAGTCAGGTACGGATGCAACGACGTACGTCCAAAAGGAAAGACTATCCCTCCAGATCGCCTGCTGAGCACGCATCAGAATAATGGCTGGAAGTGCAAGAATGGTGACTGCATATCGAAGGAGATGCACTCGGTCCGTGGATCGTGCTTCCATCCGCACGATCCCGGCTGCCACAGGAAGTAGAAGGAACACCAGCGGAAAATAGAGAAAGCGATCCGCGACGCAGGAGTCAAAGAATCGCACCGGTCCAAGCGCTGGAGCCAGCACGATGAAAAACGACCCAAGCCCGACAAAGAGCGGCTTCGACAATCGCCATGACAGAATCCATACGACGGTCAGCCCCAGGGTGATGAAAACCGCCATTAGGATCGGTGGATGAGTGAGCGCAAGACTCGTCGGCACATCCCGAAACGGCGAGAGCTGCAACGGCCACACGATGTTGCCCGCGTAGAGCATGACATTGAATGAAAGCAACGCGATCCACTTCCACACCACCGCCGCGCTGTCCAGGTTGGGCACCCCCACCGTCGCCACGCTTGACGATTGCGACGCGAATGCAACATACCCCATCACAACCATCACCACGGCAAACGGCCACTTCTCCTTCAACGACGGCCCAACGCGACGGCCCAATGGCCAGGCATCGAGCAATGGAAGCACCAACGGTAACAACACAATCGTCGGCTTCGCCAGATTCGCGAGCAGATAACAAGCCAGCGAGCCCCACATCCAACTCGCGCGACGACCACGACCGAATTCGAGGTAACACAGCAGGCAACCAATGCCCAAGGGAGTCGCCAAAACGGTCTTGCGTTGCGAGATCCACGCAACCGACTCCACCTGCACCGGATGCAGCGCGAAGAGCATCGCCAAAATGAACGGAACGCCAAGTCCGCCAACCACGCGACGAAGCAGCAGCATCACCAGCACACTGGTCAGTCCATGCAGTAGCACGTTATGCAGATGGAAGATACGAGGGCTTGGAACTCCACCCGAGATCATCGAGTCGATCATCAGCGAGAGCATCGTCAACGGCTGGTAGTAGCCCGCGACGGTGGACGGCTTACGCACTTCGCCGAAGAACCGCACCACCCCGGACCAGCTCGGCGCACGCACCAGCGGATTGTCTATAACGTATTGCGGATCATCGAATTGAATGAAATCGCTCGACAGGGTCGGCCCGTATGCAAGGAGCACGAGCAACACCAGCCCCGCCGCGCACCACCGCAGAGACGTGCGATCATTCAGATGGTCTGCGGCAATCTCCGACATGTCATCACAAACCCGTCGCGCTGCGAGCCGTCTCCTGATCAGCGGCGCGCACCGCGTCCAAAGCCTGACCGGTTCGAGAAACATCAATCAGGTCGGCGAATCCGGGTGTCTCACGCAAACGCAGTAATTCAGGGTACCGTGCGGCTCGAACCGCGATGCGCGCATCCTCCTTCACGGCCGCCGCGAGGTGCCGCCGGGCCATGTCAGGCATATCATTCGCCGCCCACGCCACCGCAAGACCGAGATGAATGTCGGGATCAGTCCGCAGCCGCAAGGCCTCCTGAAACTCGCTTCGCGCCGACGAGGGACGGTGCGCCTGAAGGTACGCGTTTCCCAGTGCGATACGAATCCCCACGGAGTTCGGCGATAAGTCGCGCGCCCGCTCCAGATTGACCAGTGCTTCGTTCAGACTCCCGCTTCGTGCCAGTGCCACGCCGAGGTTTTGTAGACACGCGATCCAGCTAGTGTTCGACATCAACGCCCGACGAAGCGGACTGATCGCCTCGGCGCACCGGCTGTCCCCGTTCAGCAGCAACACGGTGCCAAGGTAGAACTGTGTCGACGGATCGTTCGGCGCCAGCTCTACCGACTTCTGGGCGTGAATGAGCGCGGCGTCGAGTTCATTGTCGGCGATGCAAGCCTCGACCAGTCTCACTCGGCCCGTGGCCCACGCCGGATACTGTTGAACGACCCGTTGAAACAACTCACGCGAACTGTGCCAATCGTAAGTATGGGCAAACGTCTGCACGCCGGACATCACCACTAGCCCGGCGACCATCATCGCACTCACGCGAGCAACAGACCCGCGCAGTGGCCACTTATTTGCGCGCGGAACTCGTTCTGTCGCGAGCCATGCGGACAGCGCCATCAACGGCGCGATCAACGCGACGTAGAGCGGCCCATCGCCAAGCAGATTCTCATTGAAGGGGATGTTTGCCAATGCCGGCCCGACCAGCACCACCATCCCAGCCAGCGCCACGAACAGAGCACGGTGGATTCGCCACGAAAAGAGGAACAAAACCCCAAACGACGTCGCCGCCGTGAACTCGGCCCAGTCGGTGGCGCTTTCAAACATCGGATACATCGGCGAAAGCCCGCTGGGCCAGAGCAATCGCAGGAGAAACGCCCCCCAGTTTCGCGCGATCAACTCCGCCGCACCCGCATCAGCCGTCAAAAGGGGCGGTACCAAAAGCCGCAACCGAACTTGCACAACGAGTGACGCAATGGCAATGAGCAGCATCGGAAGTTTTTCTATCATTGGCGACCGCCCCGTGCGCTTCAGCGGCCAAACGTCGAGCAGCAGAAGCAGGATCGGCAACACCACAAAACTGCCATGGCTCAGCACCGCGGCGGAATAGAAAAAAGTCGTGCCGATCAATGCCATGATCGCCTGTCGCCCCGCCTGCTTCGACTCGACATAGGACAAATGACTATGTATCGCGAGCAAGGAGAACAAGGTGCCCAACAGGGTCATGCGTTGCGACACGCCCGCCAGTGTCTCGACCGCCGCCGGGTGAAGCGAGAAGAGCAGCGCGAAGAGGAAGGACCACAGAAACATCCCCGACAGTCGACGAAGCAGCAGGAACACCATCGCCGCGTTCATTGCATGCAGCCAGATGTTCGTGAAGTGATATTGAAACACCCGCGCCTGGGTGTATCCGGCAAGCCGATGGTCCAGCAGCATCGACAGGCTCGCCAGTGGGTGATAGACGCCACCCGAGCCAGGCGGATAGTGGGCACTCGCGAACGCCGACTTGATCTCCATCCCCCACGGCAGGATCGGCCGTCCGATCTCCAGTCGATAGGCCCGATCGTCCGGATGCGTCAGGCCGGCCATGAGCAACGGTCCGAATGCCACCCCCGTGAGCAGCATGATCACAATGACAAGATAAACGCTCGCCGCCCCGGCCGAGGGATGAAACAACATGCGGGAAAGTGGTTTGGGGCGGGTCGATTCAGCGACAGTGGCATTCATGGACTTCGTTTCAATCGTACAACGCGGATGAGGGACGTTTCGTCTTCATTGTAGGTGCATGACGCGCTGCCTACAATCGTCCCGATGCGAATACTCCTCACCAACGATGATGCCATTTACGCGCCGGGCCTCGCCGCGATCTATAACGAACTCGCGCGTGACCATCAGATCGATGTCGTCGCACCGGACAGCCCCAAATCCGGCGGCTCCCACGCCGTCACGATTCGCCACCCGGTGATTTGGCGCACCGTTCAGACCGCCGGTGGATTCAAAGGCGTGAGTGTCGAAGGCTCACCGGCCGACTGCGTGAAGCTGGCGTTGAACTCCTTGCTTCCGCAAGTGCCCGACCTCGTGGTCTCCGGCATCAACTCAGGGCTGAACACGGGAATCCATGTCCTGTATTCCGGCACGGTCGCCGGCGCGATGGAAGGCGCGATTCTGGGGTGCGCCGCGGTGTCCGTGTCGTTGCAGTTGCAGCCTGAGATGGACTACGCCCGCGCCGCACGAATCGCCGGTGATGTGATTCGTCAGATCGTCGCCACCAAGCCGGAGCCGCGCCAGGTCTTCAACATCAACATCCCCGCGTTCCGCCCCGGCTGGCCGTGCGGCGTGCGCGTCGCTCCACAGTCCACACGCCCGACCATGGACAAGATTGAGAAGCGCATCGACCCCAACGGGCGTGAGTATTACTGGCTCAGCGGCGACTTCGGCGAATGGGACGAGGCCGCCGACACGGACATCCACTTGGTCCGCGAGGGCTACGTCTGCATCACCCCGTTGCAGTTCAACATGACCGACCATCGCCAAATGGAGTCCCTCGCGTCGAAAACGTGGTCGCTCAGCGAATAGAGGTGCATCCAGACACCGTTGTGGCACCGACTATCAGTCGGTGCAATTCCTGGTTTCTAGGACGCGCTCAAAGTCACAGAGTTACGGCACGACGCCGCGAAGCTCACGCAACGATCCCATCTGCATCATGTCAATCATCCGTGGCGTAATGCCGGTAATCTTCCAACCACCCTCCTCCCGCACCCATTGAATCGTCCACCGCCCGACGTGCCGGTCTCCGATGCCGCCCTGAATGCTGACCGTCGCGGACACGAGGAGGTCCATCTCCGCTGTGTCACCGTTCATCTCTACGTCCCAACTGCCAACCCGCGAGTCATACACGCGCATCACCGCCAACCGTGCGTCGATGAAATCCAGCATGGCCCGCCGATCCATCCCTTCACTGTCGTACGCCTCCGACAGGCCCTCTGCCAAACCGCCTGGATTCCGGGCTTCGACCGCCGCCATATACGAATCCATCGCCGCGAAAACCTCTTCACGCTGCGTCACGATTGTGTATTGAACGGCAAAGAGCAACGGAATGGCGAGCAGCGCCACGGGCAGCGACCATCGCACCGCCTTTTCAGAAAGGAATCGTCGAACCAAAAGTACGATCGCAAAGGCAATGAAGGAAAACACCCCAAGGCGAATGGGGCTTTCGAGAAAAAGTCGCGTCAGAAAGTCCATGTCTAATCCGGCGATTCACACGACCACGTCGCCCCCGCGGCGATCAACGCCTCTGGCCGCGTCCGACGCTCCACCGTCGGATACCGCGTCGCATCGCCGTACCACTCGTCGAGCATGGCTCGCCATTCGTCCCCGTTCTTCACGGCGAGAAACGCCCGCTTGACCTCGCCGTGGCAGGGATGCATCTCGCTGTATCGAACGCCGAACTTCCGCAGCAGGGGTGCGGCTAACACCTCACCGTGGTGCATTGACATCAATTCGTAATGTCGCTCAAGGGCGCGGCGCTGCTCACGAATAGTCGGTGGCGCAGGGCATTCCCCTCCCGCATTCAGTGCCGCTGCCTCACGAAAGATAAACGGATTGCCAATCGCCCCGCGCGCAATCGAACAGCCATCGACGCCGGTCTCACGAAGCATCCGCACGCAATCCTCCGCCGAGAACAAGTCTCCGCTGCCGAGTATCGTTAGTTCACCAACGTAGCGCTTGACGCGGGCAAGAAACTCCCAATTACTCGGTCCGACGTACCGCTGTTTCACCGTGCGCCCATGAACCGTGATTGCCGACACGCCCGCCTCCAACGCGGCATCAAGCACAATGTAGAAGTTTCGTCCACTCTCATCGCCGTCGTCCATCCCCCGTCGCATCTTGACGGTCACAGGCTTTCGCCTCCCCACGGCATCGACCACGCGACCAATAATCTCTCGCGCAATCTCCGGCACTGACAACAGAAACCCGCCGCGACATCGACCCAAAACTTTGCGCACCGGGCAACCAAAATTGATGTCAATCACGTCGTAGCCGACCTCCACCAACGCATCGGCCGCCTCCGCGAATTGCGCCGGCTCGCTGCCCATGAGTTGCCCGCCAATGGGATGATCCTCAACTGGTATGGCCAACCTCCGGCGCATCTTCTTGCCGCCCGTAAGAACCAGTTTATCCAGCACGACTTCGTTCAGCGTATAGGGGCAACCATACTCGCGGGCCAGCAGACGCATCGGAACATCGCTGTAGCCGGAAAGCGCCGCCTGCACGAAGGGCGTGTCCAACTCGATGGGGCCGATGCGTAGCATGGAGTGAGAGGCCTATTTCTTCTTGGAAGGATCTTTGGGCTTGGAGTCATCGGTGGCGACCGGTTGTTGCATCGCATTTCCAGATGCCCCGGTGATCGGCTTCACGAAGTTCACAATGAGTTCGATGGCCCGCGACTTGTTAGGCTCCTTCAGGAGGTTGGTGCCGTGATTGGCCGGTCCCCCGACGAGCATTTCGCACTTCGCCTTGCCGCCCGTTGTCGCCGCCAGGTCTTGTGCGCGACCCAGTTCTTTTTCCGGTGCCAACAGCAGGATCAACCGATCCTTGATTTTCTTGATGTGGTCGCTTGTTTCTATTCCTACGGTCTTCATGTATGGAGACAACCCGACAATTGCCTTTACATTCGGCTCGTGAGTCGCATAGTCGATGGCAATGCTAGCCCCTGAACTTGCGCCGATCAGGACGATGCGCGTCGTGTCGCATTCAGCTCGCGTGCCCAGCCACTGGACGGCACCGGCCGCGTCTTGCCAAGCGTCCAGGAAGAGAGTCGTATCCTGCCGACCATATCGGTTACGAAGTTCCATGCGCTCCGGCTCAATACTGCCGCCGCGCCCGCGCGTGTCGTAGGCCAGCACGGCAAACCCGGTGTCCAGGAGCGGCTGCACCAACGGCGTCCACGACTTGCGATCCGTGGCATACATGTGTATCAGAATCGCCACGGGAGCCTTGGCCACCTTGACCGTCGGCGCGAAATAGTCCGCTGCAACGGTCACGCCGTCAGCGGTGATGTACTTAATGTCTTGTGGCTTTGGCTCGGCGGGCGCTTGAGCAAGAAAGACCATGCACGAAAGTAGCGTGGCGATGACCATGCGAAAAACTCCGAAAAGCCGTCAATGACGCATGACTGCGGACAATGCAATCTATCATTATACCCGCCGATACGGTCAACTTCCAAGCCACAGTCCAATTGCCCCCTACGATTATGCAAAACCCATGCGCTCATGTGCAGGACTCGTTGAGTTAGCTCAGAGGATAAACTTGCTCAAATCCTCGTCCTTCACAATCTCGGAAAGTCGCGTCCGAACATAATCCCCGTCAACCTTAACGCTCGCTCCCCCCATGGCCGGTGCGTCGAATGAAAGGTCTTCCATCACCTTTTCCATGATGGTGTGCAGCCGTCGCGCCCCGATGTTTTCCGCAGTGCGATTCACCTCGCTGGCAATGGTCGCCAATTCGTCAATCGCGTCGTCGGTGAAGGTGATGGTCACGCCTTCCGTGCCCATGAGCGCGATCTGCTGCTTCGTCAATGCATTCTGCGGCTCGCGAAGTATGCGAACGAAGTCCTCTTTCGTCAGATCGTCCAATTCCACGCGGATCGGCAATCGTCCCTGCAACTCCGGCATCAGGTCGCTCGGCTTGGCCGTGTGAAACGCGCCCGCCGCGATAAAGAGAATGTGGTCCGTGCTCACCGGCCCATGCCGCGTGTTCACCGTGGTGCCCTCAATGATCGGCAGCAAGTCCCGCTGCACGCCCTGTCGGCTCACGTCCGGCCCCGACGCCTGCCGACCGCCGCACAGTTTGTCCATTTCGTCGATGAACACGATCCCGCCACTCTGCGTCCGAGTGATGGCCATCTCCTTGACCTTGTCGCGGTCAATGAGTTTTTCACACTCCTGTTCGAAGATGATGCCCCGCGCCTCCCGGATCGGCACCTTCCGATCCTTCGGCTGGCTCGGCATGATCCGCTCCATCAAGTCCTGTATCTCCGGACCCATCTGGTCAGGCCCCATCGTCGTGGCGAACATCCCCATCGGCATGGCCTTTTGCTCGACGCGCAGCTCAATCATGCGATCTTCAAGCTCGCCCGCCCGAAGCTGCACGCGAAATTTCTCGCGCGTCCGTCCCCGACGCGCAACAGCCTCTTCATCACCCTCGCCGTCACCACTGCGCGGCAACAACTCGTCCAGGATGCGCTCCTCCGTCTGCTCCTCGGCCTTGAGGCGAACGACCTCGGTCTGCTCCTTCTGCACCATCACGATGGCCAGCTCGACCAAATCGCGAATCATGGAATCCACATCGCGCCCCACGTACCCGACCTCGGTGAACTTCGTGGCTTCCACCTTCTGAAACGGCGCGTTCACCAGCGACGCCATGCGACGGGCGATCTCCGTCTTGCCGACGCCGGTGGGGCCGATCATCAATATGTTCTTCGGGCCGACGTCCTCGCGCATCCCCTCGGGAAGCTGCATCCGACGCCAGCGATTGCGGATCGCCACCGCGACCGCCCGTTTCGCGGCCGCCTGACCAATGATGTACTTGTCCAATGCCGCGACAATCTCACGCGGCGTCAATTCTGCCATGGGATTCCTATCTGCCAATTAGTTTGTGCCCTGAACCCTTGTGGGACCGGTCTCCTGACCGGTCATTTGAGGGGGTTTTAGGGCCCACGCTTAGTCCACGGCGTCCGTGGTGCGTGCTCGACGCCGGTCAATCTCAATCATGTCCTCTCCGGCGTCCATCGCGATGTTCGCCAGTTCATCGGCCCGGGCGTTGCCTTCCCGGCGAACATGCGTGACTTTCCATTTTCCGATCTTGCGCAACCCTGTCATCGCCGTGTCGAAGTAGTTCTTCAGCGTCTCATTCTTCACGCGGTACTCGCCGTTGATCTGTTTGACCAGCAACTCGCTGTCACAATAGACCAGAATATCCGTGGCACCACATCCCGCCGCCTCATCCAGCGCCCGCAAGAGAGCCGTGTACTCCGCCATGTTGTTCGTCATTCGCCCCAGAAAATAGCCGACCTCAAGCACCGCCTCGCCTTGCTCATTGGCGATCGCCACGCCCGCCCCGGCCGGCCCCGGATTCCCGCGCGAGCCGCCGTCAATGTGGATGATGAGCTTCATTGGGGAGGGATCATAGCATGGCACGGACAAGGCGGGTACGCAGTGATGGAGAGGGACAAATGGTAAACGAAGTGACTAACGGCTGCTCGAAATTGCCGGCTCGTCGAGATACATGATCCGGCCGCAATTCTTGCAGGTGATGGCGTCGTCGCGCGACATGATCGCATTGACCTGCTCGATGTTGATCGCCATGTTGCAGCCGCTGCACGCGAATTCGGCCCGCTTCGGATTGGTCCGAATGACGTGGGCCAGCGCCTCGCCGCCCATCTTCTGGCAGATTCGATTGAAGACATCCAACGCCGCCTTGGGCACCGCCGTCGCCGCCGAGTCACGCTCCGACAACAAGCGCGTCAGTCGATCCCGCGAGGCGTCTTCCACCGCTTTCACGGCGGCCTGTCCGTCGACAACGCGAGTTTCTTCAGCGGCTCGCTCCTCGCGCAGCCCCGCCAGCTCCTGCTTCTTCGTGTCGATCTGCGTAAGAATCGTCAGGACGCGCTCTTCCACCTTGCCATTGTCGGCCTTGTTCGTGTTGAGTTGCGTCAGGACCGCGGAGTATTCTTTGTTCGTCTTGGCCAGATTGAGAGCGCCGCGCAGCTTCGCGATGCCCGCCTCTTGCGTCTTCACATCGAGGTCCAGCCGATCCGCTTCCATTTGATCGTGTCGGATGGCGGCCTGTTGCGCAGTGATCTTCGCATCAATCTCAGTGATCTTGGCCTGATGGCGCGTCACGGCGCGGGCCTTGCGGTTGATCCCGTCCCGGATCTCGGCGATTTGCAATTCTACTTCTTGAAGACGATGCAGGGCGTCGAGGGTCGCACCCATAAATCAGCGGTCCCATGCTCCACGAATCAATTCGCCCGCTGCCGGCGGCGCGGTCGGCGAAACACCATTATGTCCCACCGACCGCATTTCTTCAATGGGCGATTTCCACAAGCCCCTCCGACGCGATTCGTGAACTCGTTCCACAGACCGGGCCATAGCCGTTGCCACCGGCGGACTCATGCGCCGCCACTGTGCGCACCGCCCCGGGAATAATGACCTCCACAGGCCGCTGCCCCGGCTTCGCATCGAGCATCAAACGCGCGGCCCACTCCGCTACCGTCTTGCGCGACACGTCATACCACGCAATGCCCGCCGACTTCGCGGATTCATCACCAGGAGCCAGCATCGCCGCAAACAACATCTCGCCCTCGGCCGCCTTGCGTCGCAATCCGGCGTCCTGCATCACGCGGCTCAACATACCGGCCCCGACACAAATCACGCCCCGAAGATGATCTCCGCCGTGACCATTTCCATTCCCATTCGTCGGGATTCCGCCAACGATGCTTCGACACGTAACGGCGTATCGCTTCGCCGCCGCCATCGCGCCGGCCGCCACGATCTGTGCCTCGCGAGTCTCCGTCGAAATCGCGACGACGACCTCATCGCACCCAGCCTGTGCCAGATGCTCGCACAATCGAAACCCGGCATCCGAATAATCCGGCGCGACCGCGCAACTCTTCATCCCTCCGGAAAGCGCCCCGACTACCACCATCGGCATCTGCCGACGAAGCATCTCCGCCATCGACGCCTCATCCAGACGTCCCGCATGGCTCTCCAACGGATCCGTCGGCACGACGAACACTCCACCCGTCTCGCGCCGCCATGCCACCGGCCATTGTCCCAGCAGCGTCTGCCTCGGCCCCAGCGTCGGCGTCGGCGTACAGTCGAGCATCTTTCCCACTCCGGCCAGGGTCGTGCGAATCTCATCAAGGAGTCCCGTCATCGACGAAGTCGCCTCGGCCCCCGTTCCAATCATGGCTCGATACTTATTCGTCGCAACGCTGTCGCAGGCCATTCCATCACTCTGCACGACATACGTTCCGCGACCAATGTGCCGAACGACCAATCCGTCACTCGCCAGATCGCAAAGCGCCTTGTTGATCGTCTTCGCATTAGCCCCAAATCGTTTGCCAAGTTCACGTTCACCGGGGAGACGGCCTGCATACTCTCCGCCCGTCACAGCCGAGCGAAGCTGCTCCCGTAGCCGTTGAAATTTGTAGCTGAATTGAACGTGCGTGGAATCCGTAGCGCGCGGACAAGCGTCCTGCATGTGTCGATCTCCTGTTCCCTTGCGCGAGGCGACCGGGCTAGATTGGCTGCGGACAATGGGTCGCGGGGTAGGCGACCGACGTATGCCGCAGTAGGAGATCGAAGGGCGGGTTAAGAACCTTCGGGAATCCTGACCGGCTATACCTTACTTTTAGCGCGACCCAAAGTGTCCGTCAACTTTTATGGACCACTTTGTGACGAAAAATCTCAATCCCACGGGTAAATCGTTCCCCACTCCCCATTTAGCCGCGTCGAAGTTACACCGCTTGCCCGCCGTGGCGGGTGGCGGAACCCTTCGAGGAGCGCTTTCTCCGTGCCATGCCCCCTCTCATCTTCTCATCCCTGCCCCCCCCTCAATGCCGACGGATAGCAATCCGTCGGTACCCCCCGCGTCCCGTCCCAACGCGGCAACCAAACTCCAGCCCAAAGCAACGCGCTGGGACCAGATGAACATGAAACACCAAGCCCTGAAAGGGCGCACCATCTCTGCGCGTTATTCCCTTCCAAGCCCTGCAGGGCGCACGATGGTTGCCAGAGCCTGCCCGCCGCGGCGGGGAATTCATTCCCGGCAACGGGTTCTTTCCCAATCTCCGCTCGGAGAGCGGACGATTCTTGTCCGCAGCGCAACGCCAGTCTTACTACTGATTCAATAACTCGTCGACAAGGCATTGGAGGTCCAGCACGTCCAGAAGTGAGTCGTCGTTGCAGTCGCGCAGCGGCTGGCCATAACAACTCATCGGCGGGATCGCCACAGACAGGAGTTCATCCACGATGAGAGGAATGTCGGCACCGTTCACATAGCAATCAATGTTTGCGTCGCGCAGCGGTCGGCCGGTGCAGTCGCTGAGCAGGCTCGGCGCATTGTTCGGGCACACATCGGTGCAATCGAGCCAGGCGTCGCCATCTGTGTCTATGTCGGGGACGCCGCAGCCGCACTCCCCGGGGGTTGTCTTGTCGGGATCGGTGGGACATCCGTCGCAGACGTCGCCGACGCCGTCAAAGTCAGCGTCTGCGTTGGAGGGATCATAGTAGAATAGACATGTATCGCAGGCGTCGCCGACTCCGTCTGCTTCGTTGTCTGCCTGATTCGGGTTTGAAATGAGCGGACAGTTGTCACAGGTGTCACCCACGCCATCGATGTCGACGTCCGTCTGACTCTGGTTTGCAATCGACGGGCAGTTGTCACAAGCATCGGCCGTGCCGTCGCCATCCCCATCACTCTGGGTAGGATTGAAATCCAATGGGCAGTTGTCACAGACATCGCCTAGCCCGTCGCCATCCCCATCGCTTTGCGAAGGATTGAAGTCCGCCGGGCAGTTGTCACAGGCATTGCCCAAGCCGTCGATGTCTCCATCCGCCTGACTCTGGTTCGCAATCGCCGGGCAGTTATCACACGCATCGGCCGTGCCGTCGCCATCTCCATCGATCTGGGTAGGATTGAACAGTGGACAGTTGTCACACGCATCACCCACGCCGTCCGCATCCGCATCCTCTTGACCTGGGTTGTGCATGTTCGGACAGTTGTCGTTGACGTTCGGCACACCGTCGCCTTCACAATCACTTTCGTTGCCGGCGAGGAAGACATAGGCCGAGCCGCCATTGGCGTCTTGCGATGCGCCGGAGACCTGTGTGTCGCCTGACATCGCGACCGAGATCCCAACGAGTTTACCCGTCGTCGCATCGGAAGCGATTAGCCTAGCTTTCTGAGTCCACACGCTGCCCGAGCGGACGAACAGATAGACCGAGCCGGCGTCGAAGAAGCCCCCGTGGTCAGCGCCGGGTGCCCCGATCACAGTTGTATCTCCTAACACTGCGACTGAGGTGCCGAATAAGCTACTGCTCGTTGCATCGGAGGCGGTCAACTTGGCCTCCTGCGTCCAAACGGTCTCAGAGCGAACAAACACGGAGGCCGAGCCATCTCGCATCCCGCTTATGTTCCAATCGAGGTGCGCCCCGACCACCGCCGTGTCGCTCGACACCGCAACTGAGACGCCGAACTGGTCACTCCCCGCCGCGTCGGAGTCGGTCAACTTGGCCTGCTGGGTCCAGACGGTGCCGGAGCGAACGAATACGTAGGCCGAGCCGGCGTTGATCGAGCCCCCGTGGTCATCAAGGTACGACCCTACCACCGCCGTGTCACTTGATACGCTCACCGAAACACCGAACAGGTCATTCGAATCTACGTCCAAGGCAGTCAGCTTGGCCTGCTGGGTCCAGACGGTGCCTGAGCGGACGAAGACGTAGGCCGAGCCGCCGGCGTCAATCCCGCCCGCGTGGTCGTCCGTGTACGCCCCGATCAGCGCCGTGTCGCCATTGACGGAAACAGAGTAACCGAAGTAGTCGAACGGCGCGCCGTCGAGGGCGGTCAGCCTTGCTTGCTGAATCCAGACGGTGCCTGAGCGGACGAAGACGTAGGCTGAGCCTTGTTCGAACCCCAATCCACCGTCGTCGCCGTTCGCCCCGACCACCACCGTATCCCCCGACACCGCAACCGATCTCCCAAAGAAATCTCCTCGCGCCGCGTCGGAGGCGGTTAGCTTGGCTTGTTCAATCCAATTCAAGCCGTAGCGAACAAAGACGTAGGCCGAGCCTGAGTCGCAATTCGGATCGGAAGGACAAGCATCGTCGTCGCCGTACGCCCCGACCACCGTCGTGTCCCCTGACACCGCAACAGAGCGCCCGAACAGGTCACCTACCGCCGGGTCGGAGGCGGTCAGTTTGTCCAACTCCCGCGGGTTACATTGGCCGTGCGCCGGTGTAGTCGTCGCCACGAGTGCCAGAATTACGCACGTCACTGTAAAGTCGCAACGCAGGGCACTTCGTAGCACTCTTTTTGATAATTGGCTCATCATTCGCCATCCAGACTTTGAGACAATCAAAATGTCCCGTTCAGCATCGCCGGACCCAGTGTAGTCGGGGTGCTTACAGCCATTGTACCGCGCAACCCTATTTCGCCCCCAATTTCAGGGCATTATTTTCTACAACGACTGAAACGGCCCCATCCCTCGCGCAAATCGTGCCGCGCCAGCCACTTACCACAAATCACAACAACCTGAAGCGCTGAGCTAGATTACTAGACGTGCCCAAGCAACGCCGGAAACTCCGCGCTCCTCAATCCGCCAACCCCGCTGGCCCCCTCTCCCTCACGATCAAAAGACCAATTGGGGCTGTTGAAAAAGTTAAGCGTTTTCCTGTTCATGC
>JBBTET010000072.1:16555-41051 GCA_038042195.1 Planctomycetota bacterium | reverse complement strand
GTGCTGGAACCACGCCGGAATCCCTTGAGTCAAAGGCAACCCGATGAGTCGACCGCTTTTGTCGTGCGATGACATTTATAAGACCTACCAACTTGGGCGAACCGAGTTGGCCGTCCTGCGGGGGGTCAGTCTGAACATCTCGCGCGGGGAGTTCGTAGGGATCATCGGGTCGAGCGGCAGCGGAAAGAGTACGCTGTTGCATGTCCTGTCGGGGCTGGATGTTCCGCAGCGCGGACAGGTGGTCTACGACGGCAAGCCCCTGTTCGAGCCGGAGGGCGTACGAAAGATTCCCGTCGGGCGCGACAGTCGGCCCAACGGCGGTGCCCGTGCAGGCTCATCGTCGGCGCGCGGGAGTTCGGATGATCGCCTGATGGAAGGCCGGCGAAACGATTTACTCAACGCGGCCTTCGGGTTCGTGTTTCAGTTTTATCATCTCCTGCCGGAGTTCGACGTATTGGAGAATGTCGTGCTGCCGCAGATGGTGGGACAGTCGATGGCGGGTTGGCTGGCCAATCGAGAGAAAGGGTCAACGCGGGCCTTGGGCCTGCTGGAGCGCGTGGGCCTGCGCGACCGGATGCACCATCGACCGAATGAGTTGTCGGGCGGGGAGCGGCAGCGCGTGGCCATCGCGCGGGCCTTGGTGAATCAGCCGGCGGTCCTGTTCGCCGACGAGCCGACGGGCAACCTTGACGGTCGCACGGGGCAGGATATCTTCGGCCTCCTGAAAGACCTGAACAAGGCCGGTCAAACGCTGGTCATGGTGACGCACGATGCAGAGCTTGCCAAACAGGCCGACCGGGTCGTGCGGATCGTGGACGGTCGGTTACAATAGTCTATAGAGGCTGTATCAGAGTCTAACCAGCACAGGCCATTCGCCTGTGCCATACAAGTTCGTGCCACACAAGATCGCCGCCAAAGAGTGCGGCGGTGCGCGTGGAACGGAGGCGTGGAATCATGGGTGACGAGTACATTCCAAATCCGAATCTGAAGATTTGGCTCAACGGCAAACTGGTGCCGACGGCCGAGGCCAAGGTCGGCGTGTTCAGCCACGGCCTGCTCTACGGCGACGGCGTCTTCGAGGGGATTCGCGTCTACAACACGCGCATCTTCGAGTGCCGGTCCCACATGGATCGCTTCATGGCCAGTGCCAAGGCCATTCGAATGCAACTGCCCTGGACCAGCGACCAGATCGTCGCGGCCATGAACGACACCATCAAGGCCAACGGGACGACGGACGGCTACATCCGCCTGGTCGCGTCGCGCGGGGCCGGGTCGCTGGGGATTCACCCATTTCGCACGGTCGCCCCCGACGTCTTCATCATCTGCGACAAGATCGCGATGTTTGACGCCGAGATGTATGAAAAGGGAATGAAGATCATCACGGCGGCAACGATCCGCAATCACCCGGCGGCGCTATCTCCGCAGATCAAAAGCCTCAACTACTTGAACAACATCCTTGCGAAGATCGAGGCCATCGACGCGGGCTGTCTCGAAGCGGTGATGTTGAATCACGAAGGCTATGTCGCCGAGTGTACGGGTGACAACCTCTTCATCGTCACGCGCGGCCGCGTACAGACGCCGGCCACGCACAGCGGCCTCCTCGGCGGCGTCACCCGGCGGCTGGTGCTCAAGTTCGCCGAGAAGCGCGGCTATCCCGTCGATGAGAAGACCCTCACGCGGACGGACCTGTACTACGCGGACGAGATGTTCATCACCGGCACCGGCGCGGAGATTTGCCCGGTGAATGAAATCGACAAGCGGTCCGTCGGCGACGGCAAACCCGGCCCGATCACCAAGCAACTCATGGTCGACTTCAAGGCTCATACACGCAGCGGCGACGAGATACTCTGACATCATGAGGAATTATCGCATCACGGCACGGGTGGGGATCGTCTGCGCTTTCATACCAATGTGCGCGGGGTGCGATACCGCATCGAGGCTTCGCATTCAGACCGGCGGGAATGCGGCGCTCTTCGGGCAGTTCCGCGCCTTTGACGGACAAACGGGGCAAGGCGTCTCGTTCGCGGACATGGTCGCACAGGCAGGCAACGCCGACGTCGTGCTCTTCGGCGAAGAGCATTCAGACGTGGTGTGCAACGCGCTCGAGGCGCAGTTGCTCACAGCGATGGCGGAGCGCGGCCGGCCGGTCAGCCTGGCGATGGAGTTCTTCGAGAACGACACGCAAGGCCCGCTCGATGCGTACCTGGCGGGGCGGATTGAAGAGTCGGATTATCGAAAGCTCACGCGCCAGAAGAAAGCGTATCTGTTATCGCATCGTCCGTTGATTGAGTTCTGCCGGGCAGCGTGCGTGCCGGTCATCGCGGCAAACGCACCGACGCGCCTCACGCGGGCCTTGCGCCTGTCGGGCAAGACGTTTGAAGAGTTCTGCGCCACGACGCAGCCGTCAGATCGAGCGATGCTCCCGGCACGAAGCGAAATGCTGGAGGGGGCCTACTTCGACCGATTCAAAGAGGCTATGTCCGGGCATGAGACGCCGACCAGCCAGCCGGCGTCGCAGCCCGCGAGTGCGCCGAGTGATCCAACAACAACCACCGCGCCGACCACGAGCGGGCCAAGTCAGGAAGAAAAACTTTTACGGTCGTATCGTTCCCAGTCAATGTGGGACGACGCCATGAGCGAGGCCGTCGCGATCCACCGTGGCCGATTCCCGGATCGGCGCGTCATGTTGGTGATCGGGGGCTTCCATGTGCAGAGCAACGGTGGGACGCAAGTGAAGTTCCGCCAGCGCCGGCCGAATGACCGCGTGATGACAATCGTGTATCGAGGCGTCGAAAAAACGCCGTTGCGATTCGACGAATCTGACCGCGGCGCGGGCGATGTGATCATCTACGGCGTGAAGCCGCCGGACGAAGACGCGAAGCCGGCCACGCCGACCAGTCAGCCGACAACAGCACCGGCGAGCCAGCGAGCGGAAAGTGGCGAGCGAGTCGCGGACCTGGTGGACACGCCCGACTGGTCGAAGGACAAGATTCAATGGAAGCGATACAAACGCGACCGCGCCCATGCCACGGTCAACGCGGGCTACACCGTGTTCATTGATTACACGGCGGATTGGTGCGCCAACAGCAAGACCATGCTTAAGACGGCCATTGAGACACCGGACACCATTGCAGCGATGAAGCAGTTGAACGTCGTCGCCTACTCGGCGGACTACACGCTGCCAGTGCCGGAAATCAAGGACGACTTGGATCGGTACAGCCGCGGCGGCGTGCCGGTTTTCGTCGTGTACCGACCGGGCGACACGAATAAGCCGGAGCTACTCCCGGAGATTATCTCCACTCAATCGCTCGTCGACGCCCTGAAACGCGCCGGCCCAAGTCAGCCCAAAAAGCCGTAGGGTCCGCCCGCTGCCGCTGGTGCGAGATTCCTTTCTCGCACCCATTCCAGCGGGAATCCCCTCCCGCGAACCGACGCCGAATCCAACCGCATCACGCAACTCACGCCCCCACGAAGACTTGCGCGATCATCAGACAAACTGCCGCAATGCCACTCGCCGGAAATCCGGCCCCCCCAAAAAAATCTAAAAATCTCCTTGCCCCCGCCTACCCGCGCGCTATATTAGTTAGGTATGTGTTAGTATCCCACATTGAGCCGGCCGGGCGTGCCCGCCGTTGTTTGCCGCACGAAAGGAGGCCCCACCATGTCGAATATCCGCCGTGGCGGACCCGCGTTGCAAAGCAACCCCTTCCTCCCCTTGAACCCTCGACACCTTTGCCCCTCGGCCCCTTCCTTCGACGTTTCAACGTCGCCAAACCCAATCTGCGCCATTGGCGAAATCTGCGGATTCTCTTCTTTCACCCGCAACAATCTGCAAAAAACTGCAAACTGTTTGTGCGATTTCGCACTCCCCAACCCGCTTTTTGCACTTTTTTGCGGCCTGAACTTTTTTCCACGGGAGCGCCCCCCTACCGGCTCTTCTTCTTCCGCATCTTCCGCTTGTCTTTATTACTCACCTGAAACTTCGGCCGCGCCTGCGATTTCAGCGACGGCATCTTGCCCCCGGCCATCGACATCTGCGCGATCTGCGAGCCGAGCTTCATGCGGTCGCCCATCGAAAGCCCCGCCATTTGCTTCATCATGTCGCGGGCCTGGAGGAATTGCTTGCACAGGCCGCTGACGTCTTCGGGGTCGGTGCCGCTGCCACGGGCGACTCGGCGGCGGCGCGAGGCGTCGAGGACTTTGGGGTTTGAGCGTTCGTACGGCGTCATCGAGTGGACGATGGCCTTCATGCGCGTGACTTCGCCTTCGTCGATGTCCATCTCCGACTGGCGCATCATGCTGCCCACGCCGGGGATCATCTTGAGCATGTCCTTCAGCGACTTGCCCTTCATCACCTTTTCCATCTGACCGATGAAGTCGTCGAGCGACAGGTCGCCCTTCTTCATCTTGGCCTCGAGCCGGGCCGATTCCTCGACATCGACCTGCTGCTGGGCGTGTTCGACGAGCGAAACGATGTCCCCCATCCCAAGAATGCGGCCGGCCATGCGGTCCGGGTGGAACTCGTCAAGATTCTCAATCTTCTCACCGACGCCGATGAACTTGATCGGCTTGGAGACGATGCTCTTGACGCTGAGGATCGCTCCGCCGCGCGTGTCGGAGTCGAACTTGGTCAGGATGACGCCGTCCAGCTCAAGGCGCTCGTTGAAGTGCTTGGCGGTGTTGACGGCGTCCTGGCCGGTCATGGCGTCGAGGACGAGATAAATCTGATGCGGGCCGACGGACTGGGCCACGTTGGCCAACTCGGTCATGAGTTCTTCATCAATGGCCAGTCGACCGGCGGTGTCGAGGATGACCACGTCGAGCAACTGACGCTGAGCGAGAGCAACGCCATTGCGACAGACCTTGACGGCGTTCTGATGGTCGCGCTCGGCATACACGGGTACGCCGAGTTGTCCGCCGAGGACTTCGAGCTGATCGATGGCCGCGGGGCGCTTCAAGTCGGCGGCAACGAGCATCGGCTTCTTGTCGCGCTGCTGACAGTAGCGGGCCAGCTTGGCGCAGGTGGTCGTCTTGCCGGAACCCTGGAGGCCGGCCATGAGAATGATAGTCGGCGGGGACGTGGTCCACGGGATGCGCGAATCGACCGGCCCCATGAGTTGGATGAGTTCGTCATGGACGATCTTGACCATGACCTGCTCAGGGTGCAGGGTCTTGATGACCTCGGCACCGATGGCCTTCTCGGTGACTTTCTGGCAAAAGTTTTTGACGACGTCGAGATGCACGTCGGCTTCAAGAAGAGCGGTGCGAACATCACGCATGACCTCGGCGATGTTCTCCTCGGAGATACGACCACGGCCTTTGAGCTTGCGGAAAACGTCGTTGAAGCGGTCACTGAGGGCGTCAAACATGGAATGGGTTCTCGGCTGGAAATCTTGTCAAAACAGAAAGATATGATCGTTGCGGCGCGGGAGCAACATCACACGAGCAACCCAGGATCGAAAGGCCAGGTAAAGAGTCAATGTAGATACGAATTGGGCGGCCTATCAGAAACGGGGGCGAATTCTCATAAGCATAGTAATTGCAATATGTTATGCCGCAAGCGACAGTTTCGCGGTGAAATCAGTAGTTTGATAGGCTCCGGCAAGAAAAAGCGAGCTGAATACTCGGGATGTAACCAGGGAGTATGTTGCCAAACGAATTCGTCAACGACTCTAAATTGTTATGAATACTAAACTTACGATCTAATCAAGGGCAGCCAAATACTCTGTTTCATACGTTGACATCGGGGTCGGCTCGCTTCTATAGTGCATCCGGGCCGAGACACTTCAATACTGGCCCTCAACTTTTAAGGCTTCACGCCACGACTACGGCTTTTGAATAGCCGTGGCGCTCCTCCGGATCGGAACCTTGGTTCTGCTCCGGAGGTTTTTTTTGGTCAGACGACCGCCGTTTACCTACCAAGCCTCCGTCGCTAGTCTGCGAATCACATGGTCACTCCAGCAACAGCCGCCAAGCTTTTCGTTGCTCCCGTGTGCGGGCGACGCACGCTGTGTCGCGAACACTTTGAGATCACGCTTCGATTACCGTCGTTCCCCGAGACTGCGCCGGGACAGTTCGTAAACATACTTTGTCGTGACCCTGGCGCGATCGCCGACGACGGCACGGGCGGTGCGATGATGCGTCGGCCGTTCAGCATCGGCGGTCTGCACTGCGTGAACGATGGTGTCGAGATCGACATCATGGGGCGCGTCGTCGGGCCGGGAACGGCGTGGCTCGATGCACTGCGCGTCGGTGATGAGGTGAGTCTACTTGGTCCGCTCGGGCGCGGTTTCACGAGGCCCGCGCAAGGGGAGCGCGCGCTGCTCATTGCAGGCGGCGTGGGATTGCCTCCGATCCGCTGGCTAGGCGAAATCCTTCGGAAAACCAGCGTTTCATGCGAGTGTATCCATGGTGCGCAGACACGCGATTTACTGCCGATTTCATTGCGCGAAGAACCATCGCACGACGGCGCATTCACTCTGTGTGTCGAGGAGTTTGCACGAGATGGAATCGCAGCGTCGATCACGACGGACGATGGCTCGTGTGGGCTGCGCGGTCGCGTGACGGACAGTCTGGCGCGCCGGTTGGCGAGCGAGTCGTCACCGTCATCGTTGCGAGTGTTTGCATGCGGCCCAGAGCCGATGCTTCGCGCGGTGGCGCGAGCATGTGCGGAGCGCGGACTACATTGCGAGACAGCGATGGAGCGCGTCATGGGATGCGGAATGGGAACGTGTCAGTCGTGCGTGGTCGAGGTGAAAGATAGTGGACGCGCCGAGGGGCGACGGTATGCGTTGTGCTGCCGAGACGGGCCGGTCTTCGATGCAGCGACGGTTTGTTGGTGAGATGCGGCGCGAAAATCGGGGTCGGAGAAAATTATTTTTTCTCCAAAAGGGGCACCTGGAGGGGGTCGTCAACAAGAAAATTCGGCCCAGCGGCCAACAATTTTTCGCGCGGTACAAACCCCCACGAAACAGCCACCGACACCATCCCGGAATGGGTCGCTGTGGCGATGTCAATGAGGGAGTCTCCGACGAAAAAAACGTCGCTCGGATCACATCCCCACCCATGTGAAATTGTGAGCGCCGACAAGGGTGATGGCTTGCGTGTTTCTTCACTCGTTGCACCCTGAACGACGGTAAAAAAATGATCGAGTTTCAATCGATGAACGACCTCCATCGTGAGTGCATGAGGCTTGTTCGACAAGACGGCCATTCGGGCACCTCGTGATTGCAATAAGTCCAGCATTTTCAGAATGTTGGGATATTCGCGCGTCTTCACAACAACGGCACGTTTGTAATGCGATTCGGCGCTCCGCACGACCCTTTCCAAGCGCGCCGAATCGACACCAGGTGCAGCGCGGGCGCAGAGCGTGCGAAGTCCGTCTCCAACCCAGCCGCGCACGAGGTCGGCGGGCGCGGTGACGAGGTGGTTTTCAGCGAGCGCGCCATTGAGCGCATCAGTGATGTCATCGAGGGAGTCGACAAGGGTTCCATCGAGGTCAAAGATGAAGGCGTCGGGAAGCATTTGCGCGCCTCGAATGGGGTGCATGAACGACTTCGATTTATGAATTGGACCGCAAGTCGTCGAAAAAAGAATTATAAGGTTCGTCCAAAAAATGTGTTGACATCTTTTGGAGTGCGAACTTAGACTTCAGCGAAATGGAAAGGAGGTGACGCTTATGGCTAAACGTAAGAAGAAAAGCGCCACCAAGAAGAAAGCCACCAAGAAGAAGCGCAAGTAACTCTTGCGCGACGAACGAGCCTGAGCCTCTCGCTCATTTGCGAACGATGGAACTCAGACTCGGGCCTTCAAATGGTTTGAAGGCCAACAGCATGAATGGAAGGTGCTCCGGCCACGGCGGCACCTTCCATTTTTTATGCGCTTATATCCCCCGCAATTCCCACGGTTCCACATCCCCCCACGTTCTGTATGAATTGCCACGATTCAGTGGCTTCCCATCACCATGCAAGCGAGACGGCTAAATGAGGCTTGCGGATTCGCATATTCAACGTTGACAGGCTGTTTTCAGTAAGGGTGAGGCGGTATAATCCTCCCGTGGTCGGTGAAGGCCTTCCACGAAGGACGAACGCCTGCAATGGAGTGCATCGCAGTCATCAATCAAAAAGGCGGCGTCGGCAAGACAGCCACCGCGACCAATCTGGGGGCTGGTCTGGCGCAACTAGGGAAGCGTGTACTCCTCATCGACATGGATCCGCAGGGGCATCTCTCAACGCACCTCGGTCTGGATTCCAAGGCAACCGGCTCCGGGGCCTATGAATTACTTACACGCGACCTCGCCCTGGAAAAAGCCATCCATCGGGCCGACGAGTTGATCGACGTCATTCCCTCTCAGATTGATTTGGCAGCGGCGGAGGTCGAACTGGTTAGCGTCGTTGGCCGCGAGGTGATTCTGCGAGATCACCTGGTACGACTCGAGGCCGCGTATGACTACGCCCTGGTCGACTGCCCGCCTTCGTTGGGCATTCTTACGCTGAACGCCCTGACCGCTGCAACGCGAGTGTTGATTCCTCTTCAGCCGCACTTCCTGGCCCTTCAAGGCGTTGGGAAACTCTTTGAAACCATCTCGCTGGTCTCCGCACGGTTGAACCCGCGACTGACGGTCGCCGGCATGGTCATCTGCATGTATGAGTCGGGGACGAAACTGGGAGGCGAGGTGATTGCCGATCTGCGTTCGTTTCTCGAATCATCGCGGGGCGGCGTGTCTCCGTGGAAGGATGCACGAATCTTCGTGTCAAAGATTCGGCGCAACGTGAAGCTTGCCGAGTGCCCCAGCTACGGCCAGTCAATCTTTGACTATGCGCCGAAGAGCCACGGAGCCGAGGACTATCTTGCGCTGGCGGAGGAATTGGTGGCGGTGTTAGAGCCTGCACCTGCGCCGACACCTGCGCCTGCACCAGTCGTCGTCGCGACGCCGCCTGTGAGTGTGGTTGAAAGGTGTGGCTCAGCCCCCGTGGTCAGGCAGCCGCGCACCAAGAAGGTGGTGAAATCGCCGCCTGTTGAGGTTGAGGTCCAAGAGACTGTTCCTGTGTCGGTGCCAATCGATGCAACCCCAGAGCCGGTAATGCCTTAGGGGCGGTCGTAACGGAGTCTGGATTGGATTCCAATTCACCCATCAGTCATTCATTTGGTAATTCCCTCGTCCGCACCCTGATTTGCGTTTCGATCTTCATATCCGCGTTCGTAGTCACACACCTGCCCCCGCCTGATCAGCCGATCAAACCGTTGGAGCATGACAAATTGCTGCACATGATCGGGTTCTTCGGCCTGGGGGCGATAGTAGTGTGGCGGCTCGGTTCGATTCGAGCGATGCTTCCTTTGCCAGTTGCATTGGCGTGGTATGCCGTGCTGCTGACGTATGGAGCCTTCGACGAACTGACCCAGCCGATCACGGGGCGGTCGTGCGAACTGTTTGATTTTTTTGCAGATGGCATTGGCGGGGCGATTGGGATGGGGCTGATGATGCTGACGTACCCGTGGTGGCGGGCACCGGCCAAGGTCAGTGGCTAAATGATGAATCGAACCGGCTTGTGCATGCGCTCTAACTTCGTGATGTTTGTTACCATTCCATTGGCGGGGATTGCCTGTCGATCAGAAGAGGCACCGAATGCCCGCCCGCGCGGCATCACTCGGATCGCCGTGGTGGGTATGGGGCGGGATCATCCGACGTGGCCGGTGTTGCAGGCCGTGGCGAAGCAGGTCGAGGGCAACAGTGGACGGCTGGAGATTCGCATCGAGGCACCGCCGACGGTTTCTCCCATGGAGCAGAAGAAACTGCTCGAAGGGCTGATTGGCCAGGTGGATGTCATCTGCATTGAGCCAAGCGAGCAACTGTTACTCGCACCGACAATTGACGGCATCGCGCGCGGGGGTATTCCCGTGGTGACGTTCGGACGGGACACGGCCGGCACGGTCCGTAGTGTGTATTGCGGACCGTTGGAGAGCGACATCGGCGAAGCGGCAGCCGAGGCATGTGGCCTCTTGCCGAAGGTGCGTTCCACGTCGGTGCTCCTCCTTCATGGGGGAGATGACCACGCCGAGTTGAGCGAACGGCATCGGGGCATGCGGCTTAAGATGATCAAATCCAACGGGATGACGCTGCTCCGTGAAGTGGCCTGTGGGGAGAACCGGTTGTCGGCGTTGGAGGTCGTCAAGGCGGAGACTCGAAAATACCCACGGTCGGCGGGATGGGTGATGTTGGACGACTGGCCATATCGCGCAATCGGGGCGAAAGATCGGCTGGTGCCGGAAGGGTATGGGGTCATCCTATGCAGCAACGATCCGGTATACCTGACGCAGGTGGAGGATGGGCGAATCACGGCGTTGGTCTCGTACGACTATCGAAAGGCTGTTCAGGAGGCGCTGTTTGCATCTCTACGGCTGCTCGATGGACGCGGAAGCGCGTTTAGTGCATTGGTCGTCGTTGAGCCGGAGATCATCACTCGTACAAACGTGGGCCATTGGCGCGAGCGGTGGCGTGCGTGGCAGACGGGAGAGTTGCCGCCTACGACCTCACGAGCGAATGCGCCCTAGCTCGGTCGAGGTTTGGTTAGACACAGGGTTCTTGGTAGAATCAAGCACCACGCGGAGATATTCATGTCGGATTCGTCATCAAAGACACGGGCAACGAAGCTTGAGATCGTCGAGCCGTTGGGCAAGCGAGTCTTGATTCGCAAGGACGCCGACAAGAAGCAAACCAAGGGCGGCATTCAGCTTCCCGACAACATCGAGATTCCGACCATCACGGGCCGCGTCGTGGCCATCTCGGTGCAAATCCAGAACGACACCGACTTTCCGATCCGCCAGTATGACAAGGTGCTGTTTAACCCGAAGAATGCCATTCCGGTCGACTTTGAAGGGGACAATCAGCTCTTCGTCGTGCCGATTGAGGACGTGGTGGCGGTGTTTCGCAAAGCGGGAAATTAATCGGGTATTAACTGAGGGGGCATGAGGATTGAGATGAGCCGGGCCGACCGAACCAACCGTCACAAAACATCGGCATGTGTCCTGGCTCCACCGATGGTCGTGGTTTTCGTTTATGCAGGTAGTGCCGCCGCGAAGTTGCCGATCAGCGACCCGATCATCGGGGCCGCGAATGGCAAGGTCTATCACACCCATCCCGACTGCTACTCCTTGAAAAAGATCGCAGCGGAGAATCGTGTGACGTTTGGCTCGGTCGCAATGGCAGAGGCGGAAGGGCGGCGACAGTGCAAGACGTGCGAAAAACTCCATGCCAAGGACGCGGCCACGAAGGACGGTTCAACATCGAACTCCGAGAAAACCCAATCGACGCAACCATCTGGACCGAAGTGGACGAACGAGGATCGAACGAGCGTGCGCGTAAAGACCGTGCTGCCTGGAGGCACGCTTATTCTGGAAAAAGGCGAGAAAGCGACGCTCGTGGGTGTTTGTTTTCCGCTGGTGCGCCAGGAGGGGGCCAAAGAGACTGTGAGGCGGGTGGAGGAGCGTGTGTCCGGTGTCACGGTGCTGCTCGTCGGCAATACGAATCAATTCGGGCGAGATTCGCTGGGACGAATGAGGGTCTCCATTCAGCCGTCGGAGGGCAGGCCGGATCTGGGAGCAGAGTTGATCGCCGAGGGGCTGGCGTGGTGCGATTCGACGATGGACTTCTCGGGTCATGCGGAGTATTTGAAAAAGGAGAAAGAGGCCTGGGAGAAGGGAAAAGGGATTTGGAAGCGGCTGGACGGCGGGGCGGGTAAGCGCGAGGTACTGGTCGGGCGCTATGCAGCGCACTATCACCCCGTCGATTGTCGGCACGAGGCGCACCTGATCGAATCGAACCGAATCACGCTAAATGAGGCCAAGGCGCGGCGACTAACGCCCTGCGATCTGTATCGCACACCCGAGCCGGCAACAGGTGAGGACGCATCTGTCCGCCGGTCCTTTCAAGACAAAGGCACCCATGAAGAAAAAGAGTAGGGCTGGTCGGCGCGGGTCGGTCGTGGAGGCCTGCCGTCTGATCGGGATGATCCATCTGCCGGCGCTGCCGGGATCGGCGCGGGCGGCGTTGCCGATGCAGGCCATCGTGGAGCGGGCGGTCCGCGAGGCGAAGATGCTCGTCGATGCGGGGTTCGAGGCCGTCATCGTGGAGAACTTCGGAGATTCACCTTTTGCGGCAGACCGGGTGCCGCGCGAAACAATCGCGGCGATGAGCGTCATCACGGACCACGTCGTACGGGCCGTGGGTGTGCCGGTGGGTGTAAATGTGCTTCGCAACGATGGCTTGTCGGGGTTGGCCGTTGCGGCGGCGACGGGGGCGGCGTTCATTCGCGTGAACGTGCTGTCCGGGGTCTATGCGACTGATCAGGGGTTTATCACGGGGCGGCCGGATGAGTTGCTGCCGAGACGGGCCATGGTTGCACCACGTGTGAAGATCGCAGCCGACGTGCATGTGAAACACGCCCAGCCGATCAGCCAACCGGACATCGCCCTTGCAGCGGAGGAGACGGCCCATCGAGCGGGTGCCGACATGCTCATCGTCAGCGGCGCTGGGACGGGTTACGCGACGGATTTGCAGCAGGTGCAACGCGTGAAGCAGACGGTGCCCGATCGCCCGGTGTGGATCGGCTCAGGCGTGACGGCGGCGACTGTGGCGGAGTGCTTGGAATCGGCGGATGGGGTGATCGTTGGGACAGCATTGAAGCGCGGAGGCAAGACGACGGCGGAGATGGATGCGAAGCGATTGCGAGAGTTCATTGCCGCGACAAAGTAAGCGCGAGCCACACCGCGTTATCTAGATTGGGAACGACCTACTTTTTCAACAAGTCGAGACAAACCACTGTGTCATGATTTCGAGCAAAGAGGCGACCGTTTGCCACCACGGGGACGGTCCAGCATCGCTTGCCCTGCCGCTGCCGGGTGATCTGCTGCATGAGGCCGCGCGTGCTGCCCTCGAACAACCGAGTCTCCGAGCTGATCTCGAAGCCACTGGTGGATGCCCTGGCGAGTTGGAGTTCGCCGGTCTCCCGCAACAGAATCAGGTGATCGCCGACCGCGATGAGGGGGCTGTGGACGATGCCGCGCTTTTGCCAGACGACCGTGCCGGTGGCGAACTCGACGCATTTCAGTCCGGTCTCGTCACTCGTGTAAAGATGGCCGTCGATCAGGATCGGCGTCTGAAACTTGTTGCGCAGCTTAAGGGTCTTCCACAACTCATCTACGGCGAGTTTGTCACCGTCGCGCCGGAGTTTGAAGAGGCCGGCGCCGAATCCGTATCCGGTGCTCACCAACAAGCGATCTTCATGGCAGAGAGGCCCGGCGACGTTCACGCCCGAATGCGACGGCCACGGGACGCTGAGCGCCTGTCGGCCCGTGTCGCGCTCGGCAATGAGTACGCTGTTGGCCATGAAGCCACAGACGTATCGCTTCCCTTCAACGGCAATTGGATACGGCGTTGCGTAACCGGTCGCCTCATCGCCGCACGTCCAGACCGGCTTGCCAGTGAGTTTGTTCAATGCGACTAACGACCCATCGCTGCCGCCTGCGCTGACAATTGCGAGATCGCCGTCAATGAGGACAGACCCGGCGTACCCCCAATGCGGCTTATTCTTGAACAGATGCTCCCAGACGATATTGCCGGTCTTTGACGAGAGGCAGACCATGCGCCCGAGTGAAGCCAAAAAATAAACATGATCACCGTCCACCGTCGGCGTGGCACGAGGGCCGTGGAGATTTGGATCGGGGTCGGTCATCTGCGCTTCAAGTCGAAGTGTCCATTGAACGCCACCGGTCCGTTCGTCCAGGCAGAAGAGGGTCTGCTGCTGCTCCTCCGTGCCGCAGGTAAAGACACGCCCGTCGGCAATGGCAAAGGAACTGAAGCCGGCGCCAATCTCGCGTCGCCAAAGCTCCTTTAGCCCGTCCTTCGGCCAATCGAACGTGATTTGCTTTTCACGAGACACACCGTCGTGGCGCGGGCCGCGAAAGTTGGGCCAGTCGTCAGACAAGGCCGGCATGGCGACCATGAGCGACAGGCCCAAGAGTGTGACCGAGGTTGATGCTCGCATGGGTATCATCTTACGGCGGGGCCGACGAGCGTACCAAACTACGGTGATGATCAGGCTTGCCCTTCCACCGCTGCTTCCCACTGGCCATTCAGGTCTTCCAACTCCGCCTTAAGGCCGTGGTATTCCTCATGGAGTTGCTTCGAGCGGGCGGCATCCTTGAGGACTGCGGGGTCGGCGAAGAGCGTCTCCAATTTCTTCATGCGCGTCTCGTGGGCGATGATTCTGCCCTCCAACTCCGAAATCCGTTGTGGGGCGTACTTGGAGCGAGACTTCTTCTTCGGCGGGGTTGGCTCCTTTTGCTCCTTCGCGCGGCGGGCCTCGTCGCGGAGCTTTTCAGATTCGATTCGCTGGGCGGTCTCACGCGCGGCGATAATCGCGGAGTACGCCGACCAGCTCCCGTCGATGACCTCGTGTTCGCCGCGCTTCGGCAGGACGAGCAGCTTCACGGCGACGCGGTCGAGGAAGTAGCGGTCGTGGCTGACCATGAGCAGGCTGCCGGGGTAAAGAGTAAGCGCCTCCTCCAACGCCTCGCGGGCGGGGATGTCGAGGTGGTTGGTCGGTTCGTCAAGGACGAGCACCTGCGGATTCGTCCAGACCAACCGGGCCAGCAGGACGCGCGACTGCTCGCCGCCGGAGAGGCTGCCAACGCGCTTGAAGACCTCTTCCTTGCGAAAGAGAAAGAGCGCAAGAAACGACCGGGCCTCGGCCTCGCTCACGCCGGGACGAACCTGTCGCACGGCCTCGATGATGGAGAGCGAGCCGTCGAGGTCGCGGTGCTCCTGGTCGTAGTAGCCGACGGTCAGATTCTCGAAAAGGCGCACCTCACCGGAGTCTGCTGGCGTTTGGCGGAGGAGCATTCGCAGGAGCGTCGTCTTGCCGACGCCGTTGGGGCCGATGATGCCGATCTTTTCGCCACGGGTCATCTCGAAGTTCAGATCGCGAATGAGCGTGACGCCGTCGTAGCCCTTCGATGCATTCACGCAGCGAATGACCATGTCGCCGCCGCGGTCGTTGGCCTTGAACTTCAGGGCCATCTTCGCCCGGTCGCCGGTGGGCTTCTCCAGGATCTTCCCGTCGGCTTCCATGCGATCGAGGTACTTCTGCCGACCGCGAGCCTGTTTGGCGGAGTCCTTGGCATATCGCACGCGGTCGATGTAGTCGCGCTGGTGGGTAAGCCACTCCTGTTGCTTCACATACTCGCGCGAGGCATTGAGCTGTCGAATACGTTTGGCCTCGGCGTAGTTGGTGTAATTCGTGGGATAGGTGGAGACGGCGTGGTTCTCCAACTCGATGATCTTGGTGACGACTCGGTCGAGCAGATAGCGGTCGTGCGAGATGATGACCGCGCCGCCCTTGTGAGCGGTGAGGTAATTCTCCAGCCAGCGCGTCGCGTCGATGTCCAGGTGATTCGTCGGCTCGTCGAGCAGGAGCATGTCACACTCGGCGAGCAGCAACCGAGCCAGGGCCGCGCGGCACTTCTGCCCGCCGGAGAGCACCTGCACGGGCTTCTGATACTCGTCGGGGTCGAAGCCGAGTCCGCCGAGGACTTCGCGAAGGCGCACCTCATAGGCATACCCGCCGCCGGTCTCAAACTTGGCGCGGAGCCGGTCGTATTCCGACATAAGCGATTCGCGGCGCGACTCATCATCGGCCTCGCCCATTTCATGCGAGAGCTGCTCCAGCCGGGCCTCCAGAATGCGATGGTCGGCGAAGACCGTCTCGACGGCTTCGAGGAGCGTTGCACCGGTCGGCAAGTCCGGCTCCTGGGGCAGATAGCCGATGGTGGTGCCGCGCGAGACGGTGATCGAGCCGCTGTCGGGGGCTTCGATGCCTGTGAGCAGCTTAAAGAGCGTGGTCTTGCCGCTGCCGTTGGCTCCGATGAAACCGGCCTTTTCTCCCCGGTGCAGATCAAGGGTCACGCCGCGCAGGACCATTTGCCCGGCGTAGGACTTGTTGACATCTTGCATTGAGACGGAGGCCATGGCGCACTCGGGGTGGTTTCTTAGTTGGGCGGCGAATGTGCCGGGGGAGTATGTTAGACGGGTTGGTGATTTACTGCGTGGGGGAGTGAATGGGCGTCATGGTCAGGCTCGGCCGGCAGGGGTCGGATGGGGCGCGGGAGGCGAATCCTCGGGGCAAAGAGGACAAACGCGGCGACGAGCAGTCCGCCGGACATAAGCAGGAAAACCGGGCGGAGCGACTCGTCGAGGAACAGATCGACGATGCCGCGCTGCTGTGCCCAACGCTCGGCATTCAGCGTCCACGTAGGCCAGTCGTCGGGGATCAGCAGCGCACTTCGCGGCGGGTGGACGTCCATCGGAGGAACCTGAGATGCGCTGATGCTTTCGTCATGGATGACGGAGAACACTTCCTCATTCGGCTTGTGATAGCCGAGATCGAGGACGGCAAGCCGTTCGTTCACAATCGCATCATGTGAGAATGCCTCTTCCAATTCCGCACGACGGCGGGCCTCGTCGTTCAATTCGGCAATGCGCTGCTTGAGCTTCTGCTCTTCAACCAGCAACTCGCCAAAGGAACGAATGCGCGGCAACAAGACGGCCGGGGCGAAGAGGGCGAATGAGAGAATGGCCAAGACCACGAACATGAACCGATGGCCGGCCGGTGAGCACGGTGGGTCGGCAGGTACCGACGGCTGAAATGTTTCGTCCGAGTCTTGCATGACTTACTTATTCCACAAGCTACCACCGTACACGGCCTGATCGCCAAGCATCTCTTCGATTCGCAGAAGTTGGTTGTACTTCGCAAGTCGGTCCGTTCGTGACAGACTGCCGGTCTTGATCTGGCCGGCGTTGGTGGCCACGACGAGGTCGGCAATGGTCGTGTCTTCAGTCTCACCGCTGCGGTGGCTGACGACGGCGGTCCATCCGTTGCGCATCGCCATGTTGATGGCCTGCATCGTTTCGGTCAGCGTCCCGATCTGATTCACCTTGATGAGAATGCTATTCGCGCACTTCTCTTTGATGCCGCGAGCGAGAAATGTCGGATTGGTCACAAAGAGATCATCACCGACCAACTGCGTCGTCGCGCCGAGTTTCTTCGTGAGCGTGGCCCAACCGGCCCAGTCATTTTCTGCAAGGCCGTCCTCCAGGCTGCGAATGGGCCACTGGCGGCACTTTTCGGCCCAGTAGTCGGTCATTTCCTCCGCAGAGGCGACCTTGTTCGGATTGCTCTTGTAGAACTTGTACTTGTTCGGAGCGCCGGCCTCGCTGGCCATCTCGCTGGTGGCCGGGTCGAGGGCGAAGAAGACCTGCTCGCCCAGTTTGTAGCCGGCCTTTTCGACGGCCGTCGCGATCACCTCAAATGCCTCGTCGTTGCTCTTGAGACTCGGGGCATAACCGCCTTCATCGCCGACGGCCGTGTTGTAGCCCTTGTCGTGCAGAACCTTTTTAAGCGTATGAAAAATCTCCGCGCCCCATCGCAGGGCCTCGCGAAACGTCGGCGCGCCCCACGGCTGAATCATGAACTCCTGGAAGTCGACCGTGCTGTCGGCATGTTTACCGCCGTTGAGGATGTTCATCATCGGGACGGGCAACACATGGGCATGACAACCACCGAGATACCGGAAGAGGGGCAGATCGCACGAATCCGCCGCGGCCCGGGCGCTCGCCATCGAAACGGCAAGCAGCGCATTCGCGCCGAGCTTGGCCTTGTTCGGCGTGCCGTCGAGGGCGATCAGCGCGGCGTCGATTTCTTCCTGATTGGTCGCGTCCATGCCGGTGACGCAATTACGAATGACGGTGTTGACGTGTTCGACCGCCTTGAGGACGCCCTTGCCGAGGTAGCGTTTCTTATCCCCGTCGCGCAGCTCAACGGCCTCGTGCTCACCGGTGGATGCGCCACTGGGGACGATGGCTTGACCGGTCGAACCGTCGCCGAGAACAATGACAGCCTCGACAGTGGGGTTGCCTCGGGAGTCGAGTACCTCGCGTCCGTGGACGTGGGCGATCTCACTGTTCATGTCGGTGTCTTCCTGTTGCGGCGGCGTGCGAGAAGGGATTCACGCACGAGCAGCTTTCGGTCGTTGCAAAGGTTACAGGTCGAAGACCCGCCTCTGGAGGGTGTATCGACCTGCCGGAACTGGCGGCTGGACGATGGCGCGGCCGCGCGCGAAAAGGGACTCACGCACGAGCAGCCCGCACCCCCTGTGGTGATTTCCAAGTCGTAGACCTCGCTCTAGCGGGGGTCAATGTAGGCCGGGGGGTTGGCGGTGACAAGTCGAAGACCCGCCTGGGTGGGTGGAACGGCTGCATGAGTGGGGCGGGCGCAGGAATTGCGGAAGTTGTGATGGAGCACAGCCGCCCCCGGCTGTGTTTTTGCATGGGCGAAGGACCGGTGCCCATACGCCGCTAGAATCAACCGTCATGATCACAGCGGTGGGGATGCTCTTAAGATTGGCGGTGGGACTTGGGCAGGTAGCCGACTCCGATGCGAAGCACCTCGCCTGGGCGGGTGGTCGTGCTGCGGTGCTGGCTGAAGAGCGTGATCGCATCGAGATCATCCGGCGCGTGACGCCTTCGGTGGCGTGTCTCTTTGCCAAGGATGCCGGTGCGGGTGGCGGGTCGGGGGTGATCATCGACGCGGAGGGCTACGGCCTGACCAATTTCCATGTCGTCGCGGCAATGCTCAAGGATCGCGTCGGAGATGTCGGGCTGGCCAACGGAAAGAAGCTTGAGATTCAGGTATTGGGAATTGATCCACACGGCGACGTGGCGATGTTTCGCATCATGTCCGGTGGACCGTTCACGCCTGCTGCGATGGGTGACTCGGAAATGCTTCAGGTCGGCGACCCGTGCCTCGCGCTCGGCAATCCGTTCCTGCTCGCCGAGGATTACTCGCCGACCGTGACGTTCGGCATCGTGTCGGGCCTGCATCGCTATCAATGGGGAACGGGGCGGGCCTTGAGCTACACCGATTGCATTCAGGTCGACACGTCGATCAACCCCGGAAACTCCGGTGGGCCGCTGTTCAACATGGAAGGTCGACTCGTCGGCATCAACGGACGCGTCTCCATCGAGGAGCGCGGTCGCGTCAACGTCGGCGTCGGTTATGCGATCACCACAAATCAGATTCGGCGGTTCATCCCGGCCCTGCGCGCCGGGTTGACCACGCCTCACGCCGCAGCGGGCTTCACGGTCGCCGACATGAGGCGCAAGATCGTCATCAATCAGATTTTGAGCGACTCGGCGGCCTATCGCGCCGGGCTGCGGCTTGGGGATCAACTGCTGCGCTTCGGCGGCGTGGAGCTGCGCAGCGCGAACCACTTCTTGTCACATCTCGGCACCTACCCGGCAGACTGGACGGTGGACGTGGTGTATCAGCGCGAGAATCAGACCCTGCGCTCCGTGCTTCGACTGGACACCCTGCCCCTGCCGGAGACGCGGGCAACGACCCCGCGAAAAGGGGAAACGCGAATCGATCCGTTCGCGCCGAACAAGCTCACCCGCGCCGCGAACCGACGGGCCGTGCGAAGGTTGTTTGATCTCTACGCCAAGTGGAACACCCGCCTGGGTGGGTCGAACGGCGGGCGCGAGGCGTTGACGGCGTTGCAGTCGATTCATGCCAAGGGGGTCCGAAGACCAACGGATCGTCCGCAAGTGCGAAGCACCTCGCCTGGGCGGGACGCGGGCACGCCCATCGATCTAGTGGAAGAGCGAGCCGCCGCGCTGAGTGCATCCGCGTCCGCAGACCAGATTGAACGGTTGATTCGTTGGCGCGTGATTCGTGATGCGTCGGAGGACGGCACGCCACAAGGGGAGATTGTCGGCTCGGATGAGGTCAACGGTCAGATGGCGGCGATCGTTCGACGTGATCTGAAGGAAGTCGCCGGTGACAACGAGGTGACGACGCAACCGGCGACCGACGCGAAGTCGTCCTATCGCGTCTGGATGGACGACGTGGATGGCCGGCTGCTGGCATCAGAGTTCAAGGAGCCGGGCACGGGACGCGTGATTCGCCATGAATACGAGGATGAACGCAGATTCGGTCTGTTGAAGTTCGCCCATCGACGGAAGATGTTTGTCGATGGGAGACTCGTCAGCGAGGACGTGTTCGACACGATTGAAGTCGGAGGCAAGGAACAATGATTCACGCGGTCGCCATCCTTCTTATCCCGTTGATCGCTGTCGGCAACCCCATCCGCGAGGTCGTCGACAAGGCGTCGCCTGCCGTGGTGAAGCTCTACGGAGCGGCGGCGGGTCGTGAACACGGCTATGGCACCGGCGTGATCGTGTCGGCCGATGGCGATGTCATCACGACGCTCTCCATTCTCGTGACCGGTCGAAATCTTCGCGTGGTGACGTCGGACGGCCGGCGATTTGATGCGACGCTCGTGCGCACAGACGAAGCGCGACAACTCGCCCTGCTGCACATCGACGCGACGGGGTTGCCCTTTCTTCCACCGGCGACGACCGACGCGCTCCGCCCCGGCGACACGATCCTCGCCATGACGAACTGCTTCAAAATTGCCGATGGCGATGAGCCGGTCTCGGTGAGTCGTGGGATTCTCAGCGCCCGGCTGCCGACGATGCGGGCACGTCGGCTGGCCCAGGATTTCGAATACACCGGCCCCGCGCTGGTGTACGACGCGATTACAGCGAACCCCGGCTCGGCGGGCGGACCGGTCCTCGACCTCGATGGACGCTTCATCGGCCTGGTTGGCAAGGTCGTCGAGGCAACCACCACGAACACGCGGATCAACTACGCGATCCCCGGTGAGCAGCTTGCGGAGTTCCTCAGTGGCACCGGCGTCTCGACACTGGGTGGCACCGGCGTCTCGCCGGTGAGTGGCGCAGCCGCCCCCTCCATCCATCCAACGTCTTCAACGACCGCGCCGAGCAACCAATCCAGCCAGCCCTACGTCGGCATTCGCCTGTCAGAGCTAGGTTACCGACATGTCTCGGCCTTCGTCGAGCGCGTTCGCACCGATTCACCCGCGGCAAAGGCGGGAATCAAACAGGACGATCTTATTGTCGCCATCGACGGCAAGCGCGTCGTCGATGCGGCGACGTATCAGCAGGCGTTAGCGAGCCTCGTGGTGGGGCAGACCATTCCCTTCACCATCAAGCGCGGCGAGCAGGTGTTGAACCTGCCGGTGACACTGGGGGTGCAACCGGAATGAGACGGATTCACATTGCCACGACAATCATCGTATGCGTTGGTTCACATTGGACGCATGCCGCGCCGCGTGACATCGATCGCGCCAAGGCCGACGCCGTCCGCCGCGCGGTGGAGATCGTCGCGCCGAGCATGGTCACCATCGAAACCATCGGCGGCGCGCAACCGGTGGTGACGCAGGGGCCGATGGGCGTCGTTGAGGAGTCGTTTCGACTCGCCGAAGGGCCGACGACGGGAGTGGTTCTCTCCACGGACGGCCTCATCATCACCAGCAGTTTCAACTTTGCCCGCGCTCCATCCGTGATCACAGTGTCCCTCCCCGATGGGACGCGCGTAGCCGCCAAACTCCTCGGGCGCGATCTGATTCGTCGACTGGCGTTGCTCAAGGTGAACGCGCCGGGCTTGAAGCCGGCGCAATGGGTGCAACACGAGTGTGGGACAGGTCATCCGACCGGTCAGCCCGCCTTCACCGTCGGTCAATACGCCGTCGCCTGCGGTCGAGGGCTGGGCGCACCGGAGCCGCAGATATCGTTGGGGATCATCAGCGCCCTCGCGCGGCGCAATGGCCACGCCGTTCAGACCGACGCCAAGCTCTCACCAGTGAACTACGGCGGTCCGCTCATTGATCTCGATGGACGCGTGCTGGGACTCATCGTGCCAATGGCGGGAGCGGGTGGTGCGCTGGCCGGGGCGGAGTGGTACGACAGCGGCATCGGATTCGCCGTGTACCGCGACAGCATCGACCACGTCCTCGATCGGCTCTTGGCGGGCCAGACCATTGAGCCAGGGAAGATCGGCGTCATCCTCGGCGACGACACAACCGACGAGATACCGCTGCTCGACACGATCTTGAAAGGCGGCGTAATGATTCAATTCGTCGCCAAACAGTCCCCCGCCGCGCAGGCCGGCCTGCAACCGGGGGATCGCCTGCTCACCATCGACGGCCAACCCATCGGCGACCTGCTCGACCTGCAACGGCGACTGTCCGATCGCGCGGCGGGCGAAGAGGTGAAGCTGACATTCAAACGGCGGTGGAAGATTGAGGAGGTCCGACTGCGACTTGCGAGGTTGGAGGACATCAGCGGCTGGCCGACACCCGACGGAAGGCGCCCGCGCCCCGCGAACCCTCCCAAGCCCGGTGAAGAACCGCCCAGTACGCAACCGGCGGATTAGCCCGTTTTTGCGAATTGTCTTGGCGATTGGATACACCGAGCATAAAATCTTCATGAATGGATCACACTCTGATTGAGATCAAGCGCCTTTGTCAAACTCAGAGAGTGGCATTCACCGAAAAGGCGGAGATTGAGATGATTCGCGACAGCCTATCGCGCGCGGACGTGATCGAATCGATTCTTAACGCTACAAAGATCAAGAAGCGATTGAGGTCGGCAAACCCAAGAACCGGAAAGCGAGAGACGTTGTACGTCATCGATTCCACAACATGGGATGGAGTATCTCGGTTTACACCAAAGGCAAGATTCAGTCCGAAGCCGAGGGAGACCGATTCTATGTCATGATTTCATCCAAGAAGTCCATTGCGTCATGAAGAAGAAGATCGCGCCGAGCTTTACGATAACGCGCTGCCCAACATGCGGCTCCCAGGAGATTCACTGGGTATGCGTGGCATGGACCTTTGAGGGGCCCAGCGGAAGGATTTCGTCTCCACCCATTCCCCATTGGGCCTGCGGCGCTTGCAAGGAGAAGCTGTTCGATCAAGTTTCGCAGGAGGCTTTGGACGCATGGCGTGGCAAGAAATCAACAAAACGCACTTCAAAACCCATTCAGCCTCGACGCGCACATCGCAAGGCTGCCGCGAGATAAGCCGACATTCGCGTGAGAGCATCAACAAATCAACACCCTGTCACGTCCACTGCTCAACATCGCATGTCGCCTGCTTTTCACAAATCGCATCGCCTACATACCATTCTTCTCGTCGCAATCCTGGCCGCCGCCTTCCTGATAAAACTCCGCAATCTCGGCCACTCCAACCTGACCTACTACGACGAATCCTTCCACGCCCTTGTCGCCTCCAACCTCCTTCATGATCCGCTCAAGCCGGTGCTGCATCGGCAGCCCTGGCTCCCCTTCGATTACACCAACTGGCGCGAGAACCACGTTTGGCTCCACAAGGGAACGCTCCCGCTCTGGCAGATCGCCGTTAGCTTCGCGCTCCTGGGCAAGACCACCCTTGCGCTGCGAGTGCCATCCCTCCTGCTGGCGACCGCATCCGTCTGGTTGACCTACGCCATAGGAAGAAGAACCGTCGGCCGAATCGCGGCGCTCATCGCTGCGGCGATTCAAGCACTCTCGCCGGCGTTATTGCAACTCGCCCACGGCTATTGGTTCAGCGATCACATTGACACCGCCCTGCTATTCTGGGTCGAGTTGGGCATGTACGCCGTGGTGCGCGCATTACACAGCCGACACTGGGGTTGGATACCCCTTGCGGGTGCGGCATCGGGGTGTGCGTTCCTTTCCAAGAGCTTCCCGGGCCTCATCGTGCTCGCGGTTATCACCGGAGTCTATTTGCTCACGAAGCTTGGCGTGCTTCGCCGCGTGGAAGTGAGTGTACGACCTGTAATGCTCGCATTCGTCTCCTTTCTCATCGTCGCCGCCCCATGGACGACATGGTGCGCGTGGAGGTATCCGAACGAGTTCCAGCATGAAATGGCTCACGTGGGTCGGCACCTGACCACCGACGTGGAAGAATGGGCCGGGCCGTGGGATCGCGTTCTTTTTGATTATTGCATCATCATCTACGGCGCGTTCTATCCCATCGTGATTCTTGCCGTGGGACTGTCAGCGATTCAGTTTGTTCGCTCGCGCCCCGCAGGACAATCCTTGCTCCTAATCTGGGGCGTCGGGGCACTCGCTCCATTCCTCATCGCCACGACCAAGACGCCAACCGCCACGCTTATCGCGATGCCGGCGTTTCTACTTCTGGCCGGCCGATTGCTTGCCCGCGCATTGAAGTGCCGACCGCTCGACACCGCCCTCGTTCTCTCAACGGCCGTCATGGCGCTGCTGTATCCGATTCGCCCGCACACGGTCGGCCAAGGCTATCCGTCTCCGGCAACGTTTGGCGCAATCATGATGCAGAACAAGTGGGTTCTGGTACAGGTCATCGGCGCAAGTGTCTTGGCAGCCGGGGTTTATTTGCTGGTACGTCAGTGGACGCACTCGCCAAACGTAAACACAAAACGAAGCAAAACGCCCCTCGTCCTGCCCCTTAGAGTGATTATTTCCGCTTCGATGCTATGGATGTGCGCGTTCACCCTTCGCGAAGCATGGACGGCGGGCACGGTGAAGCCGGACGAGCC
>JBBTET010000072.1:0-16545 GCA_038042195.1 Planctomycetota bacterium | reverse complement strand
CGAGCCGACCTATCTCGAATTGAGCAGAGTCATCAAAGATCGACTGCCGAACAACGCAGCTCTCATTGTCGACCGGCGCTACCTCGGCGAAAACACGGTCATGGAGTTCTTCGTCGAACGCACCTGTTATCCACTTGAGACCGGAGCAGTCGATGCGATTGAGAAACTCAAGGTCGCCGGCGCAGTGCCGTTCGTCCTCTCCACCACCGGTCAGCGACTCGTCCCGTATCTCCCCGACCGGCCCGACGGTTGGACCATCTATGAATGCAAAGCGGCACCGTGAGAAACGACGAGCTTCACCGCTTCATCGCCCCTGGTAGCCGTTCCAGCACGTCCGTGGCGATTACGCTCGCCTGTCCCAATTCCTTCGCTGCGACATCGCCGGCCCGGCCATGCACATGAACGCCAAGCACGGCCGCATCGAAGCAGGTCATTCCCTGCGCGATGAAGCCCGCGATGATTCCGGTGAGCACGTCGCCGGATCCGCCGGTGGCCATGCCGGGATTACCGGTGCGATTAATGAAGACGCGCCGACCGTCGGTGACGATCGTGCCCTCACCTTTGAGGGCGACGACAGGAGTTTCGCAATCGCTTGGAGTATGAGCGCCAAGTTCCCGTGCCGTGCGCACGGCCCAACCCTTGCGATCACTTTGAATGACCTTCGTGGAGACACCATGCAGGCGCGCCAGTTCGCCCGGATGTGGCGTGATCACGGTCCGCGTCCACGGGACAAGGTTCCATCCGCGCTTGTTTAAAACATTCGACTTGTGCAGCGCGTTGAGCGCATCGGCGTCGAGCACCAGTGCGACACTGACCTTCATGAACGACAGCCATAGGTCGAGTAGTGACTTCTCAAATGCAGCCGTTCCCCGTCCCAGCCCCGGCCCGCCCGCGACGACGCTGGGTTTGTTCTCACCAAAGTTGCCCATCCCACGAAGCAACTTGTGTGATGCGCGAGGATCAAGGATGCCCTGCTTCGTGGACGGTAGTGGGATCGAGGTCGCACAAGGGCATAGCGTTGCCACCGCAAGCTGAATAACCTCCGGCACCGCAACGGTCACAAGCCCCGCACCGGCCCGCAACGCGGCGTTCGCGGCCAAGGCCGGCGCGCCGATCATCCCCCGAGAGCCGCCGATGACGAGGAGACGCCCAAAATCGCCCTTGTGAGCGTCTGGTCGGCGGTAGGACAGTCGGGGAATCGCACGAATGTGGCGAACTGGTTTGGATCGCACGATGGGGGCCTTGTTACAAAGCATGGTGGGCAATGCCCAACCTACGAAATACCCGGCACGGCAGTTTTGTGAAAAGACCGCATTTCAATGCTGGGAGCCATGTTATCGCATTCCCGATACAAAAAAAGCCGGTCCGCATTTGACCCGGCATTTTCACAGGGATATAGTTGATCGTACCTTTTAGCGTGCCGTGCGGGGCGTTTTCAGCCAATCTCGACGCAAGTCCCCACCGGCTGGTTTTGAAATCGAACAGTCCCTCCGGCGTGATGGTGGAACCGATCCGCGCGGGAACACTCTCTGAAGGCGACCCGCATGGACGAACAAAAAGCCGCCGCCAACCGACTCCTGCACCTCGCACGACCCTTCCTAGACCGCAACGACCCAGACAGCCTGTCCGAGCAGCTTCAACTGCATTGGTCGCCGGAGTGCCTGAAGCTCCTACTCGATGAAAAAGAGGAGCGCGTTGTCGAGACGGCGGCCACCTGCCTCGGCCTGATCGGCGACATGTCGGCGGCGAATGCGCTGGCGTACTTGTTGCACCACGACAGCCCGACCGTCATTGAAGCGGCGGAGAATGCGTTGTGGCATCTCTTCTTCCGCGACGGCGGCCCGTTAGGTCAGGCCGTGCTGTATCGCATTTCGGAGTCGATCAAATCGCAGCAATGTGAGAATGCGACGGCGCTACTGACTGAGTTGATCCGGGTACACCCGACCTTTGCCGAGGCCTATCATCAGCGAAGCTGTGCCTATTATTTCAACAATGAATACACGTCCGCATTGCGCGATGCCAGGCGGGCCTGCGAACTGAACCCACTGCACTTCGCGGCGTGGACGATGGTGGCCCACGCTCACTCGGCGATGGGCCGCTTCACCGAGGCCCTGTCCGCCTACCGCGAGGCACTTCGCATCCACCCAAATCTTGCCGGCGTGCGAGCCACGATGCACGAGGTCCGTGAGAAGCTGGCACCGACGCTCGTGTCATAGCCAACGGCACCCACTCAACCATTAACGCCGGATTGTGCGAATGGTCGCCTGTGGGGCTTCGATGCGATTGGTCTTGCGATTCCAGACGAGGATGGGGCCGCGCCACATGTTCATCCGCTGCTCGCGCTCGTCCTGATCGGTGATCCGGGCCTCGGCATTCTTCGTGCCCTCGACCTGTACTTCATCTTCATCCGCCAAATACTGCACATACTCTCCCATCAAGCTCTTGGTGCTTTCATTGAGCAGCACGGAATGCTTGGCGATGAGACGTTGTAAATCGGTCGAGCGCACGGGCGACTGCGTGTCCTTGCGTTCGTCGTTCTTACCGGAGCCGCGACGGAACTCCAGCAACAGGTAGCCGCACGTCAAATCCGCACGGCGGCCGGCGCGGATGTTCTTGAGCATGGTCTTGTCGAGGCCCATGCCGCGAGCAAGATCGTCACGCAGGACCATCTCCTGACCGCTGCGGTGAACCATCTCGACTTCCTTGTCAAACGCAATCAAGTCCTGATCGACGTAATAGTCCATCGAGCCGTCCCAGCGAACCATGCTCTGGCTCGGTCCTTCGCCCTGAGCCGAACTCATGAGCGGGCCGGTGCTCGGTCTCGCCCCTGGCTTCTTGCGGTCGCGGTCGAATTGATAGTCCTCAATCAGCAGCGTCCCTTTGCCGGGCACCGACATCACCTCGCGGGCCAGGTCCGCAACGATCTGACCACCGGTGATCTGCATACGACTCAGCAACCGACCTCGATTGCCCTCGACGGTCCGTGCATAGCTGCTGCTCAGCGCCTCGGCTCGCCCTTCACCGACAATGTAGGTCGGCCGCTTCTTCGGCGCGACAGCAGCGACGTCAATCTGCCGGCTCTCCTTCGGCGACTTCGCACGGGCCAGGCGCGTCAGCCAGAAGTGGTCCATCCAGTTCTGTTGCATCGTCGGCTTGTTGGGCGTCGACGGGGCGTTTGCCAGGCGCACCGTGAGCTTCTCGCTGGCCATGGAGAAGGCGTCGGAATCGCTGTGAACGTCGCCAAGGAAGACACCGTAGTTCTTCTGGCCGCGCATCTGCATCTGATTCGTCCAGGTGATCTTCACGCGCGAGGGCTTGGTCAGCTTTCGACCGCCGAAATCCTGCTGCGTGAGCATGTAGGCCCGGCCCGGCCCCGGCACGTCGATGGACTCGGTGGGCACGTCGATCTCAATGGTACGGCCGTGAATGGCCGTGTCGCCGGCGCGAACGCGGGCGAGGCTGTCGGGTTTGTCGGATTCAATGCTGGCGCGAACCAGCTCATTGCCATTCTTGAAGACGCCTTGCAAAAGTCCGGCGTCGCGGATTTTCAGATTGGCCACGGGATCATGCACGAAGACGCGCCCACGGGCATCGAGCGTCGTGATGCCCGCACGGGGTTTGCTCTCCTGCACGATCATGTCATCGCGAACGACCATCTTCGGCTTGCCGGCGACCAACCCCATGCCGACAATCATACGATCGGCCTTGATGATTCGACCGTCCTGCCGGGCGACGACATCACCCTGGGCATCCACCTTTTTCGGGATGTTCTTCTTGTCGGGGGTCACCGTCATCTCGGCGCTCAGGTGATTGGCGACGATCACATCCTGTTCGCGCTCCAGTCGCACGCTGCCGGTCATGTCGAGGTGTTGAATGTGGTCGGCCATCTGATCGCCGCTGGTCGGTGCGCCAAATGTCACGGCAACCTCGTCGGCGGCCAGGCGTTCGTTCTCCTGTTTCATCACCACGTCGCCATGGAACCAGGCACGGCGGAGAAACTCCTTGTTTCGCTGTTCACGCAACCCCGTTGATGGATTGATGCGATCAACCGGGCGCGTGCCGATTTCAATGTCTACATTCTTGGACCAGACAATCTCGACCGCGCTACGCGGCTTCTTGTCCTTCGCCTCCGCCGGTGGCCGGGCGGTCCCCGCTCCCTTTGGGGGCGGGTTCTTCTTCCCACCGCCCATCGCGATCATCCCCTCGTCGTCAGACCCTTTCCGATCGTCGGTCATCGTGCCTGCGCCTTCAACGTGTGCGAGGCCGCGCTTCTGATCGAAGAAGATTTCCTTGCCGACGAGTTTGCGCGATTCATCGACGGCCAACTGCACCGGCTCCGACGCCTCGCCCGACAGCCAGACCTGCCGACGCTCGTGACGATAGACGAGTTGCTTGCAGGTGCCGCTGCCCTGTTCGCTTTGCAGGCGAACAACCTTGCCTGTTGCGACAGCATCAAACCGCTGCCCTGTCTGCTCCGACGGATCGACACGCAGCGGTCGTAGCTCGAGCGGCCCGTTCCACGTCAAAGTGATTCGCGTCGCGTCCTCCGGCTCCAACGAATCCTGCGGAATTGCGGGCTTGGTGACAGGCTTCGTCGTTGCGCCGGGTTTGTTTTGCTTGTCCTCGCCGGATGCCATCAATTTCTGCTTCTTGCCGAAGTCGAAGTTCAGCTCCAGCTTGTCAGCTTCCAGTTTGCCGAGCGTCTTGAGTCCATCCTTTTGCTCGATCACCACCTGATTCGTGAAGAGCGCCCGATAGGTGTGAATGCGGCGGCGCGTCGTCTTGTCAGCTTGCTCTTGCAGGATGAGGTCGGCGAGTTCGCCCGACGTCCCGCCACGAGCCTCTTTTCGCAATGTCTCCACCGCCGTGGCCAGCGCAGCCGGGTTGCGCACGTCCGATGGCGCGCTCGTCGGCGAGGACATCCCCGACTCCGCCTCGATGGACATTGCTTTGTTAGCGGCCACGATGCCGCCCTCCGTGCGTATCTCTTCAGCGGCCTGATCGGCGGTGACGCGCTCGATGTCGAGCGGCTGATTCGCTTGGGCCTTGGGGATGTTCTTCATGTACTGCGCAATGGCGGCCTTGTCGGGCGGAGCATCCGGGGACTTCTCCTTTTGCGGCTTGGCATCGCGCTCGGTGCCGGGCATGGCGAAATCAATCATGCGCCCACCACGTCGAAGGGCCAGCGTGCCGCCCTGTTTGAATCGCAGCACGTCGATGCGCCCGTCCACCTGATTCCACTGCACCATTAGGCCGCGCACGTTTTCCATCTTCGCGTCGGCGCTGTCGAGGTGGACCGAGCCGTCGGAGATGAGTTCCGCTTGTTCGAGGTCGAATCGGGCGTCTTCCAGATCTATGTGAACGAGATCGTCGGGATGGGCGTCGCGATCGGCGAGCGCCGGATTTGCCTCGCGCCAGGCCGACGTCGTGCGGTCGATGATGACCTTCACGTTCTTCTTAAGCCAGCCGCTTTTCGGCTCGACGCGATTCTTTCCCTTTCGCGTGAGGGACACCTGCGCATCGTCGGCGCTGATGTAAGTGACCTCACCGCGCGGCGTGTAAATCTGCACGAGCACGTCGGTCAGGCGAAACTCCAACCCCACCGGCTTCCACTCCTTCGCCTCGAAGGTGTACTTCAATCGCCCTGTGACTTCGTCATAAATGCGAACCTTGGTCTGATCGCCGGGGCTGAAGACCAGATTCGAATCGTCATACATCGGACCGGGCTGCGACGTGGAGCTGACAAACTGCCGAACGCCGACCGGCGTATCCTTGCGCTCGACCTTGCGCGACCCGCGGTCGCCCGCGGAGAAGATCAAATACGACACGATGCCGATGGCCGCCGTGCATCCGACGAGCATGAGTTTCTTATGCATGGAACCCTTTGGAAGAACGGGGAAGTTCGTTCATCCGTGAACGCCTGTCTGCCGCATCGCTGCGGACCAGGTGCCATTGCGCCGCAGCAAACGCTCGACGGCCTCGGCCACCGCGCCAGCGCCGCCGCATCGCCGCGTAACATAAGTCGCAACGCGCTTCACCACGGGCAGCGCGTTCGACGGAGCAATCGAATAGCCGCTCCGCTGCATGGGCGGGAGATCCAGCAGATCGTCTCCCATCACGCAGACCCGCGCATCCGTAACGCCGGCCTTGCGACACAACTCCTCGTAGGCCGGCAGTTTATCCGCAACGCCTTGCAGGACCAACGAAATCCCCAAGTCCCTCGCACGGGCGACCACGGCTGGGGAGGTGCGCCCGCTAAGCAGTGCAACCACACCGCCCATCCGCTGCCAGAGCCGAATCGCCCCGCCGTCCTGCACATGAAAATGCTTGATCTCATTGCCGTCGGCGGAATACGGCAGACCGCCATCGGTCAGCACGCCGTCCACGTCCAGAATGAGTAGTGTGATGGATTCCAAAAATCGCAACCCGGTCGGCACGAGACGCCGGGGATTGTAGGTGTAAAAGGCTGGGTCGGCAAAGCGGAATTGAACCTGACGTTAGACAGGCATTGCAAGTGCGTCGGGGTGGGATTCGATCCATGTCACAGCGCACTTGGCGATGCCCGGGTCGAACTGCCGACCACTGCCCTTGCGCAGCTCGTCGATGACGTGCGCGACGCTGTAGCCCGGCTTGTAATTGCGCGGACTGATCATCGCGTCAATGCTGTCCGCGACTTGAAGGATGCGCGACCCCAGCGGAATGGCGTCGTCGGCGAGTCGGTGTGGATAGCCCGTACCGTCGAACCACTCGTGATGGTGCAAGACCAGAAGCGTTTCCTTCGAGAGAAACGTCATCGGTCGCAGCATGGCTGCGCCGATCTCGGAGTGCCGCTTCATCGACTCAAACTCATCAGGAGTGAGTCGACCGGGTTTAAGGAGGATCGCGTCAGGGATTCCGATCTTGCCCACGTCGTGCAACAGCGCGGCGACGTGGATGGTGCGAATCAGCGGCATCGGCAGCTTGCAACGACGAGCAATCGCATCGGCGAAGATCGACACGTGAATCGAGTGACGATGCGTATATGCGTCGCGCGCTTCAAGCGCTGCGAGCAACCCAATGATGGCGTCCGCATGGGCCTGTTGAAGATGGCGATGGCTCAGCGTGAGGTGGTGCGTCGCGGATCGCAAATCCTCCGCGCGAAGCCCCGACAGCGATGGGCTTAAGGCAGCACGATCGGACGATGTGTTCGAGTGAGTCGCGCGACTGCCATCCAACAAGCGTTGGTGCGGCGGTCGCACGGTCTTGGTTTCGCGCATCGGCTTCCCCCTACCCAAACGCCCGAAAACGTTGCCCTCGGCATCCGTTTGCAGGTCGACGTCGTGTCATCGGAGCGCCCCGTTGGACGCTTGAGATGCGAACGCCAGTAGTGAGAATCAGGTCCCAGACAAATCCGCATTGCGTCGAACCCGGCTTTGGCCACAATGGCGAGGGAGCAATAGTCAGGCGCGGATGCGATCCATGGCCCGAAAAAACAGAATCGTGATCGGACTCAACAGCGGCACCAGTGCCGACGGCGTGGATGCGGTGGCGTGCGAAATTGCCGGGCGAGGGCTGGGCATGCGCGTGCGCGTGCTGGGCCATGTTCACGGTGACTATCCACCGGCGTTGCGACGGCGTGTGCTCGGCATCATGGCCCCGGCCCGCACGACGACCGAGGAACTCTGCCGACTGGAATCAGAGATCGGCGACGCCTTCGCGGAGACAGCTGCAAAGGCCGTGAAGAAGTTGAGGCTGAAGCGCGTCGATCTGATCGGGTCGCACGGTCAAACGATCTGCCACCTTCCACCGCGAACGAAAAAACCCGGCTCATCGCACCGTGCAACCGGCACGCTGCAAATCGGCGACGCATCGAGGATCGCGGCAAGGATCGGCTGCCCGGTCGTCCATCGGTTTCGCCAGGCCGACATGGCCGTTGGTGGACAGGGCGCGCCGTTGGTGCCGTGGACCGACTACGTTCTCTTCAAGGATGCGCGGCGCACGCGCGTGATTCAGAACATCGGCGGCATTGCGAACCTGACCTATCTGCCGGCCGGCGGCGGACCGGATTCCGTCATCGCCTTTGACACCGGCCCGGGCAACATGGTCATTGATGCCCTCGTGCGGCAATTCACGAATGGCCGAAAGCACTACGACGCCGACGGGCAGTGGGCGGCGAAGGGAGCGATCAACGAACCCGCGCTCCGAGCTGCCATGAAGAACCGCTTCTTCGCCGAGCCGCCTCCGCGAAGCTGCGGGCGCGAGGATTTCGGAGCGGTCTGGACGCAGTCGTGGGTGAAATCTCTCGCTCGCCACCGCCTGAAACCGGAAGACTTGCTGCGCACGGCGACGTGCCTGACCGCGTTCACCATCACCATGAGTTGCATGATGGCGGAGGAGATGGATGCGGTTCGCAGAAAGCGAGGCAGGCCGAGGGCTACGCCGATCTCCGAGATCATCGTGTGTGGAGGGGGTGTCAATAACCTGACACTATTACTGGAGCTTGAGGCCGCTGCCGGTTCCGAGTTGTCGCCGAACATGAGGATCTCACGCATGGATGACTACGGCATTGCGCCGGAGGCGAAGGAGGGCGCGTCGTTCGCGATGCTGGCCGCAGCGCGGGTCGACGGAGTCCCCGCGAACTTGCCGCAGGTGACAGGAGCTGGGCGACGCGTGCTGCTCGGCTCCATCTGCGACGTGGGAGATGCCCGTTGAAAAAGAAACGAACGACACGAAGCAGCTCCGTCTCGCGCGGTCATCTGCTCACCGAGCAACGCAATCCCGCAACGACCGACCTCGACCGCATGTCGATTGCCAAGGCGTTTGATGTGATGAACGCCGAGGACCGCGGCCTTGCCCTCGCTGTAGCCAAAGCCAAACCCGCCATCGTCAAGGCCGTGCAGCGCGTGGTGGCTGCATGGACCAGTGGCGGTCGATTGATCTACGTCGGCGCGGGGACCAGCGGCCGACTGGGCGTGCTCGATGCCTCGGAGTGCCCACCGACGTTTCGCAGTGATCCGAGAATGATCCGCGGGATCATTGCCGGCGGGAAGAAGGCCCTTTGGCGAAGCATTGAAGGGGCCGAGGACGATGAGGCCGCCGCGCGGCGCGCGATCATGGAGATGCGTGTGACGCGCAGCGACGTGGTCATGGGCATCGCCACCGGCGGCACGACGCCCTATGTTCATGCGGCCCTCGCCGAGGCCAAGCGCTGCGGTGCGACGACCATATTCCTCGCCTGCGTTCCGAAAAGTCAGGCACCGATCAAGTGCGACGTGGACATCCGTGTGCTGACCGGCCCGGAGTTGCTCTCCGGCTCCACGCGGCTTAAGGCCGGCACGGCGACCAAGCTGGTGCTGAACACCATCACGACGCTCGGCATGGTGCAGCTCGGCAAGACCTACGGCAATCTCATGGTCGACTTGAACAGCTACGCCTGCCGTAAGTTGGTGGATCGAGCGACGCGCGTCGTGCAACACATCACAAACCTCGAACGTGTGGACGCGGAGAGGTTGCTTCACGAGGCTCGCGGCAAGGTCAAGACTGCGATTGTGATGCATCATCGCGGACTGGGTCGAGCGCAGGCGGAGGCCGTCTTGAAGGCGGCAGACGGGCGCGTCCGCGACGCGATTCAAAGTGGTCGTCGCTGACACAGTTGCGGCCCGGCTCTCCACGCGGACAATACGCCCATGCCAACGGCCAAGCCAAGTTCCTGCGAGATTCAGATTCGCGTGCGTTATGCCGAGAGCGACCCCATGGGGTACCTGCATCATTCGAAGTACTTCGAGTATTTCGAGATGGGACGGACCGAGTTGCTGCGGCTTGCGGGGTTTCGATATCGCGATCTGGAGACGGCCGGCGTGTTGTTCGCGGTGGCAAAGATAGAATGCCGCTATCGCGCCCCGGCCCGTTACGACGACGACCTGACGCTGTTGACGAAGATCAACCGCATGACCCGTGCACGCATCGACCACTCGTACGAACTGCGCCGCGCAGGGTCGTTGCTGTGCGAGGCGACATCGACGCTGGCCTGCATCGACCGCGCCGGAAAGCTGATCCCGATCCCCGACGACATCTACGACGAAGCGCTGGCCCACGCCGCTGCGGCCCGGTCTTGATGCCAACCCGCTGTCTCGACCACCTGGAGAATCAACGATCGTGCTGTGGCTGTTTGTCATTCTTGGCGTGAGTGTCTTCACCGCCGCGCTCTTTGGCTTTCTCCTCACGGTGCGCGCGCGAAGCGTGCAATCCGGGTTGCACTTCGTCGCACTGTTCCTGGCCGGTGCTGCCTGGATGATGGGCCACGGAATCGCCGCCGGCTGGACCGCGCTGCTCGTAGCCGCGCTCGTCGAACTAGCCGCATGGTTTAAGGCGATCACGCATGAGCCACGGCAAATCGAGACCCAGCCCGCGCCGGCACAAGCCCTCGTTGCCGAACCGGCCCCCGCACCAAAACCGACACGGGCCGTGATAAGCATCGTTCTCCTGCGAACGCGCTGGCAGGCAACTGGCGACGTGTTCCTCGCCTCGCTTCGACGAAGCGGCCGACGCGACGCACGGCTCGTGGCGTCCGGCGACGTGATTCGAGTCGAGATCGGCCCCGTGGCAATCGACATGCGAAGCTCGTCAACGCCTCTGCGAGCAGAGCAGATCGACTACGCCCTGTCGCAGGCCTTCGACTGGCCCGACGCGGCCTCACGCATCAAGACCCATGCGGGGCATATCACTATCACGACGCACACGGCTGATGATGTCACTCGCTTCGAGATCATTCGTCAGCACGTGCAAGCACAACTGGCCCTTGCCGAGTTTGCGCCCATCACGGCCGTGCTCTGGCCCGATGCGGGACGACTGATTCAACCCGGTGAGGTGCAACCTCTCTTGCTGCCCGGCGCAGACCTGACCTCGGCGTGCATCAGCTTCCGAACCTTTCCGCAGGAGGATGGCCGAGTGGTGTGTGACACGGCCGGCCTGTGCGCCTTTGGTCTGCCGGACCTGCAACTCACCACCGACGGAGAGCCGGGCGACCCGGTAGCAACGCTGCTTTACGATCTGGCGGGCGAATTACTCGCTGATGGTTGCAACCTTGAAGACGGCGAAAGGCTGTCCGGACGATTCAAGGCAGACTACGTCATACACATCGCCCGATCGATCCACCCGCCGAGCCGACAGGTCTTGGACCTGCGCCCGCCCGAGCCGGTGTCGGACCAGATCGTCGAGTAGCGCTACAAGAACTATGCAATTCAGTCACGGACCATTGCACCCCATGTCCCAGAATGTGCGGCGGGACGCCCCGGACCGGATGACTACGGGTTCGTCTCAGGGGGTGATCTTACTGGGGTTCGTCTTTTACCTATCCGATATGAATAACGGCGGTGTGGCATCCGGGGAAATACGCGGACGACTCATGGACCTGGAATTCAACGATACAAGCAGGGACGATCACTCGCTTATTCTGGTCATCGACCGGGATCAGGAGGGTTGCGAACAAACCCTACGCGTCCTGCAGGATGCCGGGTATCGCGCCACCTGGGCTGAAGACGGCGCGGCTGGAATCAACATCGCCGAGAAATACAGGCCCAACGCCGTGCTACTAGATTTGAATCTGGCCGATATGAGCGGGCTGGCCGTCTGCAAAGATCTCAAATCCAAGCTCCTCACCGCCGACATCCCCATTCTTTTCATGACCGGGAATCCGCGCACCGACGACATCGTCCAACACTGCTTCGATGCCGGTGGGCATGATCTCTTGTCCAAGCCGATCAGCCGCGTGGAATTGCTTGGGCGGCTTCGCGTGGCACTGCAAGAACAAACCCTGCGCGACGCCTATCGACGGCTCGCCATTCTCGATCCTCTCACCGGTCTGGCCAACCGACGGCAGTTCTTTCTCTATCTCACCGAAGCCGTCATGGCCGCCAAGCGAAACAGGACTGAAACATTCCTGATCCTGGCCGACATCGACAACCTCGCCCTCGTGAATGAGAAATACGGGCATGAGTTTGGCGACGAGGTCATCCTGACCTTTGCCCGATTGGTCAAGCGAATCCAGACCAACTCCTGCCGCGCGGGACGCATCGGTGGCGAGGAGTTCGCCATCGTCCTGACCGACAGCACACCCGATCGAGCCATCGCCCTCGCCGAACGATTGCGGCAGACCTTCGCTTCGGTCGCCTTTGACGCTCGGAGCCAGCCGAAGCACTTCTACGCGGGCTTCGGAGTGGCTCGTTTCGATGGTGCGGACGACGCTTTCAATGCGGATATTTTCATGCTCCATGCCGACATCGCCCTCTTCGTGGCCAAGGATGTCGGTCGCGGGCGAGTCGTCGGACATTGGACCCTTGATCCGAATTCGCTGCCCATCGTTGCACCGCACAAGCGCCACGCCCGCATCCGTGATCGCCGCCGAACCCAGCGCTCATTCATTGCCGCTCCGGGTGGTGAATCTGCCGAAGCGTCGCCGGTCACGCCCAAACAGTCCTGATCGCCCGTCGACGTCCGCGCGGTCGTCTTCTACGATGCGCGTGAATGCTACGAAACTTCATGCTCACGCTCGCCTATGACGGCGGCGATTTTCACGGGTGGCAGCTTCAGCCCGAGCTGCGCACCGTCCAATCCTGCCTCGAACAGGCCGTGCGGCGGCTGGTTCGCCATCAGGTCTCGGTGATCGGTTGCAGCCGGACGGACGCGGGGGTTCATGCCCTGGGCTACGTCGCCAACTTTTTCACGCCGACTCCGATCCCCTCGACCGGCATCCAGCGTGGTGTCGGCTCGCGCCTGCCGAAGGACATGACGCTGATCCGCGCGGAAGAAGTGCCGCTGACCTTTCACGCGACGCGCTCGGCGGTGTCGAAGCTCTATCGGTATCGCGTACACAATGTGCGCGGCCGCCCGGTGGAAACGCTTTCACATCGGTACACATATCACCTCTGGCAGCCGCTGAATCTGGACGCCATGCGCGCAGCGGCGGAGCACCTCATCGGGACGCATGACTTCACGTCGTTCGCCTCGCCGGGCAATGTGCGGGAGACAAACGTGCGCACGATTCATCGATTCGACATTCAACGCCACGGTGAGGAAGTGCGGTTTGACGTGGAGGGCGATGGGTTCCTTTATAAGCAGGTGCGCAACATGGTCGGCTCACTCATCGAAGTCGGACGCGGCCTGTGGCAGCCGGAGCGCGTGAAGTCGGACCTCGATGCCTGCGACCGTCAGCGCGTGGGTGGCCCGACGGCACCGGGGCGGGGGCTGTGCTTGCAATGGGTGCGATACGACCTACCGGGGTTGCCGGAGCCGGGGCCGGAGTTGTTGGAACGGGCGCGAAATGCTCAGCCGCCCTGTGGGGCGACCCTCACCCCAGGGGAGAGCGAAATTGAGGAGCCGGAGGCGTGAAGATCGTCCATGTCATCACGCGGCTCATCGTCGGCGGTGCGCAGGAGAACACGTTGCTCTCGTGCGAAGGACTGGCCGCGCGCGGACATGAGGTGACGCTGCTTTCCGGCCAAACCACCGGCCCAGAAGGTTCGCTGGTCGAGCGCGCTCGTAGTGGCAAGTATCACTTCGAGGAAACCCCCTCGCTGTATCGGCACATTACGCCGACAAACGATCTGAATGCACTTCTGCAGCTCCGTACGCGCTTTGAACAACTCGCCCCCGATGTCGTTCATACCCACTCCAGCAAAGCGGGGATCATCGGCCGTATCGCCGCTCATCAAGCGGGCGTGCCCATCATCGTCCACACCATTCATGGCATGAGCTTCAACCGGACGCAGTCGCGCCCGATGCAACTCCTTTACGCCGCGGTCGAGCGTCTCTGCGCCGACTACTGTCACGCCATCGTCAGCGTTGCCGACTCCATGACGCAGCAATCCCTAGAAGCGTCCATCGGCCGCGCTGAGCAGTACACCACGATTCGTAGCGGCATGGTCGCCGCCGCTTTCAATCCCACTTACCACAATGCCACGATTCGTCGCCGTCATCTTCTGCCGCCCATGCTTCGGGAAAAGGCAGATCAGCTTTGCATTGTCGGCACCGTCGCGCGGTTATTTACCGACAAGGGCTACGAACAACTCATCGACGTCATCGAGCGGGCCCTCTCCCACGCTCCCAATCTGCATTTCGTGTGGATCGGTGGCGGCTTGCTCCGTGAGCATTACGAAACAGAACTCACCCTTCGCGGCCTGCGCGATCACGTTACCTTCACCGGCCTCATCTCGCCCGATGACATTCCTGGCGTGCTCGCAGGAATCGACATGCTCGCACACACATCGCAATGGGAGGGTCTGCCGCGAGCCGTCGTGCAGGCCCTGCTGATGGAAAAACCCGCCGTGTGTTTCGCCGTCGATGGTGCGCCCGAAGTGGTCATTCCCGGAGTGACCGGAGAATTGGCCGCGCTCGGCGACACCGACGCATTCGCAACAGCCCTCGTCCGCCTGGCCCACGATCCCGCCATGAGGCATCGCTACGGCACCGAAGGCCGCCGCCGCTGCCTCACTGACTTCGATCACAACGTGATGGTGGATCGCCTCGACGCTTTGTATCACCGTTTGGGGCGCGCCCACCTCCCGTGATACGATTCCACACTTCGGAGCCTCCATGAGCACGATCCTCCAACAGATCATCAACGCTTACAACGCCGCCGCACCGCTCGCCCGCGCAGCCACCATCCCCAGCTCCTGGTACACCGACCCGCGCATCGCCGATCTTGAACGTCGCACCGTGTTTGGCAACAACTGGCAGTTCGTCGGTCGGCTCGATCAGCTTCGCGAGACGGGGCGATTCATTACCGCGGACGTGGGTGGCGAGCCGATCGTGGTGACGCGCGGCAGCGATGGCAAGCTCCACGGGTGCTACAACGTCTGCCGCCATCACGCCGCCATCATTGCCACCGAGGCCGAAGGCTCCTGCGGCGTCCTGCGCTGCCCCTACCACGGCTGGACGTATGACCTCGACGGCTCGCTCAAGGGCGCGCCGGAGTTCGAGGGCGTGGAGAACTTCGACAAGAAGCAGAACAGCCTCGTCCCCGTTCGCGTGGACACCTGGGAGAACTTCGTCTTTGTGCATTTGGGCGAGGATCGTACGAGTCTGGCCGAGTATCTTGGGGATATCCCGGCGCGCACGAAACCGCTCAACCTCGCCGGCTCCAAGTTTTTCGAGCGCCGCTCGTGGACCATCCATTGCAACTGGAAGGTGTACGTCGACAACTACCTCGACGGCGGCTACCACATCCCCCACCTGCACAAGGGGCTGAACTCGGTGCTGGAATACAGCGATTACATGATCGAGACGCGCGACCGCTACTGCCTGCAATGGAGCCCGATGCGACAGGGCAAGGACGCGAGCGTCTCCTCGGTCCGCCGTGGCGACACGGCTTACTACTACTGGTTGCATCCGAACTTCATGCTGAATTGGTACGAAGGCGTCATGGACACCAACCTCGTCCTGCCACTGGCGGTGGACAAGTGCCTGGTCGTCTTTGATTTCTATTTTGATGACATCAGTCCGGCTGCCGAGGCTCGCAACCGCCAAAGCGTGGAGGTTGGCACGCGCGTGCAACAGGAGGACGTCGACATCTGCGCATCCGTTCAACGCGGATTGCAATCAAAAGCGTATGACGTAGGGCGACTGTCGGTGCGCCGCGAGGCGGGGGAGCATTTGTTTCATCGGATGCTGCACGCGGATCTGAGCCGCGGTGCGCCAGCAAGCGGCCCCGCGACACCTTAGAAAATGGGTGTTCCAATTCTCTATTTCGGAGGTGATCTCCGCACCCGATACACCACCACCCCACGCCGTCCTTTCGACTCCCCAAACCGCGCCGCCTCAGTGATCTCCACTGTCGTCCCCGTCGACGCAATCACCACCCGCCCTGCCGGCCGCTCCTCCGCCGTCATCACCAGCCACGCCGAATCCCCCAATTCCGCGCACGCCCCCAACCCCTCCGACTTCGCGCAATCCGCCCAACGCGTCGCCCCCGAATAAAATGGAACCCACCCATCCATCGCCACAATCCCCGGATTCCTTCGCTCCCCATTTTCCCGCGCGATCCACGCCGCCGCCTCCCGCACAGTTCCCCGCCCCTCATGAATGTCCCGCACCAACCACGGCGAAAGCGCCGCACAGATCACAACCAATGCAACCACGCCCCCCCGGTTAGCCGCCGCGCTCGCGAAGCGCGGCACACGCGGGGTCGCCATCTCACCAGCCCACGCCAACAACCCCGCCGCCATGACCACAAAACAAACATCCAACACCAAACAATGCCGACTCGACAAATACCCCGCCCGCGACGCAAACCAAACAAGAATCACCGCGTGCAAACTCCACCAGAGTTTCGCCGCCATGGCATCACACCGATGGAAGACCCGCCCGCGCATAACCACAACATACCCCGTCCCCAAAATCATCCACACACCTTGCAACGAACCAAACAACTTCTCAACAATCAGACCCACAGCCCCAACCACACCACGCTCCGCCCCCGCCAACAAGTAACGAGACACTTCAATGACCCCCGCCGCCTGTTCCCCCATCCACGTCTGTTTGTGCAACACCCGCCCGCCCTCAAGGAGAATA
>JBBTET010000071.1:0-22147 GCA_038042195.1 Planctomycetota bacterium | reverse complement strand
GGGAGTGGGACGGCACGACTTGGGTGAAACGCACCGTGATCGGCCCGACCGCCCGGACAATCGGTCGCCCCAGCAAACAGAAACACCTGCCCCCGAACCGAATCGAACGCCATCGCATGATCCGTTCGCGGCGCGGGGCCGGATGATGATTGCAGCGCCCACGCAATGCCATCCCATTCCCATGTATCACCGAGCGACGCCACTCCATCGCTACCGCCGAAAAGCACAGTACGACCAAGCGATGAGTCGAAGGCCAAACCATGTTGGCGTCGCGGAACCGGTCCGGGTACCGACAGCGGGGTCCAAGTGGTGCCGTCCCACTCCCAGGTCGCGCTATCGGTCGGCGTCGACCACACCGGACCGCCCCCGAATAACACGATTTTCCCACGAGCCGAGTCATAGGCCATGGCAAGCTGGGCGCGTGACGATGGGCCAGGCACAATCCGTTGAGTCCATACCGAGCCATTCCATTCCCACATGTCGCCTGAATAACCCGGGCCAGATCCCCCGAACAACACAGTGGTTCCCGTCGCTGCATCGTAGGCCATCGCGTGGTTCGCTCGCGGCGTCGGACCCGTCGAAGCCACTTGAGTCCATGCAACTCCATCCCATTCCCACGTGTCGCCGTAGTATGGATTCCCGTAATTCAACTGACCGCCAAACAAAACCACCCTCGCGCGCGCCGAGTCGTAGGCCATGGCGTGATCCCTACGCCACACCGGTCCACCGGTGGCCCGGTGCTCCCAAGCCATGCCATCCCATTCCCACGTCGTGTTTCCATCATGCCAGACAATACAGTTGCGTGCCGAATCAAATACCGCCGCAGCCCCCTCTGAGACAAAAGGAGTTGGAACCGTCACATTGGTCCATCCCGGAGTCTCGGCGCGCGACTCGCATTGGCTTGCGAGCATTGTGAGATTCGCGATCACTAGGAAAAAATAGAAACGTGGCGCATTGGCGACAGCAGTTTTAGCCCGTTGGATCGTGAACATATTGCGCCTCACAATCGTGTTCTCAGATTTCACACACGGCAATCGGCCAAGTGGAATCAGTACAAGTGTACCGAAAAATGCCGGTTGGCGTCAAGAAAACGCAGGAGCAGGCCGATCAATAAAATGTGATCCACGACCGCACCATCCTCTGCTTCGCCAGCAACTGGTTCTACGACCCCACCAGCAAGCACCACATCATGAAGCTCCTCGCGGAGAACAACCACGTCGTCTGGGTCAACTACCACGCCTCGCGCCGGCCGACCATCTCCGCCGCTGACGCTGGTGCCGTCGTTGGCAAGCTCCGCCAGGTCATCGAAGGCCCGCGCCGCGTCGCTGAGAACATCACCGTCCTCACGCCGCTCGTGATCCCTCTGCCCGGCAGCCGCGCCGCCACCGCGCTCAATCGCCGACTGCTCGTGCGCCAAATTCGAAATGTCCTGCGAACGCTGCCCCCGCGCCCGGTGCAGCTCTGGTCCTTCGCGCCCGACATTGACTATCTCGTCGGCCGCTTCGATGAAGAGGCCGTCGTCTATTACTGCGTCGACGCCTTCTCGGAGTTCACCGGCTACAACCGCGCCGCCATCGACTCCGCTGAAGCGCGCCTCTGCAAAAAGGCCGACCTCGTCATCACCACGGCCCAGTCGCTCTACGACGCGAAACGCCCTCTTAATAACAACACATCCCTCATCACTCACGGCGTCGACTACGATCACTTCGAAAAGGCCGCCGACGCCGATACGAACATCCCCCCCGACATTGCCGACATCCCGCGCCCCATCCTCGGCTTCTGGGGGCTGATTCAAGACTGGATCGACACCGACCTCCTCGCCTCCATCGCGCGGCAGCGCCCCGACTGGTCCATCGTCCTCATCGGTGAAGAAGCCACCGACTGTTCCGCCCTGCGCAACTTACGAAACGTCCACCTGCTCGGTCGGCGCCCCCACGAGTCGCTTCCCGCCTATGCCAAAGCCATGACCGTCGGCCTCATCCCATTCCGAAGAAACGCGCTCACCGAGGCCGTCAACCCCATCAAACTCCGCGAGTACCTCTCCGCCGGCTTGCACGTTGTCAGCACGCCCCTCCCCGAAGTCCGTCGTTATGAACAATGGGTGCACCCCGCCAACTCCCCTGCCGAGTGGATCACCGCCATTGCCGACGCCCTCACAAATCACAGCCCCGAAAAGGCCGCCGCACGCAGGCAGGCCATGCAATGCGAGACATGGTCCGCAAAGCTGGACGAGATTCAGACACGTCTCACGCACGCACTGGCCCATCGACAACCGACAGAATCCATCCGATAACGCCCTGCTCGACCAGCTCGTTTGATTGCCATGCGAGGGTCGCGTAAAATGAGCGACCCGCGAAGACAGGCGCTGCCCCAGCGACCGACGACCCTGTGGCACCGGTTTCCAACCGGTGCAGTTTTCACCGGCAAACCCTGGGTGGTGGACGATCATGGCATTGGCTCGAAAAAGGCAAAAGCTCGGCGAGATTCTCCAAGAGCAGAATCTCGTCTCCAAAGCCGATGCCGACAAGGCCGCCGAGTTCGGCCTCAACAACCGTAAGCGCATCGGTGAAGCCCTCGTCGAGTTAGAGATGGTCTCCGAAGAGGATGTCGCCAAGGCCCTCGCCCAACAACACGGCCTCGACTACATCGAAATCAGCCGCAGCACCGTCCCAGTCGATTCGCTCAGCCTCATTCCCGAGAAGATCATCAAACAGAGCATGGTCCTGCCGATCAGCAGCGAGGGTGGCAAGCTGAAAATCGTCGTCAGCGATCCATTGGACCTCGACACACTCGACATGCTCCGCTTCCGCCTCGGCGTCCATGACGTCGAGCGCGTCCTTGCTCCCAAGTCGCGCATCAAGGCCTACATCGACCGCTATCTGACCGGTTCCGAACGATCCCTCGATGAGCTATCCAAAAGCCTCGATGCCTCGGTCGACGCCTCGCTCGACATGCAGGCCCGCGAGGCCAAGAAGCGCGTCGGTGAAGGCGGCGATGAAGAGGCCCCCATCATCAAGCTCATCAACATGATGATCGGTGAGGCCGTCCGCACCCGTTCCAGCGACATTCACATTGAGCCGATGGCCGACCGTGTCCGCGTGCGTTATCGCATCGACGGTGTCTGCATCGAACGCGAATCCATCCCCAAGCGCCTCCAAAATGCCGTCAACACGCGCATGAAGATTATCTCCGGCGTCGACATCGCCGAGAAGCGCGTGCCCCAGGACGGTCGTATCAAAATGCGCATCGGCAACGGCGACATCGACTTCCGCGTGAGTTGCTGCCCGGCCGTTCACGGTGAATCCATCGTGCTTCGTATTCTGCGCCCTGACGCCGCCAACGTGAACATTCAGGAACTCGGCTTCGAGCAGGACGACTACGAGAAATTTCAGAAGATCATCGCCCGGCCCAACGGCATCTTCCTCGTCACCGGCCCCACCGGCTCCGGGAAGACGACCACGCTCTACTCGGCCCTCTCCGCGCTCAACCGCCCCGACAAAAAGATCATCACCGCTGAAGACCCCGTCGAATACATGTTCCCCGGCATCAACCAGTGCCAGGTCCGTGAGGAAATCGGTCTCGGCTTCGACAAGATTCTTCGCTCGATGTTGCGCCAGGCACCGAACATCATCCTCGTCGGCGAAATCCGCGATCTGGCCGTCGGCGAAATCGCCATTCAGGCCGCACTCACAGGTCACCTCGTCTTCAGCACGTTGCACACCAACGACGCCCCCAGCGCATTGACCCGACTCACCGACATGGGCATCAAGCCCTTCCTCATTGCCAGCTCCGTGCAGGCCATCATGGCCCAGCGCCTCGTGCGCATCCTCTGCAAAGAGTGCAAACAGGAAGACCCGAACCCCGACCACAAATTATTGATGCTCTGCGGCTTCAAACCGAATGAATATGCCACCGTCAAATGTTGGAAGCCCATTGGCTGTTCCCACTGCAACAACACCGGCTATCGCGGGCGAAAGGGCATCTTTGAGATGCTCATCATGAACAGCGAACTCCGTGAGTTGGCCTTCAACCGCGCCTCCGTCACGGAAATCCGCCGCGCCGCCAAGGCCACCGGCATGAAATCGCTACTACAAGACGGACAACGTAAAATCCAACGCGGCATGACCTCACTGGAAGAGATCAGCCGCATCACGCAGGCCGAAGTGGAGCAAACCGCGACCGAGGCCGCATAAGAAAATATGTACCTGATGCGCTACTGGCGATAAGTCGGTGGCCACGCGAGAAACTATGGCATCCCTCCACATCGACCGCATCCTGGAAACCTGCATCAAGCGCGGCGCATCCGACATTCACCTGTCGGTCGGCCGCCCGCCCATTCTCCGTCTGCACGGTCGACTTCGCCAGCTTGAAACGAAAGTCCTCGAGCCGGATGACACCGTCGCCCTGATGAAATCCATCACCCCCGACCGAAATCAGCAGGAGCTTCAGGAAGAAGGCGGCACTGACTTCGGCTTTGCCTTCGGCGATCAGGGCCGATTCCGCGTTTCCGTTTTCCGACAAAAGGGCAACGTCACCATCGTCCTTCGACTCATTCCGACGCGCTTCCTCACTTTCGACGAAATCGGCCTCCCGCCGATCTGCCGCGCCTTGTGTCGACGTCCCCGAGGCCTCTTCCTCGTCACCGGCCCCACCGGCTCCGGCAAGACGACCACGCTGGCCTCGATGATCAACTACATAAACAACGAATTGGATCGCCACATCGTCACCGTCGAGGATCCGATCGAGTATTACCACACCCACAAGAAGAGCCTCATCAATCAGCGCGAAGTCGGCAACGACGTCGGCAGCTTCTCCGAGGCCCTGCGCCGCGTGCTCCGTTCCGACCCTGACGTGATCCTCGTCGGTGAAATGCGAGATTTGGAAACTATCTCCAACGCCATTCTCGCCGCCGAAACGGGACACTTGGTCTTCAGCACGCTTCACACCACCGGATGCCAGGGCACCATCAACCGTATCATCGACGCCTTCCCGCATGAACAGCAGGATCAGATTCGCGTGCAGCTCTCCACGTCTCTCATCGCCGTGCTCAGCCAGGCCCTCCTGCCAAAAAAGCCGTCGGGCATGGTCGCCGCCTATGAGTTCATGGTCTGCACGCCGGCCGTCGCCAACCTGATCCGCGAAAACAAAACCTTCCGTATCGACTCCGCAATCCAGACCGGAAAAAAATACGGCATGCAGCTCCTCGACGAGCATCTTTGGAACCTCTTTGAAAAAGGCCAGATCGATGCCGACGAAATGATCGACAAAGCTCGCCATGCCGGCGAAATTCAGGACAAGCTGGAGAAGGCCGGCAAACTACACGAGGCTGGCGATGCACTCATCACGATTCACGAGGATCCAGCGGACGACAAAGACAAGGACCAGGACAAGGGCAAGGAGAAGAAGGAGGGCTAACCCGCGCGTATCGTTGACGCGATCCCCCACCGACTTCGGAGCATCCACATGGCCGCCACCGCACCCGCACCCGGGAGCAGCAAACCATACAAGGGCCGCACCGTTGGCCGAATCCTCATCAAGATGGGGAAGGTCAATCGCACCCAGGTCCATGAGGCCCTGGCCGTGCAGCAGTCCAAACGCGGCCCCATTGGTCAAATCCTCATCGACCTCGGCTACATCAAGGAAGCCGACCTAAAGATCGCCCTCGCCGCCCAGATGGGTATGGACCCCGTCAACCTCGACGCCATCGACGTCAACCTCGAGACGATCAAGCTGGTCCCGAACCAGATGGCCAACACCTACCGAATCATCCCTATCGACTACGAAAAAGAAACGAACACCCTCAGCGTCGCCATCGCGTCCCCTGACAACTTCCAAGCCATTGACGACATTCGCAAGCTCCTCGGCATGAGCGTCAAGACGCTCATCGCCACCGACGATCAGATCACAAAGAATCTCACCCGCTATTACCCCGAAGGTGCCGGCCAATCCATCGCCGACCTCGTTGGTGAACTCGGTGCCAACACCGACCTCGCAAAGTTCGAGGGCCGCGGCGAATCACTCGACATGGCCGAGTTGAAAGAGTTGGTCGACTCCAACCCCGTCAAACAGCTACTGAACCTCGTACTGCTTCAAGCCATCCGCGAACGATCCAGCGACGTCCACTTCGAACCGTTCGACACCGAGTACAAGCTGCGCTACCGCGTGGACGGTGTCCTCTACAATATGACGCCCCCGCCCCGATTCCTCGCCATGGCCATCGCCAGTCGCATCAAGGTCATGGCCAATCTCGACATCGCCGAGCGCCGCCTCCCGCAGGACGGCCGAATCAGCCTCACCGTCGGCGGCAATCCGATCGACCTACGCGTCGCCGTCTTGCCCACCATGTTCGGTGAGTCGGTCGTGCTTCGTATCCTCGACCGCGGAAACGTCGCCCTCTCCATGGACAAGGTCGGCCTGCGTTCAGATGAACTGGACCTCCTGAATAAGCTCATCAACCGCCCCCACGGCATCATTATCAACACGGGCCCCACCGGCTCCGGCAAGACCACCACGCTCTACGCCTGCTTGAATACCCTCAACGACCCCACCGTCAAAATCCTCACCGCCGAAGACCCCGTCGAATACGACATCGACGGCATCATCCAGGTGCAGGTCAACGTCGACACCGGCCTCACCTTTTCCCGCGCCCTCCGCAGCTTCCTGCGTCAAGACCCCGACGTCATCCTCGTCGGTGAAATTCGTGACTTGGAAACGGCACAGATCGCCATCCAGGCCTCGCTCACGGGCCACTTGGTGTTCAGCACCCTGCACACCAACGATGCCCCGTCCGCCGTCGCCCGTCTCCTCGATCTCGGCGTCGAGCCATTTTTGATCACAGCCACCTTTGAAGCCGTCATCGCCCAGCGCCTCGCTCGCCGCCTCTGCAAACAATGCAAGAAGGCCCACAAGCCCACCGAAGAACAGTTGATGGAACTCCAACTCCGCCCCGACGATGTCGCCGACAAAATCTTCTACGTCGGCGAAGGCTGCGACGCCTGCAACGGCACCGGCTATCGCGGCCGCGTCGGCATCTTCGAGATCATGGTCTTCACCGACGAAATCCGCGACATGGTCATGAACGGCGCATCCACCGGCATCCTCCGACAGGCCGCCCTGAAGAATGGCATGAGAACCCTCCGTGAAAACGGACTCCTCGCTGCCTATGACGGCGTCACCTCCATCGAGGAAATCGCCAAGGAAACCATCGCCCCCGAAATTTGATCCCCATGTAGGGTCCGCTGTGCGGACCATTTCAAGACGCAACGTCCGCCGTACGGACCATGTCATTACGGAACTCACCATGCACATCGGATGGATCGGCACAGGCGTCATGGGCAAAAGCATGGCCGGCCACCTCCTCGACGCCGGTCACACCCTCGCTGTCTTCAACCGCACCCGTGAAAAGGCCCAACCCCTCCTCGACTGCGGCGCAACCTGGCGCGACTCGCCCGCAAACGTGGCTCACAACTGCGATGTTGTTTTCACTATGGTCGGATTTCCCGCCGACCTCCGAGAAGTTGTCCTCGGACCAACGGGCGCACTGGCCTCCATGTCCAAAGGCGGCCTACTCATCGACTGCACCACCAGCAGCCCCGCCCTGGCCATCGAAATTGCACGCACAGCCGCTGCCAAACGTATCGACAGCCTCGACGCACCCGTCAGCGGCGGCGACCTGGGGGCTAAGAATGCAACCCTCTCCATCATGGTCGGCGGCGACGAACCCGCCTTCACCCGCGCACGCCCCCTGCTGGAAAAGCTCGGCAAGACGATTGTTCGTCAAGGTCCATCCGGCAGCGGCCAACACACCAAGATGGTCAACCAAATCCTCATCGCCTCCGGCATGGTCGCCGTCTGCGAAGGACTCGTCTACGCCCGCGCCTGCGGCCTCGACCCCGAGCGCGTCTTGCAAAGCGTCAGCGGTGGCGCGGCCGGCTCCTGGAGTCTCACCAATTACGCCCCGCGCATGTTGAAGGGCGACCTCGCTCCCGGCTTCTACGTCGAGCACTTCCTCAAAGATATGAAAATCGCCCTCGACGCCGCCGACGAAATGAACCTCTGCCTCCCCGGCCTCGCCCTCGCAAAGCAACTTTACACCTCGCTCGCCGCGATGGGCGGCGGGCGCAACGGCACCCACTCCCTCATCAAAGTTCTCGAAGCCATGTCCGGCCTATCCGGCCCCGGCCAACTCGCGGGCACCACATCCACCTAATCGCATCTATCAGCCACGCCTCGCGGAATGGGTTTTTATGCCCCCTCAGAACCCACCACGCAAGTGGTGGCTGCGGAAACGCCGATTCGCCACCCTACATTTCAACGTCCCTATTGGTAAGTAGCACCGCAGAATGAATCACACACTGTGGGACAGGCGTCTCGCCTGTCCTCGCACCGGCGAGACGCCGGTGCCACAGTAAAGACTCTGCGTCTTTACTTAGCAGACAGTCCCCCGCTCCGTAACTCTTTGTAAAGCCTCACTGTATTCCGGCTATATCGAGATACGTACGCGCCAATCCCACGATACAATGAGCACCCGAAGGGCGCAGCGACGTGAGCAACCGACAAATCGTCATCGTCGAGGATGAAGCCTCCATCCGAGAGGCCATCGCAGACACGCTGCGCGCCGCAGGCTACGAACCCGCACAGGCCGCCGACGGCGTCGCCGGACTCACGGCCGCCAGAAAGCCGGGCGTCTGTCTCGTCCTCCTCGACCTCATGCTCCCCAAAATGGACGGCATGTCCGTCCTTCGCCAGCTTCGCCAGACGCACTCCACACTCCCCGTCATCATTCTCACTGCTCGCGGTGCGGAGGACGATCGCGTCCAGGGCCTCCAAGCCGGTGCCGATGACTACGTCGTCAAACCTTTCTCCGCAAGAGAACTGCTCGCCCGCGTCGAAGCCGTCCTACGCCGCAGTGCCGAGCGCCCCGCCACCGTCACCAACATCCGCGTGGGAAAAGCCACCGTCGACATCGAACGCCGCGAATTGCGCCGTGGTGCCGACGAACGACAAACCCTCTCTGAAACCGAATGCACCATCTTGCTACACCTTGCCGCCTACCCCGGCCGCTCCGTCTCGCGCGACGAACTCCTCGCCCGCGTCTGGGGCCTCTCCGGCGGCGGCATCGAAACGCGCACCATCGACATGCACGTCGCCCGCCTTCGTGCCAAGCTCGCCGCCATTAATGACAATGAAGAAGAAGCCTACATCATGACCGTCCGCGGCAAAGGCTACATGCTCGGCCCCGATGTCACCGTGAACAGCAGTGATGCTCAACCCGCCAAAGGCTCAAAGAAATGACCGATCCGCGAACGATGCGTCGCCAGACCGGCATCGTCATTGCGCTCATCTGGATTCTCGTTTGTGGCGGCCTGACCTGGGCCACCTATTCCGCCATTCAACTCGAAGAGTTTGAATCCGCCACCCGAAAAAGTCTCTCCACTGATCGCGCAAAAGCCCTCGCCATCTCCCGACTCGACGCCATCATTGAGCCGGTCCTCGCCCGAGAACGCCAGCGCCCTTACACCTCGTTCCGCCCAAAGTACAAAACCGCCAAGGCCTTCGACGCATCCTCCGGTGAAGAGCTAAGCGATGTCGTCGTCCCATCCCCGCTGGAATACCTCCCCGGCCCCGATTGGATCCTGCTCCATTTCCAAGTCTCCGAGTCGCGCGGCTGGAGTTCCCCGCAGGTTCCCGGCCACCTCGAGGAATCCACCATCCCCGCCGGTGCAATCCCATTGCAAAACCGCTCGAAAGAGGCCGGCTCCGAAAACTGGCTCATCGCCATGAAGAATCGCTTCACGCTCCCTCAATTGCTTGAAGAGTTTGAATTCGCCCTGACCACCGAGATCGAAAGTCGTCGCGCCTACATGACCGAACGTCTGCGTGGCTCGCCGGACGCCAGGGCAACCGCCCAATCTCCTTCCATGCTCGACAACCTCTCTGAGTTGGCACGCCGGGCCGCCCGCGCCCAACAGCTCGAAAAAGAGAGCTTCCCCCTGGCCCGCTGCGAACCGGAAAAAGTCGCCCTTGAAAATCTCGAAGGCACGGTCGCCGCCGGCTCGATCACCAATCCATCCGCCACCTGCGTCGAAGTCGCGCCGAATCTCATGATGCCCGTCTGGTTGGATGTTACCCTCGAAGATCGAATCTACCTCGCCCTCTTGCGTTCCGTCACCGTCCAGACCAGTCGCTTTTGCGTCATGCAAGGCGTCCTCATCGACTGGGAACGACTTCGAGAGAACTTAATCCTCGAAATCAAGGACCTCTTTCCCGACGCAGAAATCGTCCCTGTCTTGCGCAGCAACGCCAAGGCGCGCTCCCTCATCGCCGACCTGCTTCAAACCGTCCCCGCTCGCCTCGACATTGGACCGATCGCCGCAGCCCCCGCGACGCTGACCTCCAGCCTGCGAAATACCCTCGCCGTCGCCTGGCTCACCACCTTGTTCGGATTGGCCGCCGTCACCTACGGCACCATCAAATACGTCAACATCACCCAGCGCCGAATGCACTTCATCACCGCCGTCACCCACGAGCTACGCACCCCACTCACCTCCTTCCAGCTTTACAGCGACCTCCTCGCCGACATGAAAGACGAAGACCCCAAGCGGCGTCACCAATACGCCGAGCGTCTCCAATCAGAATCGAGACGCCTCGCGCGCCTAGTCGAAAACGTCCTCGCCTACTCCCACATAGGTGACGCCGGCGTGCGCCTGCATGGCCGCCCCAGCACCGCATCGGAAATCATCGACGCTGCCACAACCGCAATGGCCGACAAATGCAAAGCCGCCGGTAAGAAAATGATCATTGAAAACAAAAGCAAACCCGGAGAGACCATCGAAACCGACGTGGAGTTCGTCGTGCAGATTCTCGCCAACCTCCTCGAAAACGCCTGTAAATACAGTAGCGCGGCAACCGACCCATCCATCTGGCTCCGCTCAGTGCCCAACGACCTCGGAGGACTCGACATCGAAGTCGAGGACGCCGGACCGGGTGTATCGCCCGGCGACCGAAAATCCGTCTTCGAGCCTTTCCGCCGCAGCGATGCCGCTCGCGCCACCGGCTCCGGCGGCGTCGGACTTGGCCTCTCCCTCTCACGCTATTGGGCCGAATGCCTCGGCGGCCGACTCACCCTCCGCAAAGGTCCACGCAACCCCAACGCCTTTAGTTGTTTCGTTTTATCGCTACCACGGATCATCCGACCTTGACACGCTCATAGGGCGAATGTCTAATAAACCAAACCCCGGGGCCGTAGCTCAGTTGGGAGAGCGCTTGCATGGCATGCAAGAGGTCGAGAGTTCAAACCTCTTCGGCTCCATTCCGTAGACCGCTATAACACAAGCAGTTGCGAGCGGTCAACGGCACGTAATCTGTCTCCAGATTCGTGGCTCTACACATTTCCTGTATTCAAGGAAATGTGGTGCCATGCGTCCGTTCAACCTCAAACCCCGTTCCTTTCCACCTGCATACGTGACAGTACCACACGACCTGACATTGAGAACGTATTTATCTCAGTGTGGACCAGCCTACATTATTCATGTCTCTTTGTGTTTGGCGATTTGGCGTCGGCTCATCCATTGCGGAGGCATGTGATAGCGTTCTGCGTTCGAGGTGCGCAAATGGAATCCTCACCCCCTGTTGATTATCTCGCAAGGGTTGTCGGTGTTCGAGCTTATGTGAAGGTCAGGGTCCGGTGGGCATGAGGGTGGCGCGCTTCGCGACGGTGACGTAATCTCTCCAATTGGACTATTGAGCCGCCACTTGCACGACCACTCAGCGAGTAGTTTGCACAACGGGGGCGCGACTTTGATCAAGCGGGTGCGCCAAGCCACCAGTTGTGAGGTTTTCCAGTCGGCGGGGATACGTTTAGCATTGCGGCCGACGTTGAGGCCGACGTTGAGGCCGAGTGATTGAGCGGAATCGTCATGCAGATCGAGGCCGAGCTCCCTGACGTAATGGCGCAGCTCGTCGGGGGGAGGGACGAAAGCGCGGGAGACGTGGATTGTGGGGCGGAGTCGGCCATAAAGCGTTGCGACCGAAATCATACCACCTGTCATGGACAACACCATCGTTACCACGTTATCACGCTGGAATGCAACGAAGGCAGCGCGACTCGTCCAGTATGAGTCAGGGTGCGGTTGGGTGGTCAGGGAGGGCCGGTTCCGAATTCGTGACGTGTCGCGCCGACAAGGTGGGAGGTGAATGAGGCTGGCGAAATTGATCTGCAGAGCCGGTTCCATTGGACTGACTCCACAATGACGCATTCTCCAATGCTGGATGAGTCGCCGCGCGATGCTGGCGAAGGGGCTGGGTCGGCACATGGATCAGCGAGTTGACATCCAACGCCTCCGGACTGCCTAAAAACGGACCCGTGATCACCTCATAAGCACCCAAATCGACTAATGGAGCGACGCCATCCCCCGTGTCGCTAACGAGCAAGACATCGACAAAGCGAGGGTTGCCATCGACGTCCACGGGCAAAAGCTCGACGACATTCGCATCTCCGTCAAGATCGAATGAGTCGAAAGGAAGGGCTGCATTGCGACCGGCATCGATCATGGGGGACATTCGCTTGAGGCGCAAATCGTCGTCTGCCGTGCCGACAATCCCATCCATGCCGGAGGAGTTTCGGAATCGCGGATCAATCCCCAAGTTGCCGACACCGCCGAACGAACCGGACCAGAACTCCACACAGCAATAGTTCAGATCAAGGGCGCCGCTATTGGTGATGGAGATTTGCTCCAGTTCTCCCTGGCTGAACTGGTTTGTATTTCCCCACAGGATGGTGTTGGTGACCGTAGGAAAGCCGTGGTTGACTTCGAGCGCGGCCCCATATGCGGTGAGATTCCTGCTCAACGTGCAATTGACAATGTTGGCTGTCGATAGGCTCTGAACATACGCGGCCCCGCCATAGCGAGAGTTGTTTCCGGAAAAAACGCAATTGGCCACCAAAGTAGACCCACCATATTCATTAAGGCCTCCCCCACTGTTCGTTAGTGCGGAGTTGCCAAAGAAGCCTGTATTGACGATCAACGAATTGGTGCTGGTGTCGTCAAACACGCCGCCGCCCCAACCGGCCCTGTTATTCACAAACGTACAATTAGCGATAAGCCCTTGATCGCCATGCTGAACGTAAATGCCTCCGCCGCTGGCCGAGGCGTTGGCCGTGTTCAATTGAAAGACACAACGGTTGTAGCGACCGGTGTTGTAGTCATCAAATGCCCCGCCGCCAAAGCCGCCTGTGGCGTGATTGTTCTCGAATCTGCAGGATTCGAAGGTCGACATTCCCAAGCGGTTAAACACACCGCCCCCGAGATATGTTGCTGTGTTTGCATTGAATGTGCATTCAGTGAACAGAGCACTGGTTTCGTAATTCCCAACCGCACCACTTTGGTCAGCGGCGTTAGAATAAAAACTGCACCGAAGAAGACTGGGGCCTCCCAAATAATTCTCGCATCCGCCCCCGGAGTGTATGGCGGAGTTTTGAACGAACTCACAATCGGTCAACGCCGTGGTGCTACTTGCATTGTAGATACCTGCTCCATACCCGGCGAAGTTCGAGTCGAAGAGGCAGGCATCAAAGGTGGTTTGGCTTGTATTTATGAAAGCCCCACCGCCACTGGTGTCGGAACTCGTATAGTTTTGCCTGAAGGCACAGTTGGAAAAATGTGAGGCCGAGAAATAGTCGATGGCTGCCCCGCCATATCCATCTGGCAGAATGCCCACCGTCCTGTTGGCTTCAAACGTGCAATCGGTGAAGAATGATTCACACTGGTTGTTGTCAAGCGCGCCGCCATTGACCAGGGCCGTATTGCCGAGGAATGTGCTGTCGGTGACATGGCCGCTGCTGTTGTAACCAGAAAGTGCTCCGCCGAAGCCGCTTTGATTGAATTCGAAGTGGCAGCCGTCAAAGGTCGAAACGCTGATGTACTCGTGAACCGCGCCCCCCGCGCTGCGGTCTGCGGACACGTTGAACATGAAGTCGCAATCCGTGTAGGACGTCGCGGCGGTGTCATCGAATGCGGCTCCTCCAAAACCCGATGGGTTCGGGCTGACGGCCGAGTTGCTGGAAAAGTCACAGTTGGTGAATGAGACACTGCCTTGCAGGCAATACGCCCCCCCGCCATGGATGGTCGCGGTATTGGCTTCAAACGTGCAGCCGTCAAAGTCGCTTGCAGTTCCAACGGAGTAATACCCGCCGCCTCGCCCAGCTCGATTTTCACGAAGCACGCAGTCAACGAGCTTTGGGTCGCTGCTGCTGAACGCATACAGGCCGCCCCCACGAAATGTAGCGACGTTTCCTCTGAAGCGACACCGTGTGAACTGCGGCGAACTGCCGATGCGAGCATGGGCACCCGCGCCATCGGCGATCGCGCTGTTATTCAAGATTGAACAGTCCCTGAGGGTCGGGCTTCCGCCGATGCAAAATACACCGGCACCGCGCTGTTGGTCGATTGACGCGCTGTTTGCGTTGCCGCCTTGAATGGCGCAGCGATCGAGGATGGCGGTCATGTTCACGCCGCTTCCCGTGACGACGTGATACACATTGTCGCCGTTGTTGGCGAAATTGGGACCGTCGTTTCCGTTCAGGTCGCCGGAGAGAATCGAATCGATCATTGGATCGGCTGACTCGGGATCGTTGTCAGGCGGGCGCGTGGTCGCGTCGTTCACGCATTCGTCGCCAGATTGACCGCGAAAACCGCCATGGATGGCGATGTCGTTGCGAAGCTGGAAGGTTCCGGCTCGTCCGGCTGGAGCCGATGGCGGGTATGTGCCGAAGGCCACCCAAATTTCATCGTTTGCAACTGCCTCAACAAGGGCTTGCTGTAGACTGGTGTACGCATCGGTCCAATTCGTCCCATTCGTGGCGCCTGATGCGCCAGCCTTGACATAACGTATGGCTCCGAAAGCGGGTAGCACGACCAGATAAACAACGAGGATTGCGAAAACGACAATACGATGGTATCGCGGCATATAAATTACCCCAAATGTGGTGGGTTGCCATGATAGGCAGCGGGATCAGTCCAACTCCGGCTACAAATCTAAAGCGAATATGCATTTTACTGAATTAGGCTGCCGGATACAAGATACGGGAGCTGCCTGCGCTGGCTTATTTCATGTGATACGCGCGCGAACGTTGCGATGTGACATACCGGCATTTCCCAAAGGCCGACCGGCGAAGTGAGGGGGCGGGACGAACGGAGCAGATTCGGAAGCGGCCGACGATATCACGCATGTGTTGGATAACGCGGGCCTGCCAATTGATCGGCCATTCATCGGATTCGACGACGTGGACGTCCACATCGCCGTTGGAATCCTGAGTGATTCGGAAGCAACTCGGTGGAAGGATTTCTGAGCAGGACGAAATCACCGCTTCGGGCACGAGCCAGTCGCCGTCAGTGGTTTCGAGGAAGTCGTTGATGCGTCCGAGGATGGGCGGCATAACGGGCAGGGTGCGACCACAGGGACATTCACAAGGCTTTTCGGCGCGGGCGATGTCGCCCGTTCGATAACGAATCATGGGCATGGCGTAGCTTTGTAGGCCGGTGATGACGATTTCGCCGAGTTCGCCGGGTTGCGCGGGGCGACCGTTGCGGATGATCTCGACAATGGCGGATTCGGCACAAACGTGCCATCGGCCGCGCGGGCAAGCGAAGGCGATCGCGCCGACCTCTTGCAAGCCGTAACACTGGATCGTCGGGACATTGAGTGCGGATTCGATGAGGCGGCGCTGCCAGTCGAATGTCACTTCGCCGGTGAGAAAGACGGCGCGCAGGTCGGGGTTGCCGATTTCGAGGCCGGCGTCGCGGCCCTGTTGAATCAGATCGCACAGCGCCGAGGGGTAGGCCGTGACGCGAGTGGGATTGAAGACGCGCCACTGCGCCCATGCGTCGGGCGGCGTGATTCGGCCATCGAGCAATGCGAGTGAGTCGATCTGCGATTCGGCGGTGAGGGCGTCGCGGTGTTCGCGGAGTCGTTGCTTGAAGCGACCCGCAAAATCAAACGGCGGATCGATGGGCCATAGATGCAATTCGCGGTCGCCGATGTTGAAGCCGTGCCATGCGTGGCCGCGCAGGCGGTTGGCCTTATCCCAGGCTTGGCGTGATCGATCCCAGATAAAGCTGAGAGGTTCGTCAGAAGTGCCGTGGGTGTGACCGAGAAGAAGGCGATGCGGGGCGTTGGCCCACGACATTCGAGGGTGATGCTCACGAAGCGCGTCGCGTGTGAGGAACGGGATGGCGTTGAGATCGTTGAGTGAGGTCACACGGTCGGGGTCGGGGAGCTTGTGATCCCAATAGTAAGGACAGTTGGTTTGTGCATGACGAAGAAGGCTTCGCAGGGAGTCGAGCTGTCGCTGCAATAGCACCGTCGTCGGCAGCGATTCGGATTCGCTCAACTGCCGTGCAAGGGGGAGCGTCCGACGACCCATGATCCATTCGTGGAGCCGAACCCAATGGTAAGCAGATGCGCGCGCGGGTGCTGTTGATGCACGAGGCGTGTTCCGCGCAGGGAACGTCAGGGCCGGCCATGAGGCGGCGGTGGACATGCGTATGAATCGGCTATTGCGGGGGTCAGTAAGCAAAGGCCCGGCAGCAAACGGCCGGGCAGCACAACGCCGGACCAGAGGCGGGGCTATACTGCCCAGCCAAATGGCTCTGCGATCACCAGTTCAACGAAAACTCCTCTTCGCGTTCATCGGGTCCATCGTGGCCTGCGCGGTGGTGGGCATTTATTGCTTGCTCGTCGGTGGGATGGGTCGAACGGAGGAACGTATCCTTGCCACGACGGCGGCGGTCGGGGCTTGCTCCATGCTTGCCCTGGCGGCGGCTATTCCGTGGGAGCGGCGTCGATGGCATCCGATCGGGCCTGTGTCCATTGTTGCCATTGCTACGGCACTTAGTCTTTCGGTTTACATCATCTGGTTTGATACATACCCAAACGCGTTGGACATCCGGTGGGAGCGGTTCGCCGGCTCCGCGTGGGTATTAGCATGTGCATTGCCGACGGTGGGCTTGCTCTCGCTCGCGAGGCTCCGCAGTAATCTTCAATTCGTACTCGGCATCACCATCATCTCGATTGCCGTTCTTGTTTTCATGCTCTTGGCCGCCATTCTGGGCGAGTTTGATGACGAAAGTTGGATGCGAGGAACTGGTGTCTTCGCGATCCTATCGGCGTGCGGCACCATCACGGTCCCGATCCTTCATCGCGTGTCGGCCATCAAGACGACCGAGTCCGTGCAGACCACGGAATTGTCGATCTCGATCACTTGCCCCCGATGCTCGGTCACACAGACGGTTCACGCAGGCCGAAGCGCGTGCTGTTCATGTCATCTGCGATTTAACATCGAAATCGAAGAGAACAACTGCGCAAAATGCGGATACCCCCTCTATCAATTGAAATCGGCCGTGTGTCCGGAATGCGGCACACCCATCGCCCATGCGCCCGCCACTCAATCCGCCGCGTGATCGGCGCGGTATTCCTTCTTGTACCATTCGAACGCCTTGGCCATCCCTTCGGCGAAGCGAGTGTCGGGTTTCCAACCGAGGATTTTTTGCGTCTCGTCGCAACGGAGCCGTTGGGGGAGGCCGGTGAGGGCGATGGCGCTGCGGCGCAATACATGGCTGCGCGGGCCGGATTTGATCAACCATTCGCCGAGCCAGCCGAAGAAGAAGGCAATGGCGTAGGGAACTTTCTTCTTCACACGCGGGATGCCGAAGCCGTCGGCGAGGGCGTCGAAGTATTGCCGCTGCGTGACACGTTCATTCGGGCCGGCGATGAGGAGACGGCGCGCTGCGCCGGGGACCGTACCAGCAAGCACGATGGCCCGCGCGGCGTCGACCACATAGACCATTGCCATTTCGTTTTCGCCGTTACCGAGGATCATCATGATGTCGTCGCGCATCGTCGGGGCGAGATAGGTGTGCATGGTGCGGTTGCGCGGACCGTAGAGGTAGCCGAGACGCACGATGGTCCACTCGCAGCGGCACTCCTCCATGACGACTTTCTCGGCTCGGTACTTGGCAAGTCCGTAGATGAACCAGCGCGGCGGCTCCGGCGTTGGCGTGGATTCATCGATGATGACGCCAGAGGCGAGCAGCTTCGGATGATAGATGCCACAGGAACTGACATAGACAAACCGCTTCACGCCGGCCGCGTTTGCGGCGTCGACGAGACGCTGCGTGCCAAGGACGGTGGTGCGATGGAACTCGTCCTCGGTGCCGACGATTTCCACGCGGGCGGCGGAGTGGTATAGAACGTCAATTCCTTTGCACGCCGCCACGAGTGAAGCATCGTCGTCGAGATCGCCCGTCGCCACGCCCGCGCCGAGGCTGCGGACAAAGTCGGCGTTGCTGCCCTTGCGCACGAGGGCGCGGACGGAGTGGCCCGCCGCGATGAGTAGCTCGATCAAATGGCTGCCGACAAAGCCGGTGCCGCCGGTGACAAGGGCGTTCATGGCGTCATTGATAATGGGGAATGATGAACGGCGAAAGGGTCGCGCGCTACGACGCAGGTGGGCGAGGAATCCAGCGAGGGACGTCGCGACAGAATTGCTCGTAGGACTCGCCGAATCGCTTTCGCAACAGCGGCTCTTCGATCTGCGTGACTTGGTAGTGGGCGAAGATCATGCCGATCACGACGAAGACGGCGATGCCGATGGATGCGAAATAGATCGCCTGGCCGACGGCGGTAAGAATGAGCGTGATGACCACGGGGTTGCGAACGTAGCGATACGGCCCCGTGGCGACGAAGACCTTGGGCGGGTCGAACTCCACGTGCGGCCCTTTGCCATGAAAGATCAGCCACGCCGAGCAAAACGTGTAGGCCGCCAAGCCGATTGTGAAGATGGCCAGTCCAAGAAGCGCTCGAAGCTGTGTCCAATAGATGCGTATTAGCGCGCCGACGCGGATATCCGTCGTAAGACGGTTTTCCAATAAGTGAAAGACCGCGGGTAGCAGGCCCAATACAAGAAACAAGAACCCGATCGTGAAGATCGTGCTCTTAAGAGCGTAGGGCTTTTCCGGCGGGCCGGGGGCTGCCGGGGGTGGTGGATTTACCATCGGACCGCGAAACCGGCCGTCATCCATTTGCTGGATTCGACGGCGTGGACCATGGCGAGTTGACCGGGCTTGATCTCACCGGTGCGAACCATTTCATCAAAATGCAGCAGCGTGGCTGAGCCGCCGCAATAGCCGATCTTGTCACTGCGGAACTTGATCTTGTCGCGCGTGATGTGTAACCGATCGAGGAAGGCCGGGATGTGGTCTTCGTAGAGCTGCAATGTCGGGATGGAGACGACGTAGTGATCGACGGTGCCGGGGTCGATCTTCATTTGCTTGGTGAAGTTGCACAGACCTTGAAGCAGGAGCGGCGCGGCGTTGTCATTGACCGCGGAGAAATCCTGCCAGAGGTGGTGCTGGCCTTCGTTATAAAGCTCGGGGATCTGGTGGTTGGACTTCATGAGGTCGGCCGCTGCGCCGCCGGCGGTCATGCCCGCGGGGCGACCCGCACCTACAGACTCGACAAACGTGCCGATGATTTCTCGACCGGGTTTGCCATTCTCAGCGGCGGTCAAGACTAGAGCGCCTGCACCGTCTGCGAGAATCCAGCGAAGGGCCGCATGGACCTTGTCCATCTTGGGCTGATTGAAATAGCAGCTACGCAGGTAGATTGATGATAGCTGGCTGTAAGCGACGAGGGCGGTCTTGTAGCGACCGCACCGAAGTGCGTCGTAGGCGACCTGCACGCTCTTGCCGACCCCGGTGCAATTGGAGTGAATCTCCAACTCGGCACACGCCTGAATACCAAGTCGTTCCTGGAGCAACGTACTGGTTGGCGGCGTGCTTTGGTCATACGAAGGGCATGACATGATGACCAACTCGATTTGTTGCGGCTCCATCTGAGCCATTTCGAGGGCATTGCGCGCGGCCTTTTCAGCGAGCGTGCTGAAGTTGTGGGTCATGTCCTTGGTTTCAGGATCGACGGCAAAGTGTCGCGTGCGAACGCCGCCACGGTCGAGCATCTTGGGGCCGAGGTTTTCAATGAAACTCTTGACCTTCGGCGGCGCATTGTCGAGCGGACCGAGGACCGCTTCGAGGCGTTCGTTCGTCACGGGCGGACCGGGTAAGAAACTGCCGGTCCCGGCAATCTTTACAGATAAGAAGGACATAGCACTCCCAATAATAACTCTCGGTCTACGAAGCGTGGTTCGCTTCGCCACAGAGAGCGTCCAACCTCAGGGCGGCGACTCCTTGCCACCCGGCAGGCGGAGTATGGTAGCAAACTCCGCGCCACATGGGCAGTGTGACTATCTAACCCAAAAGGCGACGGGAAGCAACCTATTTGGACCCTGCCACACCAGTCCGATTGGGGAATTGTAATCGCCAGAGTCGTCAAGTCACTCCTGTAAGCGCATCATTGACAATACTTTACACGCAGTTCAGATGTTCGCACCAGAATCGAGGTACGTCAACGGCTTGCCAGGTTCGATACCTGCCCTTTTGATCCATTGTCATATGCAACTGACCTGGACTCGCACGCTCCTTCGACTGGCGGACTCGTTCCGCACTGCCAAGGCAAATCGGACCGACAAGGAAACACTCTGGGTAAGAATCGCGCACGATGGCATCGAAGGGTGGGGAGAGGCCGCTCCTGTTGATACGTATCACCAATCGCTTGAATCCGCCGAGCATACGCTGGGGAAAATTGGGCCGCTCCTGGGCGATGATCCTACGGACATCGAAGGGATCAGTGCGCGGCTGACGACGACGTTCGCGGATCAACTGGCCACGGTGTGTGCGGTGGATGCCGCGCTGCATGACTGGCTCGGGAAGCGATGCGGGTTGCCGACCGTGCGAGTGCTGGGGCTGTCGCCGCGCAACATACCGCTCACCTCCTTTTCGCTGGGGATTGGCGAACCTGAAGAAATCGTCGGGAAGATGCAACGCGCGGCTGCGTATCCGATCATTAAGCTGAAGGTGGGATCACCGCGTGATGAGGAAATTCTGGCCGTCATTCGAGACCTCGCGCCGGAGAAGATTATTCGCGTCGACGCCAACACGGCGTGGTCGGTGGATGAGGCGATGCGCATGTTGCCGATCCTGGCGAAGTACAAGGTCGAGTTCGTCGAGCAGCCCGTGGCTGCGAAGGATCGCGACGGGCTTCGGCGATTGCATGAGGCCGGCATTCGCCCGATTGTTGCGGATGAGAGTTGCATCCGGCCTGAGGACGTACTACCGCTCGCAGGCTGTGTCACGGGAATCAACATCAAGCTGAGCAAGTGTGGCGGCATTCGCCCCGCGTTGAAGATGATTCACCTTGCGCGGGCCGTGGGGCTGAAGGTCATGCTTGGGTGCATGATCGAGAGTTCGCTGGGCATTGCGGCGGCGGCGCAACTGGCCCCACTGGCGGACTGGCTTGACCTCGACGGGCATCTGCTGATTGCGAATGATCCGTTCATGGGGATTGATGGGGCCGGGGGGCGATTGCGGATCGGCGGCGGTGTGGGGCTGGGGGTTGTGCCGGTCGCGTGAGCCTGTTCCCTGAAATAAAGTACCCCCACAAAAAACCACAAAAATTGCGTTCTTGCCCACAAAATCGCACAAACGGTTTGCGGTTTTTTGCGGGGAGAAGAAGTGAAACCGCAGATTGCGCCGATGGCGCAGATTGGGTTGGGGAGAGAAGGCACCCGCCGCAGCGGGTAAACTGCGGCATTGAGGCACGCAGGCACTGAGGGGAGGAAGGGGTTGCTTCGCGACGCGGGTCCGCCGCCCGCCACTGCGGGCAAGCTGTGGATCTTCGACATGGTGGGGCCTCCTTTCTTGCGGCAAGAAGACGGCGGGCACGCCCGGCCGGCTGAACGGGGCATACTAACACATACCTAACTAATATAGCACGCGGGTGGGCGGGGGCAAGTGGAATTTTGAGATTTTTTTTCGAGGGGGCGGTTTGGGTTGAGGGGAATTGCGGCAGTTTGTCTGATGATCGTGTAAGTCTTGACGGGCCTGAGACTTGTGACCAAAGGCTTGAGGAGAAGGCCCCCGCCACGGCGGATCTTCGACAAGGGGCCGAGGGGCCAAGTGTAGGGAAGAGGTTGCTTTACAACGCGGTGTGTGGGGTGGTACACAATTTGGGTAATTGGGGGCTGTTGAAAAAG
>JBBTET010000070.1:0-18635 GCA_038042195.1 Planctomycetota bacterium | reverse complement strand
TACCAAACACCACCGCCAACACCAAGAAAAAACGGAGACTTTTTCAACAGCCCCATTCTGTCCGCCTCCCTGACCGGCTTCTTTCATTTCCTCAGGGGAATCCGATCTTTCTCGACGAGAGCGTTTCATCGGTGCAGCGGCTGCGGCGGGTCTGGGCGCAAGAATGTCATCCTCGAACTCCGGCGCGCGGAGTGAGCCGTACAACGCCAACTGTTCCTCCGGCCTCGGGATGTAGAGCGGCTGATACAAATCCATAGTGAAACTGATCGGTCGACCGGAGACGAGGCTGAGTTGGACGTTTTCCCAATCCTGTTCCGTAGCGTTGTCGACGATGGCCCATCCCTGCAAGTACGGCTTCTTGTCCTTATTGAGGCCGAGGCGATAGCTGGTTTTCCAAATTGGTGTCTCGAGGATGTAGCTGACCAGGACGCGGCGCTTGCCCTGGCCGTTGAAGTTGAGGGTGACGCTCTTTTTGTCGGCGTCGTGGGCCAGGGCCAGTGCGGCGAGGGCCTTCTGCAATTCGCCATCGACCTTGGCGTCCATGATTTTCACACCGGCGATGGACTCGAGGGCGAAGCTGCGCAGGCCATCGGGGGTGAGCAGTGTGAGGTACTCCGTCTCGGTCGTGCCGCCGTGCTCGGTGGTGGTCTTGCGTTTCTCCACACCGAAGATGGAGCCGACGATGGGCTGCACCCATTGCACTTCAACCTTCACGCCACGGAGTTGGTCGAGGAGGTTGCCCAGCGTGGGCTTGCCGGTGATGTCGACGCCGAAGGAGCGGAGGGTTTTCTCGATGGGGTCACGGCTGGGGTATTGCACGGCCGCGATGGTGCCGCCGTCGAGGTCGCGGAGGACGAGGCTCTTGAGGATGTCGTTGATCTGTTCGATGCGAAAGGTGAGGTCGGCGGTGGCGATGCCTTCGACGCTGGTGGCGGCCTCGAAGTGGCCGACGCCGGAGTTGAAGAGGGCGATGCGCGTGGGCTTGAGGTCGCCTGCGACGACGGGTGTGGCGAGTGCGAGCAGCAGGGTCAGGGTGATTCGGCGTGTCATGTCGGGCCTCCGGAAGTTGTGGTGAAACGGTAGACCATCGTACCGCGGCGGCTGAGGGTGAGCCGCCCAGTCCTTTATATGTCGTGTTCAGGGGGTTGGACGCAACGCCGGGTCGGGTGGTTCCAGTTTTTTTGCAAAAATCAGATCACGATGTCCACGTCGTCGTCGTGGATGGGTCGGGCGGGGGATCGCATGATGGGCGATTTTCGGTGGGGGAGCAGGAAGATCAGGCCGGCTCCGACCGCGAAGCCGCCGAGGTGGGCGAGGTATGCAACGTTACTTGAGTCGGGCATGAAGCTGCCGCGAAGTGCGCCGAAGATGTTTTGTGAGAGATAGTACACGCCAAGGAAGGCCCAGGCCGGGAGCTTGATGGTGAACCAGTACCAACCGGCGGGGACGACGGCGAGGACGCGGGCTTTGGGGAAGAGGAGGATGTAGCCGCCGAGGACACCGCTGATCGCGCCGCTGGCACCGACGAGGGGGACAACGCCGGGGTCAACGTAGGCGTGGGCGATGCTGCCGGCGATTCCGGAGGCGAGGTAGAAAAAGAGGAACAGCGCGGGGCCGAGCCTGTCCTCGATGTTGTTGCCAAAGACCCAGAGGAAAACCATGTTACCGATGAGGTGCATCCAGCCGCCGTGGAGGAACATGCAGGTGATGAGGTTGATCCACGCGGGAAATGCAATCGTTTCTTTGTAGGGCAAATCGACACGGCGCAGGATCCGTTGGCCAAAGCCATCGACAAGGACGCGCCCTTGTCGGTCGACAACAGGGCGAGCCGGGGCCTTGTCGACGAACTCTTGTCGAAGGTCGTTGTTGTCCTTGAATAGTTCGGCAGGGACAAAGCCATATTTCCAAAGGAATGGCTCAAAGTTCTTTCCCTGTCCCACCTCGACGACGAACACAAGAGCGTTGAGAGCGATGAGGGTGATGGTCACATAAGTGACGTGCCACGTCGGGTTGTCGTCGCGGATGGGAATCATGTGGTGCTTGTCGGACCTTCGCTGGATTCGCTCTGACAGTCAAGCTTGCCGGCGTTGAGCACCTTGATCGCGTGTTTGATGGCGGGGCCGAGGAGTTCAAGGCATTCGCGGACTGCCTTGGGACTGCCGGGGAGCATGACAATGAGCGTCTTTCCGGCGACTCCAGCGCCTCCGCGAGAAAGGATGGACAGAGGGGTCTTTGCGTAGGTGCCCGTGCGCATGAGTTCGCCGAAGCCGGGAAGGTCGCGGTCGAGCAGTGGGCGAATTGCTTCGGGCGTGACATCACGCGGGCCGATGCCGGTGCCGCCGGTGGTGAGGATGAGATCAACGGCCCCGATGTGCGATTTTACTGCGGCGGTGATGGTGGGGGCATCGTCGGGGATGAGACAGCGGCGCGCAATCGCAATGCCAAGTGCAGTGATGCAGTCCACCGCGACTTGTCCACTCAAGTCAGGGCCATTACCCGACGAACGCGAGTCGGACATGGTGATGATGGATGCGTCAGGCATGGCTGGATGGTAGTTGCCTGGTGGGCGCGAGGCAAAGACTGGTGGATTCAATTCAAGGGTCGAGGGGATTGGCCGGTGTCCAGAATGTGACGGTGGTGCCGTGAGCAACGCCGCTTTCGATGGAGATTTCGCCGCCGAGGCCGAGGACGGCGTGTTTCACGATGGCAAGCCCGAGTCCGGTGCCGCCGGCGTTCATGCTGCGGGACTTGTCGACTTGGTAGAAGCGCTCGAAGACTCGATGGAGGTCTTCGGGCGGTATGCCGCAGCCGTCATCGGCGACCTTGAACACGATGCGATGATCGGCGCGCTCGCAAGAGACTCGAACGTGGCCGCCGGGGTCGATGAACTTGAGGGCATTGTCGATGAGGTTCTTGAGAATGAGTTCAAGCCAGCGTGCGTCGGTCGTGATGTTGAAGTCGCCGCCGGTGAATGACAACGTCGCGTTTTTAGACATGACCTGTTCTCCAAATGACAGGCGGAGTGCCTCGAAAACCGCGTCCAAGTCGAAGGTCGTCGTTTTCAAATCGGGTGAGACGGACTCGACACGGTTGAGGTGCATCAAGTCTTCGGTGAGGCTGGACAGTCTTTCGATGTTACGGTCGATCATATCCATGAAGCGGATTCGGTTGGCGTCATCCAGGCCGTCGGACCGCAATGTTTCGGCGGCGCCGCGAATGGCGGCGACGGGGGTGCGCAGTTCGTGCGATGCGTTGGCAACGAAGTCGGCCTTCATCGCCGTGGATCGTGCGAGATCGGAGATGTCCCGCACGCACAGGAGCCAGGCGATGGGTGTATCGGGTTCCTTGACGCGCGTGATGACGACGTTGAGCGTCAAGCGGGGAGCTGGTTCGTCTATGACGATGACTCGTTGAAGTTCCGTGCGGTTTGTTCGTACTGCCTCGCTCCAAAGACCGGAGAGGGCGGCTTGCTTCAGTCCCACGGTGAGAGGCCAGCCAATGAGGGTGCTGTCAATGGCCAGCATCGTTCGTGCGGCGGCGTTGGCCATGAGAACGACGCCCTGTTCGTTGACGGCGATGACGCCTTCTTCGAGGTTGCCGAGGGTGACTTCAAGGTCTTGGCGCTGTTGTTGAACGAGCCACAAACGCTCGGCGAGGATGACTCTCATGCGTTCGAGGGATTCGGCAACCTGGCCGACTTCATCGTCGTCGTCGACCTCGACGCGTGTGTCGAGGTCGCCGGTGGCGAGTTGCCTGGCCCAATTTCCAACGCGCTGGACGGGCCGGGCCAGGGTGCGAGAAATGATCCAGGCACTGAAAAGGGCCAACGGGAGGGCCACGGCGAGACCAGAGGCGAGCCACTTGCCGAGTTTCACTTCACGTTCGTAGAAGTCGGCAGCGGGCGCTGCGATGCGCACGATGGCCACGATCTTGCCATCCACCATCATCGGTACGGCGACGTAGACGAACTGTTTGCCGACCGAGGTGCTTCGTCGTCGATGGTGTCCGACAGTTCCGTTCAACGCTTCGAGGACTTCAGGGCGGCTGCCGTGATTTTCCATCGTGGCAATGTCACCTTCTGATTCACCAAGGACGCGGCCGGAAGGATCGATCACGGTGACGCGCATGCCGCTGTCGCGTTCAATGAGTCGGCATTGAACCGACAGGGCGGCAGTGTCCGCGTAGGGCCAGCCACGGCGCACGACGATTTCGGCCATGCGGGCGAGATGGCCCATCTGAACGTCGGTGTAATCGCGCAGCCATTGGTCGGAGATTTCCCAGGTGACGACGCCGATGACGGCCATCGCAACGGCGATGAGAATGCCGACGCGCGTGAAGATTCGCCGGAAGAACCGACCCTGTCCGACGGTGGGAATCTGTGATGGCACAGTGAAATGATAGGGGAATCAGGCTGGGGTCGCGCGACTTTAGCAGGCGACAGCGGTGGCTTGCCAGACATCCGCGAACCGATAACCAACACCCCGGACCGTCTCGACGAGATCGCGATGGATGCCGAGTTTGCGGCGAAGCGATGTGATATGCACGTCGATAGTTCGATCCGTGACGGCGATGTCCGGCCCCATGGCCTTTGACATGAGTTGATCTCGACTGAGGACCCGCGAGCGAGCCGAGATCAGGGCTTCTAATAGGCGGAACTCGGTAAGGGTTACGCCGACGGGTTGGCCGTCAACTTCGATCAGATGTCGGCCGCGATCGATGGAGATCGGTCCGGCCCGGAGCATGAGTTTTTCATCGGGGGTGTCGGATCCACGTCGCAGGACCGCGGACACTCGGGCCAAGAGGACTTCGACACTGAACGGCTTGGTGACGTAGTCGTCAGCCCCGATCTGAAGGCCGAGGACGACATCGTTTTCTGCGGAGAGTGCGGTGAGCATGATGATGGGGATGGCGCGTGTGTTGGATTCGCTACGCAGGGCGATGGCGATTTCGCGGCCGTTCTTTTTTGGCAGCATGAGATCGAGGATGACGAGGTCCGGCAGGCGTGAGCGGGCGAGTTGTAGCGCGGTTTCGCCGTCGGCGGCGGTGATGACGCGATGGCCTTTGCGTTCTAAGTTGAACTTGATGAGATCGGTCAAGTCCGCCTGATCATCCACCACCAGGATGGTCGAACCGGTCATAGAAAAACCCTCGGTGTCAATTGGAATCATCCAGCACATCCATGCGCCATGACAATCTGATGATAATCGATTGGTACGCGAAAACCAAGATGAATACCAATCGTTAAGAGATGGTTACGGCATTCGTAACTAGCGGGGAATGCGAGACCTAGGGCGGATGGTCCGCTTGTGTGGGGCGGTTAGCGCAATCTTAATTTGTGTCAAGCCACAATCGTCGGTCGTCGGTTTTTGAATGGATGGGGCTGGAAATTATTGCGGACGTGGAGGGAGGGAAATGTGTGATCGATGCCTTCCCATGCGACCTCGCGCGGTTAGAATCGAGTCGGGTTGGAATCAGTGGACCGGGCATTAAGATAAAAAAGGGCGACTTTGTGTTTTCAATCATGCCTCGCGAAACCGGCTTCTTCAATTTCTTCGAGGAGGCCGCGGAGATTCTGGTCAAATGCGCCGAGGCGTACTCGGACGCGCTGAAGGATTATTCCCGCCGGGACGAATACATCGGTAAGATTCGGCAGTACGAGCATGAGTGTGACTTCATCGTGCATCGTACGTTGAAGAAGCTGGACACGACCTTTATCACGCCGTTTGACCGGGAGGACATTCAGACGCTGATGAAAGCCATGGACGACGTGATCGACGAGATTGACGCTGCGTCAAAGCGTCTCACGTTATATCAGATTCGCGAACCGAGTCCGTGGCTCATCAAGCAGACGGATATCCTATGTCGTGCGACGACGCTGGTCGCCAAGGCCATCGGTCGCCTGCGTAATCTGCGAAAGCCCAACGGCCTGCATGATGATTTGGTTGAGATTCACCGCCTGGAAAACATGGGTGACGACAACAATCACTCGGCCGTGGCGGATTTGTATGCGAACACCACCGATGCCATTTATGCGATGAAGTGGAAAGAGATTTACGACCTGACCGAGCGGGCCATCGACTGTTGCGAAGACATCGCCAACACGATAGAAGCCATCGTTCTCAAGAACACCTGATTCAAACCTGTATCGACGGCCGGACTAGTCATGCGAGGCGAGGCAGCCTGAGATGGGACCGACTCTCTATCTGATACTCTTCATTGTTCTTGTCGCGTTGGTGTTTGATTTCCTGAACGGATTTCACGACGCGGCGAATTCGATTGCCACGATTGTTTCCACGCGCGTATTGACTCCGACTCAAGCGGTGGCATGGGCGGCGTTTTTCAATTTCGTCGCGGCCTTTGTCTTTGGGACGCCCGTTGCAAAGACCGTGGGCAAGGGCTTGATCGACGTTGCCTGTGTGGATCAGTACGTCATTCTTGGCGGACTGACCGGCGCGATCATTTGGAACATTATCACGTGGTATTTCGGCCTGCCCACGAGTTCATCTCATGCCCTCATCAGCGGATATGCCGGAGCGGCCATCGCAAAGGGGGGGCTCGGAGTCATGCTCTGGAAGGGATGGATCCCGGTCATGGCGTTTCTGGTTCTTTCGCCAACGCTCGGCCTCATTATTGGATTCTTCAACATGGTGGCCGTCTCGTGGCTGTTTCGGCGGGCGCATCCACGCTGGGCGGACAACTTGTTTCGGAAATTGCAATTAGTCTCTGCGGCGTTGTACAGCCTCGGTCACGGTGCGAACGACGCCCAGAAAACGATGGGTATCATCGTGGCGCTACTGGTCAGCGCCGGGAAGATAGAATGGACCGAGGGCGGCTTCAGCATGTTCGGCAACAAACATGAAATCGCGCTCTGGATCATACTTGCGTGCCACGTCGCGATTGCATTAGGAACCTACTTTGGCGGTTGGCGCATTGTCAAGACGATGGGACAGAACATCACGCGGCTCCAACCCGTCGGTGGCTTCTGTGCCGAGACGGCCGGTGCGATGACCATCATCGGCGCGGCGACGATGGGCATTCCGGTTTCAACGACACATGCGATTACGGGGGCGATTTTAGGCGTGGGCAGCGCCCGAAGTTTTCGTTCGGTACGGTGGATTTGGGGCGAGAGGATTGTCATGGCGTGGATCCTGACGATCCCCTTGTCGGCCCTGCTTGGCGCAGTGGCCTACAAGTTTGTGCACGTCTTTCTTGAGCCGTGGTTCATCAAATAGCGCGCAAGGTGTGCGCGCTTGCCACCCGACTATTTTAGATTGCCGAGGTTCGGCTTGGTGAGGAGCTTCTGCACGAGCAGGTAGTTCGCGCCGTGGTATTCGGTCAGTTCGCCACTGACGATGAAGACGACGGACTTACTGCCGCCGGCAGCGGCGACTTCCATGTCTTCAAGGAGTCGGTTCGGCAAGAGGCGAATGGGCAATTCGGGCGCGCCCTGACTGCGACTTTCAAAAGCGAACGTGTAGTAGTCGCCTTCGCGTGTCAGACGGCCGGGGCGGTCGACAAGGCGGTAACCATCGGGGAAAAGGCGAGGCTGAACCGGGGCGACGGCATTCGGCGGGAGCGCGCCGGTCTCGACGGTGGATCGTTGGGTCGGGCCGGGCCGGCTTGGCGCGACCATTCGCGCGGGGGCGTTGGCGTCTTTGGAAAGTTCCTTCAGGATTTCAGCAGGCGTCGGCTCGTGCGGAGGGTCCATATCGGGGGCCGACTCGGCTTTCTTTTCGGCTTCCTTGGTGGGCTGGGTGGATGCGTGTTTGGCGTCCGGCTCGGCGCTGATGGTCGCCGCGAGAATCGTGAGACTGGTGACTGCGCACAGGAATGACTTGATTGTGAATTGATTCAGCATGGTCAGTGGGCCTCAGTTCTTGTTCAGTTCATCGATGAGCCTGGCCGGTTCGGACACAGGTGCTCGGCACGCGAAGTTTCGGCAGACGTAGGCGGCGGGTTTGCCACCGGGTGGCGTTTTCTCTGCGAGCAGCGGGATGCGTTTCTGCGTCACACCAGCATCAGCATCGTCGACCAGCAGTCGCGCAAAGACAACGTTGGGTGTGTAATTACGCCACGCGGCGTCGATCAACTCGTCGAGTCGTGCGGCATCAGCTCGATTGGCGACAAACGCAACTTCGCGCGGGCGGCGATGGTGGAAGTCGATGGCGCTGAGCATTCGCTCAGCGCGGAAGGGCGATTCGCTGATCTGCTTGCTGAAGGCGTGCATGAGGCGACGGGCCTCGTCGGTCAAATCCTTGCGGTCCAGCAGGATGCTGAGCCGTAGCAGGTTCATCAGTTGGACGGAATTGCCCGAAGGCGTCGCGCCGTCGCCGGCATCCTTGGTACGCACCAGGGTCTTTTCGGCGTCGTCGGCGGAGAAAAAGAAACCGCCATCCTTTGCGTCGCGGAAGTGCTTGAGGACGTCGGCGTTCAGTTGCTCAGCGCGATCGAGCCACTTCAAGTCAAATGTGGTTTCGTAAAGATTTAGCAGGGCCTCGATCATAAAGGCGTGGTCGTCGAGAAACGCGGGCGTATGGGCCTTGCCCATGCGAGAGGTGCGAAGGAGGCGGCCGTCGCGAGTCATCGTGGTGAGGATAAAATCGGCGGCGCGGGATGCGGAGACGCGGTAGCGGTCGTCACCGAGGATGCGCCCGGCCTTGGCCATGCTTGCGATCATGAGACCGTTCCAGGAGGCAAGGATTTTGTCATCGAGGTGCGGCTTGACGCGTTTTTCACGGGCATCGAAGAGAGCCTTGCGCGACGTTGCGAGCGATTGTTCGAGCGTGCTCGGTTCCATGTTGTGTTGTTTGGCGACGGCCTCCAGCGGTCGTAGCACGCGAAGGATGTTCGCGCCCTCCCAATTGCCAGTGTCGGTGATGTCGTAATAGTCACAGAACATCGGGCCACTTTTCTCGCCGAGTCGCTGCATGACCTCGGCGCGGGACCAGACGTAGAACTTGCCTTCGTGGCCCTCGCTGTCGGCGTCGCGCGTGGAGTAATAGCCGCCCTCGGTGCTCTGAAGGTCGGCGATGACATAATCGAGAATCTCGCGGGCGATGCGTGCGTAGAGCGGCTTCTTGGTGAGTTGATAGGCTTTGAGATAGATGTCACAGACGAGGGCTTGGTCATAGAGCATCTTCTCAAAATGAGGTACGAGCCAGTCGACATCAGTGGAATATCGCGCGATGCCGCCGCCGAGTTGGTCGTAGATACCGCCATGAGCCATGCGGGAGAGGGTGAGTTCGACCAGTTCGAGGAGTTTCGCGTTCGAGGTCGCGTCACCAGACTGCACGGACTTGTGGTAGGCCCGCAGTAGGAGGTCCATCGCCATCGAGGGCGGGAACTTGTTCGTGCCACCGCCGCTGATGCCGCCTTTGTCCGCGTCGAAGGCGCGGCTGAGCATCTGTGCGGCTTTTTCAACCGTGTCGGCAGACGGGATGGAGTCGCCCGCCTCGACTGCCGTGAGGGCCGTGACAGCGTCGGTGAGGCTGGTCGCTTGTGAGAGCGCCTTTTGACGATCCTTGTTCCACGTCTCTGCGAGGAATTCAAGGACGCGTTTGAACCCAGGTCGACCAAATCGATCATCGGGCGGGAAGTAGGTGCCGGCGTAGAAGGGTTTCTGATCGGGCGTGAGCCAGACCGACATGGGCCAGCCGCCGGAGCGGGTCATGGCCTGGGTGGCGGCCATGTAGATGTCGTCGAGGTCGGGGCGTTCTTCGCGGTCGACCTTGATGGGGATGAAGTGCCTGTTGAGGACGGCGGCGATCTCGTCGTTCTCAAAGCTCTCGCGCTCCATGACGTGGCACCAGTGGCATGCGGAGTATCCGATGGAGAGGAAGATGGGCTTGTCTTCTTTTTTGGCTTTTTCGAGGGCCTCGGACCCCCACTCGTGCCAATCAACGGGATTGTGGGCGTGCTGGAGCAGATAGGGACTGGTGGCGTGGATGAGTCGATTGGTGTGGCGCGGGGCGGAGGTGGTGGTCATGTGAGAAGTGGCTCCGGGGGTCGCCTTTCCGTTGTCCGCGCACGAGGCACAGGTCAGAATGAATATCGTCGCCACGAATTGTATCGAGCAAGCGCGCCGAAACACGCGAACAGTATAGGTGCATGGCGCGCCGCGGGCCATGAAACGAAAACGCCCCGCGCCGAGGGGCGACGCGGGGGCGTGGGGAGAGCCGGGTTGCCGCGAATCTCACTATCCGCGAGCGGCCGGTTTGGTGAACTCGATTCGGGTGACATAGGCGGTGGAGGTTTCCCGAGCCGGCGAGGATTCGAGGGAGACGAGGATGATGGGTTGGTTGAAGGTACGCGGACCGTTGAAGGACTGTTGCAATTTGTGAATGATGGGGGCGTTGTGGTCGGCGGCGGGATTGACAATCGAATTGCGTATCGCAGCGATCTCGAGACTGAGTCGGACTTCCGATGGTTTGCTGCCGCGGAATTGACTGGCACCGCCGAAGTTTGCAATGCAGCCGACCGATTGATAACTCACCTGTGGTGCTTCCGTACCGTCGGCTTGCTTCGTGCTTCCCGATGGAACGGGAATCGTGGAATTAATCTGAAGCGTGGGATTCGAGTCAAGGTCTATCGCCTGATCAAGCGTATACAAGTGATTCGTCTGGCCAATCTTGGTGAGTCCGGCCTTCAGCGTCGGATCGTCCTTTGCAAACGCTGTCAGGCTGGATGCCGACAGGCTCGCGGCCTGGTCTTGCGACACGTCAACCTGATACACGGTGATCCTTGCCCGTGTTGAATTGGATGCATCCACGTCGTTGGACGCCATCGGGATGTCGAGTGTCTCGATCAGCACCTTGAGTGCGACGAGCGGGGCCGGGTCGCCGGTAAGGATGAGGGATGCCGTTCGCTCATCCACAGTGATTCCGGAATGCACTTCGCCGGGGCCTGGATTTCCATGACTGGAGACCCGCATGAGAATGTCGGCGAGGTCTTTGGCGCGAGCGTGTTTGAGGCGGATGATCTCGGTCTGGCGCGACGCAACGGGTGCTTGGTCGAGTTCCTTGAGCATCGTTCGTGCCTTCGCGATTGCCTCGGCACTTCCGGTCATGACCAGCGAGTTAGTTTCCGTGTCGGCAATGATCTTGAAGGGGCCGCAGGATGGCGTCGGCTCCATGGAGAAGACTTCGGCGAAGGCCTTGCTCATACGATAAGCCTCGGCGTGGGTCAGGCGGACAATTGCGGATTGTCGAGGCTCGTTGGGTTGTCGGTGCACTATTGGTGCGACCGACTCTTTGGTGGTCTGCTCCTGGGCAAGAGTGGCTGGGAGTGCGATGACGCCGACGAGGGCAATGAGTGGAAAAAGGGCGCGCATGAGTGTTTACTCCTTTTGGTTGATCGGTTCCGTTGTGAAAGGTCCGACGGATCGGGCCGTAGACTGGCAATCAATCCCTTGTACGGCGGTCGGGTGGCGCGGATGCAGGGAGGGCGGAGTTTTTCTAGCGAGTCGGACTTGGATTGGCCACGGGTGAGCGAAGTTGGTCGAGCAGGTCCGCGATTCGCTGCTGATTCACAGCGGTTTGGGTGACGACGAGGGTGTCGCCGACAACCTGAACGGTGCCGGGTCCGCCGGATTCCAGCCAGGAATAGCGTGGGGCCGTGGCTCGGACGGTGGCGGCCAGTTGCTCCATTCGCCGGGCGGTGAGCAGGCTCTTGATCTCGACGGCCATGTCTGCTGCTTCCTCGCGCGGTCCGACTTTGGTGCGTGAGGCATGTCTCCACGACGGGGCGAAGACGTGGAAGTTGGAACGCCACAATCGCGTGACGGCGGATTCGAGTTCGGCGCGTTCGGGGTCGGTGAGTTTGGCGGGGAGAAGAGGGGCGCAATGATATGTTCGAGTTTCAATCTCACGGTTGAGTGCGGCCTCGGTGGTGATGCGAACGACATCGTTGCGAATGACAAACGTGAGGCGGGCGTCGGGTCGTTGGGCCAGGACCAGGACAGCGTCGAGCGTGGTGCGTGCTGAAACGGCCTCCAGTGAGAGCGTGATCGGGACATCGCCGGCGATGCGGCCTTCGCGCAGGGCGGGCCAATCGATGATGATGTTGAGTCCGCTGAGCCGGGCGATCTCGTGAAAGGCTTCAGAGAACGGTGCGCGCTTGAGCGTGAGGTTGATATGCATCTCCAACGCGAGTGAGACTTTGCTTGACGAAGCAACCTCTTGTTGCGGCTCGGCGTGAGCATTGAATGTGACGACGGCGAGTAGAAACGACGTGCAGGCAGCGACGATCTTTGACACGATAAATCCCTCCCAGCGTGCGATCCCCCATTATAACCGACGAGGGGGGGGGTTATGCTCGCTCGCGCTCGCAATTCCAGCACAATTCAAAGGTGCCGGGGTTGCTTTCCGAGCAGGCGGGGCAGGTCCATTCGACATCTGCCGCTGAGTTGTCCGGGGGTGGGGGGAGTTCGAGGTTCAGCCGGACACGGCGAAGGAGATCGAGGACGTCGAAATAGGCTTCCCTCGGCACGCAGAGTTGGCCGGGGGCGTGGGCCTTTGTGCCTACGGCGAGCATCTGAGAATCAGAGAGGGAGTTTTTCTCCATGAAAGGAATGTGATAACGAGTCATCAGGTCGCGCACGTCGCGCTCGGCCTGGACCGGCTTGCCTTCCATAAACACGACGGGGAACTCGCCGGGCGGGATGAACTCTTCGAGCGTAAAGGCACGGCCGCATTCAGGGCAGATGTGGCGCGGCAGCCCGGCGAGGAAATACCCACAGGCCTTGCACTTCAGTCCGTAGTCTGGAACGGTGGTTGCGTCGTCGCTCATGGCGGTGGGATTGTAGTCGCAAAAGAAGTTGGCCCGGTCGCTGGGTTTGTGTGCCCAAGCGACCGGGCCAGAGGGTGGAGTGGGAGTCTTGATGGAGCGGGCGTTGGTCCGCCCGCCGTAATCATCTATTGTGCAAGCCGCGCCAAATATTGCGGCGAAAGTTCATGGTTTTTCTAACGGACGCTCTCAAACGTTCTCACGGCCGTTTTTTTCCTTACTGCCACTGAATAGACACTCATCGGGCCAGCAGGTTAGCAGTGTCACTGATCATTAATACGCGCTCGTGGGTCAAAAGTTCCACTTGATTCAAGAAATTTTCCGCGCAACGGGCCTTCGCCGGATCAAACTTACGCAACGTCTCCAGGCTCTGCGATATCGCGGGGAGGGAAAAGAGGCCGGCGCTTAGATGGCCCACGGATGTATCCACCATGTCGTCCTTGTCCTTCTTGCCGCCAAAGGCCTCGGCGAAGATATCCATGATCGTTCGTGGCGGCGGGAAGACGCGCAGTTCATAATCGGTGCCGAGTTCCGCTTCGCTGGCGGCGTGTTTGATGGCGTCGGCAAAGCCACCCAGCCGGTCGATGAGGCCGATGTCGAGTGCCTGTTGGCCGGTATAGACGCGACCACCTGCGAGCGGTTCGAGGTCCCCTTTGATCTTCTTGCCGCGGCCTTCGATGACGCGATCTTTGAACTCGCCGTACACGCGGGTCATCATGTCGGTGATGATCGCGCGTTCTTCATCGGAGAACCGTCGGTTGGTGTTCATGATGTCGGCATGCTTGCCGCGTTTGAACTCATGCGTGCTGATACCGGCCCAATCCCAGATTCCCTTGGTGACAATCTTGCCGCCCACGACGCCGATGGAGCCGGTGATGGTGGCCGGCTCGGCGAAGATGGCATCGCCCAGCGTGGCAACGTAATACCCGCCGCTGCCGGCGACGTTGCCCATCGAGACGATGAAGGGTCTGCCGGTCTTCTTGAAACGCTTGGTCGCCTCACAGATGACATCGCTGGCGATGGCCGAGCCGCCAGGGGAGTCGACGCGGAGGATCCGGGCCTTCACGTTTTTGTCGGCGGTGGCTTGGGCGATGGCTTTGCGAATGGTGGTTGAATGGGCACCGCTGCTTCCGCCGAAGAGGCTTTGCTCGGATTCACCGCCGCTGATGGCTCCTTCGACATAGACGACCGCGATGGCGGGTTTGGTGCTGGCCTTCTGCGGCTTCATCATGTCGCCGAAGAGTTTGAAGATTGCAAACGGATTGTCGAAGTCCAGCTCGGGGCCTTTCTTATGACCGTAGTTGGAGGTGATCTTGGCGTCGCTGAAGTTCTTGCGCAGACTCTTGAGGAAGTCCTCGCGGTATTGGAGCTTGTCGACGAGCTTGGCGTCGAGGGCCTCTTTGGCACTGAACTCGCCTTTGTCGATCAGCTTGCGTACTGTGTCCTCATCAATGCGTCGACTCTTGGCGACCTCAGCAACCATCGTGTCGAAGATGCCGTCGAGCAATTTGTTTTGCTGCTCTTCGGATTCCTTGCTGGGGCCGGTGCGATAGAACGGCTCGCCGGCGGATTTGTAGGCACCGCAGTGGATGATGTCAGCCTCGCAACCGATCTTGTCGAGCATGCCTTTGAAGTACATCCCTTCGCCATACAGCCCGTGAAACATGACTTCGCCAGTGGGCATAAGGACGAGTTTGCTGGCGGCAGATCCGAGCATGAGCGTGCCGGGGCCGAGGGTTTCGCAATAGATCCAGACATCCTTCTCAGCGGCCTTAAGTGCATCGATCTGGGCGCGAAGCTCTTGAATCTGGGCGAAGCCGAGTTGGGCTTCCTCGATTTCCAGGATGATGCCTCGGACGTTGTCATCGGCGCGGGCGGTGCGCAGGCGTTCGAGCAAGTCGAACATATTCAAGGGGGCTTTATCGCCAAGCAATTCGCCCATGCCGAACATGTCGGGGGCCTCAGCCAGGGGGCCGCGTAGGCGAAACAGGGGGACAACATCGGTCTCGTCGGCTCGGACGGGCGGCGTCCACGAAGCGGCGGCAATGAGGCAAGCGGTGATCCATTTTGCGTGTCGGAACATGATTGAATCTCCCAATCCAGGTTGGCTTCGGCCCATGTGAAACCACGGTCGGTTAAACGCTCGGCCGGCCGGCGGTTCACGGTGGAATAACCAGCCGAGATTATATTCGGGATGGTCATGGTTATATTCAGAATGAGGCCTGAGCTGGGCGGAAAATGCCCCGAAAGGCCGGAGAACGATGTGGGCCACAACGAATCATAAAGACCAAATGCCGCAATCCCATCGAGCAGGGGTTCGACTTTTCGGTGTTTTCCCCCAATCTGCGGTTCCACATTCGGACCTTCCCCCAGCCGCCCTTCACGCGCAGTATACCCGACCTGTTCGACGGTTCGAGCGATTCCGCTCCGTGCCAACCCCCAAAGGCGGTGATTGATGATTCGTGGTTTGTTTCAAACCAAGCGGCTCGACGACATCCTCGCGACGGCTGCCGCCTCTGAGCACACCCTCAAACGAACCCTCGGTTGGGGCCACGTCACCCTCCTCGGCATCGGCGGCATCATCGGTGCGGGAATCTTCGCCACGGTCGGAGAAGCCGCCGCTGGAGTGGCAGGCAAGGCCGGTGCAGGCCCTTCGTTGATGCTCTCCTTCACGATCACCGCCATCGTCTGCGGCTTCACCGCACTCTGTTACGCCGAGTTCGCCTCCATGGTGCCGATCTCCGGCTCGGCGTACACCTACTCCTACTCCACGCTCGGCGAACTGATCGCCTGGATCATTGGCTGGGATCTCATCCTCGAATACGCCGTCGGCAACACCGCCGTGGCCATCAGTTGGGCCGGCTACTTCAAAACGTTTCTTCACGGTTGTGGAATTAACGTGCCAATCTGGCTGGCCATCGACTACCGATCGGCGGTCCGTGACGGCCTGCTCGATCAACTGCCCCAGGTCTTCGGGATTCACATCGCGTTCAACGTGCTGGCATTTCTGATCGTCGCTGCCATCACCGTGCTCCTCGTCTGGGGCATCCGCGAATCAGCGAGATTCAACGCAGGCATGGTCGTCGTGAAGCTCATCGTGCTGACCTTTTTCGTTGTTTTGGCGTTTTATTATGTCTCCCCGACCAAAATGGTGGAGAACTGGCATCCGTTTCAACCGACCGGCTGGAAGGGCACCTTCACCGGGGCCGCAGTCATCTTCTTCGCTTACATTGGCTTCGATGCCGTCTCGACCGTCGCCGAGGAAACGAAGAATCCGAAACGAGACCTGCCCATCGGTATCATTGCATCGCTGGTGATCTGCACCGTGATCTACATCGTGGTGGCCGGCGTCTTCTCCGGCATGATGCCCTTCGCCGAGCTTCAGAAACGACCCAAGTCCGAACTCGCCGAATCCCTCACCATGGCTCTTGATTTCGTCGCCCCCCATCAGACCTGGGCCACGACGATTGTCGCCTTCGGCTCGGTCGTTGCTCACACGGCTGTCTTGCTGGTCTTCCAAATGGGCCAGCCGCGAATCTTTTTCTCCATGGCCCGCGATGGACTCCTTCCGCAGAGCTTTGCAAAGGTGCATCCTCGCTTCAAAACACCCTACGTCACCACGATCCTCACTGGCCTCGCCGTCGGCACCGTCGCCGGCTTCACCAACATTGATGAAATGGTCGCGCTCACCAACATTGGCACGCTCTTCGCCTTCTCACTCGTCTGCATCGGCATCACCATCCTGCGCTTCACCGACCCCGACCGCCCGCGACCCTTCCGCGTCCCCTTCGGGCCGTTCCTCCTACCCATGCTCGGCGTGGCCTCTTGCATGTTTCTAATGGTCTATCTCCCGCCGGCCTCGTGGTGGCGGTTCATCGGCTGGCTGGTTTTGGGCATGTCAATCTACTTGGCCTACGGCTACTCCCACAGCACGGTAGGTCGCAAAGCGGGACGCCTGCCGCATACGTCGCTTGCCTTATCCGCTATGGCCCTCGGAGTGCTTCTGATCGCGGTCGGCCTCTTCATCATCCCGCACGACGCATTGCCCGCTCAGATACTCATCGACGCCGCAACTGCCGCATCGGCGAATCATTCACGGTCACTCAGCGGTGTCGTCTTGATGGGACTTGGGTTGGTGCTTTCCGCCGTCGGAGCCGCGAAGGCGTCCACGACTCGATAGCGAGCCGGCACGTCCTCGTGCCGATTCATTCAATGAGATTTGAGGTGCTCTTCCGCCGCCGCGACGATCATGGTGATGACGTCCTGAATCGGCTTGTTCTTCATCCGAACACCGGCCGACTGCGGATGCCCGCCGCCACCGAAACGCTGGGCAAGCTCTACAACGGTCGTGCGACCCTCGCCGCGCAGGTTGATCCGCACAACGCCTGGCTCCCCCTCGGAGAACAGCATCGCGATCCGCACGCCCCGAAGTGCCCGTGGGATGGACACCTGATCGTCAATGTCCTCGGGCCGGCAGCCCGACTCCGAGATGTCGTGATACGTGAGATAGCTGTAGGCAATCAAGCCGTCAGCCACGACGGTCGTGTGGTCGTACACGCGCCGCAGCAGTTCAAAATCACGTCGGCCCTGTGACCGGCAAAGCTGCTCCCCAATGTGCGTCACATCAGCCCCGGCTCGAACCAGATCCGCCGCGATCTGAAGCGACTCGGCCGTCGTGGGTGGCAGCGAGAACCCGCCCGTGTCCCCGTGGATTCCGGCATACAGCAGTGAAGCTACATGCGGACTGATTCTCCACCCAAGCTCCAGTATCAGCCGAGCGATCATCTCGCAGGTGCTCGACGCGTGAGGATCGACCCAGTTGTGCGTGGCAAAGTCGGTGTTGGTGATGTGATGATCCAGACTGAATCGCACGGCCTGAGTCGGCAATACGATCGTGGTCCCGAGGTTGATGCGCTTCTCGGTGGCCGTGTCGAGGAAAAGCAGGGCGTCGCGGTCGGAATCCGGCGTCACATGGCGATCAACCGGGATCGTCGGGTCCAGCTCCAGCATGAACGCCAGACGGTCCGGCACGCAATCCGGCGGCAAGCCGATCCGTGCATCCAAGCCTTGCTCCCGCATGGCCCCTGCCAGCCCCAGGCACGAACCCAGGCAATCGGCGTCGGGCGTGACATGACCCAGGAGCAGCGGCTTGCGCACCAATTCAAAGGCCGACAGAAACTCGTCTTGAGGGCCTCGACTTCGGCCTGGATCAATCAAGGAGGGGCTTGTGAGATCAGCGGGTGTGGGAGCGTTGAGTTCCATCAGCAATAAGGATAGAGACCACGGCTCCGACCCGCAAAGGCGCATAAAAAAGGGCCAGGGTTCGGGTGCGTGCTGGGGGGAAACACGCGGGGCTCCGAAGCCCTGGCCGGAGTTTTGAGGATATCGGCTGAAAACCCTGATTCAAGATAAAAAGACTGCCGTGCATCGTAATTTGGATCACCGAGATCAGTAGCGCGCCTAATGTTATGAATTACATACCCTTAGGCGATGCGCAAGAAGTGCCGATGCCAAAACTATGGCAATGTGCTTTCCAATTAGCGCACGAATCGCCAAATCACCAACGCGACGCAGCCCAGAATCGAGAGCGCGAGCAAGGGCACCAGGCTCGGCCAACGGAATCGGTACAGCCGCCAAAGGTGCAGCAGATACTCAAGCTGCTGCCGAACGGTGAGCTTGCTCTTGCCATGCAGCCGGTCGGAAAACTCGATCGGCACCTCGCGGACCCGCCGACAACGTGCCTTGATGAGGATCTCCAAACCGATCTTGTAGCCGATGGGGTTCAGCCCGGCCTCGCGTGCCGCCGCAAGGGTCTCCTTTCGCAAACAGAAGAACCCCGCCATCGGATCGCT
>JBBTET010000069.1:0-7251 GCA_038042195.1 Planctomycetota bacterium | reverse complement strand
CTGCACGGACTGTATCTCCTCCAGTCCCAGCGACGTGCCCGCGTTGACCAGCCCTGGATAAACGTGCAGGCCGCTTGTATCCATGATCGCCGCGCCGCGCAGCTTGGCCGCGTCTGGGCGTGGACCGACGTAATCCAGTTTGCCTCCCGCGATATGAACCACGCCGTTCGTAATCGGTGCGCCGCTGACCGGATGCACCGTCCCGCCCACGAGCCAGTAGTCATCGCCCGACAGCGGCACCAACGGTTTCAGTGGCGTCGCTGACACAAACGGCTTTGTCGGTCGTGGCGCGCTCGGCTGTGTGAGATCGAGGCCGGCATGTTTGAAATAGACCTCGCCGTCGATCAGGGTCATCACACAGCGTGCGGTCGTGTCGAGCGGATGACCATTGAAGATCGCCAAATCGGCGAACTTGCCGACTTCAATCGAGCCGACGACCTTGTCGATTCCAAGTTGAATTGCCCCGTTGAGCGTACACAGCCTCAGCGCGTCATTCGGGCTGAGTCCGCCGAAGCGCATCGACTTGGCCGCCTCCAGATTCAGATGACGCCCGACCTCGGCACTGTCGGAGTTGATCGTAGCCACGACCCCGCCCTGTGCCATGCGCGCCGCGTTGTGCGGGATGGCCTCCCACGCTTCAATCTTGTAGGCCCACCAATCCGAAAACGTTGACGCCGCCGCTCCGTGACGAAGCATCTCCGGGATCAGGCGATACCCCTCCAACACATGCTGTAGCACTGCGACTCGAAAGCCGTATTCCTCCGCCACCGTCAGCAACCGCACGATCTCGTCCGCACGATAGCAATGCGAATGCACCCAGATCGACCCTTCCAGGATGCTCGCCAACGCCTCCAGACGCAGATCGCGTCGCAACGGTCGTGGCTGCTTCCCGTCGGCTTTGTCCTTGTCGAACTGCGTCATCGCCGCGCGATAGGCCAGGGCCGCGTCGAAGGACCGACGTATCACCGCCTCCACGCCGGCCCGCGTGTTTGGGAATCGCGTGCCTCGGCTGCGCCGGTCACTGTTGGATTGCTTGACGTTTTCGCCCAGCGCGAACTTCACCGTCTGCGGAGCCTCCTTAACGATCCACTCCGCCGCCGGCCGCCCGTACTTCAGGCGCAGCACGGCATTCTGTCCGCCGATGGTGTTCGCCGAGCCGTGCATCGTATGCACGCAGGTCACGCCGCCGGCCAGCGCCCGATACGCCGAGACATCGGTGTGGTCGATCACATCCTTCACGCGGACCTCGCAGGTCACGGAAAGGGCGAACTCGTTTAGTCCGCCATCACTGCACATGTGCGAATGCGGATCGATGATGCCCGGCGAAACGAAATATCCATTGAGGTCCGCGACCAGCACGTCCGGCGGTACCGCCAGATTCTTCCCCAGCTCCGCGATCTTGCCGTCACGAATGAGCAAATCCGTTCCGACGAGATCGTCCCCGCTCACAGTCAGCAGCGTCGCATTCTTGATGAGGATATTGCCGCCGGTTTTCGGCATGGCCGTCCGGTCCGATTCAATCTCCGCCGCAAAGGTCGGTCGCTTCACCGGCTCGGCGGGTTGCGACCCCGGCGCAGTGGAAGGCTGCGAATCGGCCACTCGCTCCGGGCGTTTTGAATCCTCACTGTCATCCTCAGGTCCGCCTCGTCGCCCGCGTCGCCCTTTTCCCATCCCGCCGCCGTCCGGACCCTTTTCATCGATCTCAAATCGCTTGCCATCCACGAAGACGCTGCGCACCTTCGCCTCTTTGTCGGAGAGCGGCTTTGAAAGCAGCGTGAGATTCGCCGCCTTTCCCACGGCGATCTCTCCGAGATTCGACTCTTGCTTGAGGATCGCTGATGCGTTCGTTGTCAGCATCGCGACGGCCGCCGCCTCAGGCAGTCCACGCTCAATGGCCTTTTGAATGTTCTTGAGGATGTCGCCGACCGACTTTTGCTCAAACGATCCGATAGACACGTTCAACCCGGCCTCGTGAAGGCGCTTTAGGTTGTCCACCTCTTCGCCCCAAAGCCGTTTCTTCTCGTCGAACACCTTCGCCGTCTCCCATGCCTGCGACTCCCACTCGTCGTCAAACAGTTTCTTCTTCCCGGTTGGGGTCTCCTTCTCAGACGGACGCGAAGTTACTCCGCCCTCTGGTTTCGACTTTTCGACTTTTCTACTTTTCAACGTTTCATCCGGATCCTCCGACCACTTGAGACTCACGATGACCGGCACGTTTTCGTTCTTGAGTCGAGTTGCAACCTTCCACCCTTCGCGCGCCCCCGCGATGATCGGCGTCAACCTTAACTCCGCCGCCATGTTCAGCGCTCGATGAATCTCGTTCTCCGAGTTCGCCAAAAACACGACCGGCTTCGCGGCCACTTGCACAAATCCCTCGCGTCCCTCGTGCAGTTCATTCAAGGCATCGAGATCGGGGTCCAGCGGGATCCTTCGCGCCGCCGGTTCGCCGGCCCGCCATTCCATCTGTTTCCGCTGCCATTGGGCGTCCATCATGATCTGGCGAAACGCCGCCATCGCCCCCATCGTCGTCGTCGGATAGCGAGGCCGCTCGAACACCGCCGCAAAGTCGCCACGTTCGGTGCCGGTAATGAACGCTGAATGCTGTGCGAAGTCCGCCGTCAGGATGCTGCGGCGCACAGGTGCGGCGCCCAGCGATACAACCGCGCTGAACCCGGAGAAGATCGCCGGCTTCGGGCTGACCAGCGCCGCTGTGAAGCCCGCCGCACGTTGTTCGGCGCGCACGTCCTTTTCATCGCTGCTCGCCGCCGGTGCATCACGTCCACCTGGTCCGCCCGATCCAGGAGTACCCCGTCCACCGCCGGGGCCAGGCGTGCCGCCACTCACGGGGTTGTACAACTCCGCGACACGCCATCGTGGGTGCATGAGTCGCCGATGCGCCTGAACCGTTGCCGACTGCGGCCCCTGTTTCACGTCGGGGTTCTCGTCCTCCACGCGCGACTGTTCTTCCTCGGTCGGCTCCGATTTCGTCATTCCAGCGTGGCTGTTGGCGTCAATGAATCCCGGGTAGATCACCGCGCCGGCCACGTCGAGGGTCTCGGCGTCGGCGGGGATTGTCTCGGCCGGAGCTGTGGCACCCAGGCCGACACCAATGATGCGTCCCTTGTCGATCAGCACCCATCCTGATTCAGCAGGCTGACCCGCCGTGCGAACGAGCTTGCCGCCCACGACCAGGATCGGCGTTTCAAACTCGGCATTCACCGAGCCGTTGACCAGAAATGGAAACACGAACGCGACCAACGACACGTATCGCTTCATGGAGTATCTCACGGGATTGTTGGCGTGACTCGACGCACAGGCCGGCACGCGGACCAAAGGCTCGCGGTTGGGAATTGGAGCCTATTGGCTGTGGAAATGCAATCGAAGCGAGAGAATGAGATCGATTACAGGGACGAGTTGGCTATGCCGCTGGAGGTGAATCTGGAAACAGGATGCGAATGCCGAGCTTGTAGCCCCCGAGGGTCTGCGTGCAATGCACGATCTGCCCTGACACCTTCATCGGTTCGCCGTCAATGTTAATCCAGAGGTCGAGCGTGGTTTGTTCGTCGACGGGTTCTTCGGATTTGATGGTCAGCCCTTCGGCGGAGACCTGGAGCAGGGTCCATGTTCGCTTGAATGTCGTTCCGTTTTCGAACTGACCGATTGCTTTCACATCGCCCATTACCGTATACCGCCGAAATGACCGGCGCAGGACAGGCTCGTCCTCCGGGGCGACGACGGCACTGACGCGGCGCAACCACTCGAGTGAGGAAATGTAGTTTGTGTTTGTGTCGGTCTCAGTCAAGGTCGGCACTCTTTCGCCAAGGAGCCCCCCTCCGCTATCGGAGGGTAGGTCGCTTCACTGCAATAACCACTCCATCCATTTTCGGTCCTGGGATCCACGCACACCAAGATTAGCTCGCAAAGTTGAATTGCACGCCAAGCTTGAAGCCGCCGAGGGTCTGCGTGCAATGCATCACAACGCCCATCGCGGGAAACGTGCCCTCTTCCAGCACGACCTGTAAAGAGAGCTTTGTGCCCAGTGGCAGTTCATCCTCGGAGCGTAGGGTCAAGCCACGAGCCGAACCGGTCATGATGTCCCATGAGCGGCGTCGCGGTTCCTCGTCGATTTGATAGTGGGCCTTAACTTCGCCGACGACGGGGTATCGCCGCCAGCTTCGGCGTGTCCCGGTTTCAAAATCCGCGGACACGCGGACGGCGAGAATCTTGCGCCATTGTAGCTCGGTGAGTAGGTCCGTATTTGTCGATTGGTCGATTGCCATGGCTCGCTCCTCGCGTACCTCCTGTCAGCAATCCCCGACCCCAGTCGGGTTATCGTTGAGATTTCGCCTGCGGGTTAATCCTACGATTCACTCCGTGTCCGTGCGGCCCGCAATGGCCGAGTTATCGGGGTTTTTCAAGGCTAAACACACCTCCCCTTGGGGCCGATATGAGACACGCACTCATTCGTGTTCGTCCCGCAAATCCGCAATCGGCGGATCGAATCGTGGACTCGAAGTTCGAGGGAGCGCAAAGGCAGCATCCATGAAGATCAAGACCATCTGTCTGCACGACGTGGACGACCCCATCCTCAACACCCTCGCCGACTTTAAGATTGTCGCGCGGACCAAATCGCGCGAAGACTTGCGCCTCGCGCTCACCTCTGTCCGCCCCGACGCGCTCATCATCGATCTCGACACTCCCACCGCCATCGATTCCCTCGTGGATGCCCGCGAAATCCTTCCCGAACTCGCCATCATTGGTGTGACGGGCGAGACCGATCCAAAGTTTGTCATCTCAGCCGTCCGCGCGGGGTGTCGCCAGATCAGCTCCAAGCCGCTTGATGTGAATGATCTGCTTGTTGCCATCCGCCGGGCACTCAATGAATCCGCGACGCAGGTCACCGGCCGCATCATCGGCGTCATGGCGTCGACCGGTGGGGCGGGTGCGACTACGATCGCCGCGTGCATGGCGATGGGGGCGGCGGAGGTCACGAAGCAGCGGACGCTCATCGTCGACGCCGATTTTGACTTCGGCGGCGTGGCCCGTGCCTGGGATCTCAAACCAGAGCACACCATCGCGGATTTGCTTAGCGCTGGTTCGCTCGACCCCGTCTTGCTCGAAAAGGCGGTCGTCGAAGTTCCCGGAAATGTCGCCATTCTCGCCCGACCCAAGACGGTCGACCAAGCCCACGCCATCGACGACACGATGATGACCATGCTGCTCCAGACGGCCAAGACCGTCTTCCCCACCGTCGTCGTCGATTTCCCCCACAAGCTCGACGGCGTAGTCTGGGCGGCGTTACAGCAGTGCGACAAGCTGGTCATCGTGATTCAGATGACCGTTCCGGCGGTCGACAACTGCGTGCGACTGCTTCTGGCCCTGACCAGTCTGGGCATGTCGCCGGACAAGATCGAGGTCATCGTCAATCGCTATCGCAAAAACGTGCATTTCATCTCCACCGACCTGATCGAGGAGCGGCTGCAGAAGAAAGTCATGGGCCTCGTGCCGAACGATTTCAAATCCGTCTGCGCCGCCATCGACATGGGGCAGCCCATCCCGCAGGACAACGCGGTGCGTACGGCGGTGACCAAGATCGCCGCGAAGCTCGCCGGTGTCTCCGATGAGGCAGCCGTCGCGAAGTCGGGCTGGTTGTCGAAGCTTCGGCTTCGGACGACCTGACACATTTCCATTTCCAATTTCAAACGCTCGGGACGCTGAACAACGCCATGAGGTCCGTCATGCGCACCAAATGGTAATCGTCGTGGGCGGCGACGAAAGAGAGCCAGTCGACCATGCGCATGGGGGTTTTGAGGCGCGGGTGGATCGCCGTGCGCGCGAAGTCGGCGGGGTCGAGTGCGTCGAGCCGGGCGAGGAAGCGGTGGCGGTCCTGCGTCAGTTCGTTGAGCAGGTCGGCGATGGGCCGGTCGTTGTGATGTGCCTCGTGGGTTTTTGTGTTTGTCATGTCGGCTGGCGAGAGGGTTTCGACACCACTCAGGAACTCCTTGAGGCGCGTGACGCCGAGCGGCTCCAGGTCGAGGAGGTGGCCTATGTTTTCCTGTATGGACCAGGTACCCTCGCGCTCGCGGCGGGTGAGGAGGTTCGGTGGCGTGGCGCGAACCTTTGCCTCGATGCGCGGCGCGAGGCCACGAAGGCGTTCGAGGATGTCGGGGTAGGTCTCGACGGGGAAGTCGAAGTTGAAGGTTCGCTGGGTCCAGGGGAGGAGGGTTGGCATGGGTTGCGTCCTTGGGTGGCCAAGCGGGCTGAGGGGCCGCTGGGTTGGCTCTGGCTGGGGATTCTACCTCAGACGAATTGGGTTGGTTCGTTTGGGAACGGAGGGAGTAGCGGCAGGGTGTCTGAATAGCGCGCAGGCAGTGTGCGGGGTTGAGGGCCGACCTCACGGGGCCATCATGGCATTCGCGAAGGCCTGGATGTCGGCGGCGTTGGCGGTGCCGTCGGCATTGAGGTCGGCCCACTTGCAGCCGGGGCCGGCGGCGTCGGTGGCGGGGCCGAGGAGGCAGTCGACGAAGTAGTAGAGGTCGGTGTCGTCGATGGTGCCGTTGTTGTTGAAATCGCCGCTGCCGTTCTGAGGGATCACGCCGTAGCGGACGTAGTCCCACTCATTGATGCTGGGCGTGTTCCACATTTGGGCCCCCCAAATGATCTTTGCTGATGCGTTAGGGAATGGCCCCTCTTGTGCGCCTGAATCGACTAAGACTCCGTCTATGAACACATAGTACATCGAATTAGTGAGACACTCGACACGATAGGTATGTGCTATGTTTGACTCAACTGAGAATTGAAGGATTGGGAGAGAATTGTCGCGCCAGAACTCGATCAGATCAGTCGTTATGATGAAATGGTAGGAAGAAGCGCCGCCCCAACTATTAATCACGCATCCACCAGTTCCGTTTATTTCACTATTTGGCGCAGTACTTTGGCATCGCCACTGCACAAAAAAGGGACTTCCCTGGAACTCCGGAATGCTTCTTCGGTAGAAATCTTGCTCCCCACCCGGCACCGGAGCCCAGACGCCGAGGTCAACATCGATCATTAAGCAACTGTTAACAAATGTACGCGCCGCGTCAAAAGTCCCCACGCGCGTCAACGGGAAAAAATCGCTTTCTGGAAAGGCCGCAACTGCCTCGTAGGTCACTACTTGTGATTTTACGATGCCGCCTCGTATCAGCAAATCGGCCAACAGAAATAATAGCAATCTTTTTTTAATTTTTCGCTTGACATGGGGGGGGGGGG
>JBBTET010000068.1:57116-69470 GCA_038042195.1 Planctomycetota bacterium | reverse complement strand
CCGCGGCTCCGGCCATGGCCTCGCCCGTCGCCCCGATTCGCGGTGAAATCAAAGACGTCAAATCCGGCCTCGCCAGCATCAGCGTCGGCAGTGCCGATGGCGTCGCCCACGGCATGACCTTCCTCGTCTATCGCAAGGCACCCAAAGGCGGAAAACCGCAGTACCTCGGCAGCATCAAGATCACCCGTGTCGATGCCAACCAGTCGGCCGGCGAGGTCGAACAGTCGGCCGGCGACATCCATGCAGGCGACGTGGTCCGTGATGAAGCCAGCTTCGCAATGCGTGGGTAAATCGAAGGCAGTAGGCAAGGAGCCTTATTCATGGCCAAAAAGGAAAAAGCCCCGAAACCGCCCAAGGCACCGAAAGCTCCAAAGGCTCCCAAGCCGATGAAGGCCCCGCCCGGCCCGCGCATCAACTATTCGAACGACGTCTACACCGTCCTCGCCAGTATCGCCCTGGTGATCAGCCTCGGAACGGTCAGCTTCGCGATCTACCGCAGCAACGAACTCTTCGGTACGCCCTTCCCCGGATTCGCAGGCTGACGCTACGGGGTGGCTTCCTCGGACTCAATCACCGCCAGGATTCCGGCATAGAGCATTTCACATCCCGCCGGTCGCAACCAGCACGCCGCCTTGCTTTCTGTATAATCCCTTCCCTCAAGTGACTTCGCGCTGGTTCCCGGCTATCATGCAGTTCGCGCTGACGCACGGACGCCTCGTCTCTCGTCACCTCTCTGCAATAGTTCACGAGCCGAGACTCGCGGCACTGGAAGGGATTCTCTCTTGCTCTTCGATCGCCTATTGGGAATGTTCAGCGTCGACATGGGGATCGACCTCGGCACCTGCAACACGCTCGTCTGCGTCAAGGGAGAAGGCATCGTCCTCAATGAGCCTTCCGTCGTCGCCGTTCGCAAAGGCACCAACAAAGTTCTCCAAAACGGAAACGCCGTCGGACTCGTCGCCAAGGAAATGCTCGGCAAGACACCCGGCAGCATCACCGCCATTCGCCCGCTCAAGGACGGCGTCATCGCCGACTTCGACATCACCGAGGCCATGCTCGGCTACTTCATCCGCAAGGTTCACGGCGGTCGGCGCTTCCTTCGCCCGCGCGTCGTTATCTCCGTCCCATCGGGCATCACGGCCGTCGAGAAGCGCGCCGTTTATGGCAGCGCCGAGCGCGCCGGTGCCCGCCGTGTCTATCTTGTGCAGGAGCCTATGGCCGCAGGCATCGGTGCCGGCCTGCCAATCGCCGAAGCCCGCGCCAGCATGATCGTTGACATCGGCGGCGGCACGACCGAGGTGGCCATCATGTCCCTCGCCGACATCAGCGTGAGCGAATCCCTCCGCGTCGCCGGCGATGACCTTGACGAAGCCATTATTGCCCACATGAAGCGCACCTATAACATGCAGATCGGTCCGCAATCCGCCGAGAATCTCAAGATCGAAATCGGCTCCGCCTCCAACCTGGAAAGCGAACTGACGATGGAAGTTCGCGGCCGGGACATGATCAGCGGCCTGCCCAGAAAGACCCTCGTTTCCAGCCAGGAAATTCGCGAGTCCCTTCGCGAGCCGATCAGTTCCATCCTCGACGCCGTGACGCACACGCTCGAGCGCTGCGAACCCGAACTCGCCGCCGACCTCGTCGACACTGGCATCCACCTCTGTGGCGGTGGTGCCCTGCTCCGGGGCCTGGATCGTGTCATGGCCGAGGCAACGGGCCTGACCGTCAAGGTCGTCGACGACCCGCTCTCCTGCGTCGCCCGAGGCACGTCTGTCTATCTCGACAACCTCACCGACTGGCGCAACACGATGGAGACGGATCACGAGAACATGTGATCCTCAATTGGCAATTGGCAATTGAGAATTGTCAATTCATCTGGCCGGAATGTCCCGCCGTACAAACACCAGCAAACCCACGCCCCACCAAATCGTTGAAGCTGACATCAGCACCCCAATATCCCTCCACTTGAACGCCTCATCACGAACCACGATGACCGTCTGGTAGTAGTACAGAAAATCTGTCCACTTCAACGCATCAAAGCCGGGCCAGATCGCCCGCAGCACGTTGAGCACGAAGCAATAGAAAATAAGAAAGAACGACAACGCCACGGCAGGCCCGCGCCGACTAAACCCCCCGGAAATGGCGAGCGAGAACGAGACGATGAACGTGTACGTCACACACAAATGCCCCGCAACGCGAGCAAGCGAGTCCAAATGAATGTCCGGGTTATCAACATACATACGCCCCAGCACCGTGCCCATCCACACACCCCAGCACATCACCCACCCCTTCAACAACACAACCAATCCCACCGCGTTGTAAATCGACCCTCGCGACTATGGCAAGCCGGCCAACAAATCAATCGTCCCGCGATCCATCTCCCCAGCCAAACCCCCTGATGTCACAGTGAGGCAATAGACAATAATGACGGTCCAGGTCAACGGATGAGTAAACCCAAACGACGCAATGACCGTCGGCGAGAGCATCGAAACGACATCCGTACCCATGAGCACCGTCAGAAACTTGCGAATGAACGGCGTCTTTAGATGCTCCACCCCCTGTTCCATTAGGCTGGAGTTCGTCGCGATGGTGAACAAAACAATGAACACGATCAGCAGCACGGCCAGCCCGAGCCAAAGGAGCAAATAGTCTCGCGCAGTCCGCAGTAACACAGGAATGCTGATCACGTCCGTCCTCCCCGGTCCGCGACCGTGAATCCCTCGCGATAGTAGGTCGCAAAGAGTTCCTCCAAGTCCGGCGCGCCGATCACCACATCCTGCACCGGCAATCCCACCAGCCACGTCAACAAAGGTCGAACCTCGCCGGTCCACACCCCGATGACCGTCCCGTCGCGCAACTCGACCTCGGTCCACGCTGACGGCATTTTCACAATTTGCCAATCGCCATGTGCGATCCGCAATTCCACGCGTCGCAATGCCCGCTTCCGCAACTCCGTGATCGTGTTGTCTTCAATGATTCGACCGCCCCGAATGATCGCCACCCGGTCGCAAAGCTGCTCCACCTCGCCGAGCGTGTGGCTTGAAAAGAGCACCGTCCGACCGTCCGCCGCTGTCGCACGAAGTTCGTCATAAAGCGTCTGTTGTACCAGTGGATCGAGTGCCGTCGTCGGCTCATCGAGAATCAACAGTCGCGGCCGATGCATGAGCGCCGCAATCAGGCCCAACTTCTGCTTCATCCCGCGCGAGTAATCACGAATCGGCCGGTCGATGTCGAGATCGAATCGGGTCGTCAGCCGCACGATCTCGGCTTCGTAACCCCCGCCACGCGCCCGATTGCAAAACGACAGCAACCGCCGCCCGCGCATCCATTCATACAGACGCACATCGCCCGGCAGATAGCCCACCTGCGCGCGAATCGCCTGGGACTCCCCCCACGCATCCAACCCCAGCACGCGAGCCGCCCCACCCGTCGCCCGAAGCAACCCGACAAAGATGCGCATCGCCGTCGTCTTCCCCGCACCGTTCGGCCCTAGAAACCCAAAGATGCACCCCGCCGGCACGCACAGATCAACACCACCCAGCGCATGAATCGCGCCGTAGTGTTTGGTCAACCCAGTCACTTCGATGGCATTCATGAAATCGATGTCCGATCCAACCCGTTTCACACGCGGCGACGATCATACGGCCTCGACCGTTCGCACGATGCCGCCCGAAAGAATCCCCCACCACCGCCGACTCGCATCCAGCACGATGATCGCCGTCAGAAAAAGCATCAGCACCGCGAGGAAACACATCAACTTCAACATGAACACCTGCTCCGGGGCGACCGTCGCCGTCTGCGCCCACCAGCCCTGAATATTCAACACACCCGCCGTAAAGACGGTAATGATGACCCCCACAAACGGAATGCCCGTACACAGCGCATACCGCCGCTTCGGCGCATGGTTCAGCAAATACGTCGTCCCCACCGCCAGCGCGATCGACGCCAGCAATTGATTCGCAATGCCCAGCATCTTCCAAAGCGTCGCCAGTTCGCCACGATACAGCAGATACCCCCAACCAAAACACACCAACACGCTCATGCTCACGTTCAAGAACCAATTCGGCTTCCCCGAGGCCGCTTCCCGACCGGTGATCTGCGATGTCGCCTCCTGAAACACAAACCGCGCCACCCGCGTCCCCGTCTCCAAGAGTGTGAGGATAAACAACGCCTCGAACATGATCACAAAGTGATACCAATACGCCATCAGTTGCTTCATGCCCGGAAAACTGGAGAACACCTTCGCCATCCCGACGGCCAGCGTCACCGCCCCGCCAACGCGCCCCGCCAGCTTCTCCTTCGTTCCCGCCTCCAGCGCCGGCAACTCCTTCGTCGTCAAATCCCAACTGCTTGTCGCCTGATGCGTGGAAACGAAATCACGATAACTTGCCTCCTGCTGCTCATTAGACTGTTCGATGTTGATCGCAAAATAATCCCCCGGCTCCAACGCGCACGCCGCCACGAGCGCCGTCACCGCGACAAATCCCTCCAACACCATCGCCCCATACCCGATGGGCTTAATGTCGGACTCCCTGTAAATCATCTTCGGCGTCGTCCCCGAGGCAATCAGCGAGTGAAACCCCGAGATCGCACCGCACATAATGACAATGCACACAAACGGCCACACCGCCCCCGGAATCACCGGGCCGCCGCCACTCACAAATGGCGTCGTCGCCGGCATCTTCAACGTCGGGTTCGCAAAGATCAGCCCCACCGCCAGCACGATCATCACGCCGATTTTCATGTAGCTGCTCAGATAATCGCGCGGGCACATCAGCACCCACACCGGCAGGATCGACGCAACCGCCGCATAGATCGGCAGCATCAGCGATAGCGTCGTCTTCTCAAAAACCAGCTTGTGCCCCCATCCCGACTCCGCGAAGGGCTGCCCCAGGAAGACTCCCGCGAGCACAATTGTCACGCCGATGACCGACGCCTCCGCCACCTTTCCGGGGCGCAATTTGTACATCCACAAACCCGTCAGCAACGCCGCCGGAATCGTCACCAATATCGTGAACATCCCCCAAGCGCTTTCCGCCAGCGCGTTCACCACGACCATCGCCACGCTCGCCAACGTACACACGATGATGAACAGCGTCGCCACCGATGTAGTCAGCCCCGCCACCGGCCCGATGTTCGTCCGCGCGATCTTCGGCAGTGACAATCCATTCTGCCGCACCGATGCCCAGAGAATCACGAAGTCATGCACCGCCCCCGCCATGCACGCCCCGATCACGATCCACACAAACCCCGGCAGATACCCCCATTGCGATGCCAACACCGGCCCGATGAGCGGCCCCGGCCCCGCAATCGCCGCGAAGTGATGCCCGAAGAGCACCCATTTGTTCGTCGGGTGATAATCCACCCCGTCGCGCAGCCGATGCGCGGGCGTGACCCGACGGTCATCCAACATCGCCACCTTCGTCGCAAGAAACGTGCCGTACAGGCGATAAGCGATGGAAAACGCCGCCAGCGAGCCGAGTAGAAGCCAAAGTGAACTCAAACCCAGCCCTCCGAAAACATGGCCCAATCAGCCACGGTACCGTTCGGATCGCTACCGTTCAAGGGCGGGGCTGATCTTCAACAGCATCCTTGTTCCACCCCCTCCCACCGCAAATAAGCGACATGCGCCACACAAAGCAGGAGCCATACCAGGAAGAAGCCAATGAACACTTGCGGCACCCAACGTCCCACACCCACTCGCACCCGTTCCAGCGGCCGGAGCGTAACGTCTAGCAACGCGATGCACTGGCTCACCGGAAATGGAACGCCACACTCCGAACACCGGCCGCTTTGATTTCCCAGAAGGTTGTATCCACATTCCCAACACCGCACCGGCGCTATCGGCGTCACCCAATCCAGCACTGTCCTCCCCGCAAAGAACAAATACCCCCCAACCGCTAGGCATGCCAGCGGCGAGAGATACTCATACATCCACGACATCCCGATCAGCGACCAATCCGCAAGCCACGTTTGTTCGATCAGGTCATACGAAAACTCGTGGATCAGATCCACAAGCCCTCGACCCAAAAAGAACACCCCCATGCAGCGCAGGAACATCCGAAACAGCCGTCGCTCTCGAAGCATGACCCCATCCTTTGGCATGCAATCCTAGGGCGCGATCCATGCCCCCCGCCTGATTCCAGCTATTACGAAAAAACCGCCGATGGGTTCATACGGCCTTGCGTTATTCGTGCCGGATTCCATATGACCCAGCAGACAATGTACGAAACTCCGATTCCTCCTGACTGTACTGTCTCCGTCATCATTCCGACGTACAACTCCTCCACCGTTCTCGCCGACGCGATCCAATCCGTACTCAATCAGACGCATGCCCCCGCCGAAGTAATCGTCGTCGACGACGCTAGCTCCGACGCCACAGCCGCGATCTGCGGCACGCTCCGAAACCGAATCCGTTACCTCCGCCACGACCGCAATCGCAAGGCCTCCGCCGCCCGCAACACCGGCATTGCCGCCTCCACCGGCATGTGGGTCGCCTTCCTCGACGCCGACGACACCTGGCTTCCCACCAAACTCCAACGCCAACTGAAAAGCCTCTCCGCGAATCCGAACGCCGACTTCTGTATCACCGGCGCGGACGTTTGGTCTGAATCCAAGCGCGACTATCTTCCGCATTCCTACGACGGCTGCCTCGACCGCGACACGCTTCGCGCCGATTTGCTCATCCGAAACATCTTCACTGGTCTCTGCTCTTCGCTCATCGTCCGGCGCGACGCACTGAATTCCGTCGGCGGGTTCGCCAATGGTCGTGGATGCGAAGATCGCCGAATCGCCCTAGAATTACTTCGACAATTCCATCCCATCATTCTCCCCGACTGTCTCATCCAACAGCGCCCCGGCCCCGCCCACTGGCACGACCCAACCAAGCACCGCCGGGCCATGCTGCGTCTTCTCGTTGACTACGACCGGCTCTACCACGACCTCGACCCCACCGGCCGTCTCAAACGACGCGCCATCGCTCGCATCCACGAACGCACCGGCATGCACCACCTCGAAAACGGCGACTTCCCCGCTGCCGCCCGCAACCTCGCCCGCGCCGCCGCCACCTGGCCCTTCACCGCCAACCCTTGGCGCGTCCTCGTCAACGCCTGCCTCGGCCGAATCAAAGTCCCCGCCGAACTCCGCGATTGACCCAACTCCCGTTTCGCCGTTGAGCTTGCTCGCCGCTACCATGTCCGCGTTTCTATCCTCCTTCAATGCATGGGAGCCGCGACAATGCCGTTTGTGAATAATAGTTCCCCGCTCCTATTCCCTCCCCTTTATAAGGGGAGGGCTAGGGTGGGGTCAGCGAACAGAAACAACCGTCTGACTCTCTCGAACACATTCGTTTTTATCTTTCCTTCCCTCTCACTTCTCTCCCTCGCCTGCAACCGTCCCCCCGCCGGCCTTTACGACGTGAAGTCCACCACCGTCGATTACGTCACGCGCGGCACCACAAAGCTCTACATGGACGTCTTCACTCCGATCAACGCCCCCGCCCCTCGACCCGCCGTCGTTCTCTTTCACGGAGGAGGCTGGGTCGTCGGCGATCGCTCCGACGAGTGCAACCTCGCCGCCTTCCTCGCCTCAATGGGCTACACAGCCGCCACCGCTTCCTATCGCCTCTGCACCGAGCAAGGCCCTCACTATCCCATTCCGATGCAAGACGCCCTTGCGGCTGTCAAGTACATGCGCTCCCATGCTGCCGATTTCGGGGCCGACCCGACTCGCATCGCCGTCGGTGGTGAATCGGCCGGTGGACAACTTGCCCTCATGATCGGTCTTGTCAAAGACCACGCGATCTTCGGCGACGACTCCCACGCCGGCGTCTCCACCGAAGTCTCCGCTGTCATCAACATCTACGGCCCCTCCGACCTCTCGCTCCTCTTCGCCGGTTCCGGCTTCGTCGTGCAAAAGCTGGCCCTTGCCTATCTCGGATGCACCCCGCGCGACTGCCCCGAAAAATGGAAGGCCGCCTCCCCCGTCACCTACGTTCGCAAGGACGCCCCGCCCGTGCTCACCATCCAGGGCGACAACGACACCGTCGTCCCCTACGCCCAGGCCGAAACACTCCAAAAGGCCATTCAAGCCGTCGGCGGTCGCTCCCGACTCGTCCGCGTGCGCGGCGCGGGTCACGGCTGGGGCCTGCTGTTCAACGCCCATGAAAACATGCGAACCCTCCCCGCCATCACCCAATTCCTCGCCCACGTCTTCCCCGCCGCCCCCTGACGGGTACCGCGATTTCTCAATTTCCGCTATAATGAGTGACCGGCAATCAACCACGGCGACCGCACATCATGCCCACCACCGAAAAAATCGATGACTCCCTCCGACGCGAAGTCGCCGACGTCCTCAAGCAGCTGCGCCCTGCGGTCCAAAGCGACGGCGGTGACATCGAACTCGTCGACGTCAGCGATGACGGTCTCGTTCGCGTTCGCCTGCTCGGCGCATGCATCGGCTGCCCCTCCAGCTCCATGACGCTCAAACTCGGCGTCGAACAAACCCTCAAAAGCCGCATCCCCCTCGTCCGCGAAGTCATCTGCGTGAGTTGAACGCATTCCCATCTTGACAATCGTCGCCACTTTTTGTCTAATCCCGCCAACGGGAAAACTCATGATCTCAGCCCCGGAAGCCACGAACTTCCGGGGCTTTTTTGTTGCTTGAATCGAACTCGTCATGCACGAAGCCGGCCTACATCCCATCCCCGACGACGCGCCCTCCTTCAAACAGGAGCTGCGCCTGCTTCTCGCCCTCGCCATCCCCACCGTCGGCGCGAAGCTCTCCCACATGGCCCTCGGCTTCACCGACTTCGTCTTCGTATCACAGATGGGAACCGAGGCCACCGCCGCCATCAGCCCCGCCACCATCTTCTGCTTCATCGTGCTTTGCATGGGCATGGGCTGCGTGACCAGCATCCAGACCTTTGCCGCCCAATCGCTCGGACGACGCGAGCCGCATCGCGCCGCGGCCTACGTCTGGCAATCGTTCTACGTCGGATTCTTCTTTCTCCTGCTGACCTGGCCCGCGATCCAACTGATGCGCCCCTTCTGGACCTTCGTCGGCCACCCCGAAAACGTCCGCGAGATGGAGATCGCCTTCTGCGAGATCGACCTCTGGTCGATGGGCCTCGCAATCATGTGCGTGGGTTTGGAGAGCTTTTTCAACGGCATCCAACGACCAGCCGTCGCCCTCTGGTCCGTCGCCGCGGCCATCCTCTTCAACGCACTGGGCGACTACGTTCTCATCTTCGGCAAATGGGGATTCCCCGCCATGGGGATTCAAGGCTCGGCATTGGCCACCGTCCTCGCGTGGGGAGTCCGCATCGGTATCATGCTCACCGCGTTCCTCTCGCTGAAATACGAGGCCGCCTTTCACACGCGCCGGAACTGGCGATTCAACCTCGGCAAACTCTGGGAAGTCCTGCGCATGGGCGGCCCCATCGGCGTGCAGTGGTTTCTCGATGTCTCGTCTTGGTTCGTCTTCATCGGCCTCATCATGGCTAGGTTTGGCACCGAGACGCTTGCTGCCTCTAACATCGCCACTCAGTTGATGCACATGTCCTTCATGCCGGCTATCGGAATCGGTACGGCCGTCGCGTCGCTGGTGGGCCACGCCATCGGCGCGAAGAAGCTCGCCCTTGCCCAGCGCCACGGCCGCGACGGAATGGTCGTCACCATGATCTACATGGGCGCGATTGGTCTGATCTACTGGCTTGGCCGCTATCGACTGATGGGTTGGCTCTCCAGCGACCCCGTCGTCATCGAGATCGGCGCGGGCATCCTGCTCTGGGCCGCCGTCTTTCAGGTCTTTGACGCCATGGGCATCAATTACATCTCCGCCCTGCGCGGAGCGGGCGACACCAAATGGCCCATGCTATACGTCGTTTTTCACTGCTGGGTCATCTTCATCGGTGGCGGCCTACTCATGGTCCGCTTCGCCCCTGGCCTCGGCTACCACGGACCCTGGATGATCTGTACGCTCTACATTATCTTGCTCGGTCTGACGCTCTGGGTCCGTTGGCGACGCGGCGAGTGGAAGCGGATCGACCTGTTCAAGAAGAAAGATGAAATGGCCGGCATCGCGGACCACGCGCCCGGTGTACCAGCCCTGACCGCAGAGTCGGACTACTAACCAAAACGACCCCCAACATTTAGCCCCCGGTCAATGACCGGGGGCCGACCGAAACGAAACCATGTTCAAAGAAGTCCCCAGCCAATTCGACTTCCCCAAGGCGGAAAAAGAGACCCTCCGCTTCTGGGAAGAAAACAAAATCTACGAAAAGTCCCTCGCTAATCGCAAAGGCGGCAAGTCCTTCGTATTCTTTGAAGGCCCGCCAACAGCGAACGGACTCCCCCACCCCGGCCATTGCCTCACCCGCGCGATTAAGGACTTGTTCCCACGCTTCAAAACCATGACCGGCCACTACGTCCTTCGCAAGGGCGGCTGGGACACCCACGGCCTGCCCGTCGAAGTCGAAGTCTGCAAGGAACTCGGCATCCACACCAAAGAGGAAATCGAGGCCTACGGCGTCGAGGCCTTCAACCGCAAATGCCTCGAAAGTGTCTTCCGCTATACGAAGGAATGGGAGGAGCTGACCAAACGCCTCGGCTTCTGGGTGAATCTCGAAGAGGCCTACGTCACCTATCACCAGAGCTACATCGAAAGCGTCTGGTGGAGCCTCAAACAACTCTTCGACGCCGGCCTGCTCTACCAGGGCCACAAGATCGTCTGGTGGTGGGCACAAGGCGGGACGGCGCTCTCGGCAGGCGAAGTCGGCCAAGGCTACCGCGAGGTGGACGACCCGTCGGTATACGTGCGATTCCCGATTGTAATGGATGAGCAAGCGAAGAAAGCCGGCATTCCCGACAAGACAAGCCTCCTTGTATGGACCACAACGCCGTGGACACTGCCGAGCAACATGTATGCGGCAGTTCACAAGGACATCGACTACGCCTTCGTCCACGACGAAGAGACCGGCGAGCGACTGATCTTAGCCGCAACACTGATCGATCAGATCGCCAAGAAGGTAAAGAAAACAGAAAAATGGAAGGTCGAGAAAACACTCAAGGGTGGTGAACTAATCGGATTACGCTATCGCCCACCCTTCGGTTGCTACTACGATCAACCGGTGACGAAACTTCAAGTTGGAACATTTGAACCAACTGCAGATACAACCACACCAGTTCCTGTAGCTAGTGATTACAAAGCCGAGCTAGAGAACGGCGATTTTGATTACATCGCATGGCGAGTGCTCCACGCAGATTTCGTCACCCTGGAATCAGGCACCGGACTGGTTCATGAGGCACCCGCATTTGGAGAAGTTGACTATGAGTTGCTAAAAAAAGATCAGGATCGCATCAAGTATTCTTGGGATGTTCCATTCCTCTGTGCAGTCGCTCCAAACGGCAAATTCACCGACGAAGGCCCCGAATACTGCCGTGGCCGCTTCGTCAAAGACTGCGACAAGGACATCACCCGCGACCTCAAAGACCGCGGCCTGCTCCTGCATCAGGAACAATACCGTCACGACTACCCCTTCTGCTGGCGTGCCGAGGAAGACCCGCTCATCCAATATCCCCGCCGAAGCTGGTTCATTCGCACGACACAGTTCAAGGACGCCATGCTGGAAAACAACAGCCGCATCAACTGGCTGCCCGACCACATCAAGGAAGGCCGCTTTGGCAACTTCCTCCGCGACAACGTCGATTGGTCCCTCTCCCGCGAGCGCTACTGGGGCACGCCGCTGCCCATCTGGGTCTGCGACGCCTGCAATCACATGGAAGCCGTCGACTCCTACGACGCCCTCGTCGCCAAGCTCGGCGTGGCCGGCCTCGAAGTCTGGGAAAACGCAAAAAAGAAAGAGCCAACCCTCAGCGACCACCTGAAGGTCCATAAGCCCTACATCGACGCCATCACCTACGCCTGTCCCAAGTGCGTAGGGTCTGCTGTGCGGACCGATCCCCCTCAAGTCGAAGATTCGACGCGGCGAACCTCAAGTCTCAAGCCTCAAGCCTCTCAAATGCACCGCGTCCCCGAAGTCATCGACTGCTGGTACGACTCCGGTGCGATGCCCTTCGCCCAATGGGGCTACCCACACAAGAACGCGGAGATGTTCGCCTCACAATTCCCCGCCGACTTCATCAGCGAAGCCCTCGACCAAACCCGCGGCTGGTTCTACTCACTCACCGCCATCAGCACGCTGCTCTTCGGCAAGGACGGCGTCGCAATGGGTGGCATGGGTAAGCCCAGCTTACCCGTGGCGACGCGCGAAGAACCCACGGGCAAACAGAGTTTGCCCATGCCACCCCAGGACTACCCGCACCCCTTCCGAAACTGCATCGTCCTCGGCCTTCT
>JBBTET010000068.1:0-57106 GCA_038042195.1 Planctomycetota bacterium | reverse complement strand
GGGCGAAGACGGCCAGAAGATGTCCAAGAGCAAGAAGAACTACAAAGACCCGACCTACATCTTCGACCACGAAGGCGCTGACGCCATGCGCTGGCTCTTCTTCTCCGGTCAGACCCCGTGGACCAGCATCCGCTTCCAGGAATCCGCCATCGCCGAGGCCCAGCGCGAGTTCCTCATCCGCCTCTATAACTGCTACAGCTTCTTCGTCATCTACGCGAACATCGACAAGTGGACGCTCCCGGTAGGACAAAGATCCTCTTTGTCCGATGAACACGCGACCACAAGAGTGCAAAGAGAATCTCTGCCCCACCACTCCGAACTCGACCGCTGGATCCTCTCCGAACTCGCCCAATGCAGCGTGACGGTCTTTGACAAACTGGACGAGTACGACAACTTCAACGCCGCCAAGTCTCTAGTCTCCTTCGTGGACGCCCTCTCCAATTGGTACGTCCGCCGCAGCCGCGACCGCTTCTGGAAGAGCGGCATGGACGACGACAAGGCCGGCGCCTACGCCACGCTCCACGAGTGCCTCGTCACCGTCGCCAAACTCATCGCCCCCTTCACACCCTTCATCGCCGAGTCGATGTACCAGAATCTCGTCCGCACACACGACCCCGCCGCGCCCGAGAGCATCCACCTCTGCGACTTCCCCGTAACCGCCACGACTCGCGCCGCCATCTCGACGCGCGTCGATGCCAAGCTCAACGAAGAAATCGACCTCGTCCGCCAACTCGTCTCCTGCGGCCGCGCTGCCCGAAGCGCCGCGAAGCTCAGAGTCCGCCAGCCCCTCGCCGCCGTGGAACTCTTCCACCGCGCCACCGACGTCGTGAAGCGCCATGAGGCTGTCATCAAGGACGAGTTGAACATCAAGCGCATCGAGTTCAAGGACTCCGCCGCCATCGCCGAGTACGTCACCTACGACCTCAAGCCCGACTTCAAAAAAATCGGCCCCAAGCATGGCCCTCTCGCCCCCAAGATCAAGGCCGCCCTCGGCACGATGAAGGACGTCGGCCCCCTGGTGAAGTCGTTGGAGCAATCCGGCACCTGCACTATCACCGTCGACGGCAAAGATGTGCAACTCACCACCGACGAAGTCCTCGTCGAGCTTCACGCCAAGGAAGGCTATTCCGCCGAGCGTATCCCCGGCCACGGCATCCTCGTCCTCGACACCAAGCTCACCCCCGACCTCATCGATGAAGGCATGGCCCGCGATCTGGTGAATCAGATTCAACAGGTGCGCAAGAACCTCAATCTCAGATATGAACAACGCATCGATCTCGCCATCACCGGTGACGCCGACATCCAGCGCATCGTCGCTACGTTTGGCGAGTACATCATGGGCGAGACGCTTGCCGTATGCTTACTCTCCACGCCGCTTCGCGATGTGCAGCCTGTTGAAGCAGACATCGAAGGCCACATCGCCCAAATATTCGTAAAGCCGCTATAGTCACGAACTCCGAGATTTAGAGGAACCACACGTCGTTTCGATTCTTCGACGTTTCGACTTTTATGAAATACACCGCCAAAACCGCCGACAAATTCGTCCTCTATCAAAACGCCGTCCAGTCCCCCGAGGCCGAGGTGGACTTCATGGACCACCTCTACAAGAAAGCCTACGGCCGCCCCGCGTTGCACTTCCGCGAGGACTTCTGCGGCACCCAACTCATCTCCTGCGAGTGGGTCCGCCTCCGCAAGAACAACGAAGCCTGGGGCGTCGACCTCGACCAACCCACCCTCGACTGGGGCCGCGAGCACAACCTCTCCAAGCTAAAGCCTCACGCCGCCCAGCGTGTCCACCAGCTCCACCAAAACGTCTTCCACGTCATCAAGCCCAAGGTCGAGATCGTCGGCGCGTTCAACTTCAGCTACTTCATCTTCAAAGAGCGCCGCACCCTCGTCACCTACTTCAAGGCCGTGCGAAAGTCCCTCGCCTCCGAGGGCCTCTTTGTCCTCGACTGCTACGGCGGCTGGGAGTCGCAGCAGGTCATGCAGGAAAAAACCAAGAACGACGGCTTCACCTACATCTGGGATCAGGCCGCCTACGACCCCATCACCGACCACGCCCTCTGCCACATCCACTTCAAGTTCCCCGACGGCACGAAAATGAAAAACGCCTTCACTTACGACTGGCGGCTCTGGACCCTCGGCGGCATCCGCGACTGCCTCTTCGACGCCGGCTTTTCCACGACCGACGTCTACTGGGAAGGCACCTCGAAAAAAGGCGAAGGCGACGGCCACTTTCGCAAGAAAAAAGAAGCTGAAAACGAACCCGGCTGGATCGCCTACATCGCCGCCATGCCCTGACGTACAATTCGTTTCACGTGCAATCCGAGCACCTGGCGCGAGTCGAAGAGTCGCCGAGGAGACCCTGGTGGCCGCGATGTGTTTTAGCGCCGAGTGTTCCAATGACGTGCAAACTGGAGGTCAAAATGTCCAAGGCGTCCCGAGTCTTTGCTCTCGTAATCACCTCAGTCGTCGCCGTAACCGGTTGCTCTCAAACATACAGAGGCGTCGTTCGCCCGACCAAAGCCGCTGCCCTTTCGCCGGAAATGGCGAATCTGACCGAAGCAAGCATCGAACATCACCTCAAGCTCAACCCACAGGTCTCACTTCCGACGGTACTTGCTGTTGCAAAACTCGAATCCTCGTCAAGGGCTTCGGGCAAGATTGCTTACTATTACGATGCGCAATACAAAAATGGTGCTCCTCTTGGGATAATTCAGGGTGAAGAAGCGGATCGCTGGCGTTCCCTCACGAAGCTCAAGAACAGCGTGGGCACTCAAATCATCGAGCAGGTTCAATTCGTGTCGCCACTGATTTGTAAGTCCAACCCAACGATGAAAGACCTGCGCGACGCCGCCGCCATGCTCCATGCCCCCGTGCTCCTGGTCTACTCCGGCGCTGATACTCATGAGGAGGGAGTCAATTCAGCCGCCATGGCCTATTGGACAATCGTCGGCCTGTTCCTAGTCCCCGGAAATACCGTGGGGCATTACAGTGCTGACTACGCCGTCTTGGTGGACACTCAGACCGGTGGCATTATTGCCACGGCCGAGGGTGAGGCAAAGAAAGAGGAAAACGTCCTCTTCGGCGCGGTAGAAATTGCAGGCGATCGCACTCGAGAGTCGGCTAACGTCGAATCAATGAAACACTTGCATGACAATGTATTGGCAGCGCTTGTCGCATTGCGCTCGACAGAAGTCACGGCATCATCTACCGGAAACTGATTTACATTCGAGAAGCCAGGACTCCCCCATGCCCCTCATGATGAGCGTATCCGGTGTTCGCGGAATCATCGGCGAATCCATGACCCCCGGCCTCGCCGCCGAACTCGGGGCTGCATTCGGTTCGCACCTCGGCGGCGGTCGCGTCATCATCGGGCGCGACTCCCGCCCCAGCGGTGACATGGTCCTCTCCTCGCTCGTCGGCGGGCTGCTTTCCACCGGCTGCTCCGTCGTTGATCTCGGCGTCGTCACCACCCCCGGCACGGCCATGATGATCGCCGAACTCGGCGGCGTCGGCGGCATCGTCATCACCGCCAGCCACAACCCCATCCAGTGGAACGGCATCAAGTTTCTCACCCGCGAAGGTTACGCCCCTCCGCCCGAGACGGCCGAGCAAATCTTCGCCCGCTATCGCAGCAAAGACGTCCGTCTCGTGGACGTCGACCACATCGGCCGCCTCACGCGCGACGATTCCACCGTCAGCCGCCACGTCGCCCGTGTCCTCAACACCGTCGACGTACCCTCCATCCGCAAACGAAATCTCAAAGTCGTCCTCGACAGCGTCAACGGCGCGGGCGGTGCCGAAGGCCGCAAGCTGCTCGAAGACCTCGGCTGCACCGTCGTCCACGTCAACGGAGAACCCACCGGCCGCTTCGCCCACACCCCCGAGCCCACCGCCGAGAATCTCACCGGCCTCTGCGACGACGTTCGCAAACATGCCGCCGACATCGGATTCGCCCAGGACCCCGACGCCGACCGCCTCGCCATCGTCGACAACACCGGTCGCTACATCGGCGAGGAGTACTCCATTGTCCTCGCTGCCAAGTGCGTCCTCTCAAAGACCCCCGGTCCCGCCGCCGTGAACCTCTCCACCTCACGCATGATCGACGACCTGGCCGCCAAGACCGGCTCCGTCGTCCATCGAACCGCCGTCGGCGAGGCCCACGTCGCCCGCGCCATCCGCGACAAGCACTGCGTCATCGGCGGCGAAGGCAACGGCGGCATCATCGATCCGCGCGTCGGCCTCGTCCGTGACAGCCTCGTCGGGATGGCCCTGACGCTGAATCTACTCGCAGACGACCCGCGCCCGCTCAGCACGATCGTCGATGAGTTGCCGCGCTACACCATGGTGAAATTGAAATACGAAATGGATCGGCCCAAGGTGGACGCTTGGCTGGCAGCAACCCGAAAAATGGCCGCAACCAGCGGTGCGAAACTCAACGACGCCGACGGCATCCGCCTCGACTGGCCCGAAGGCTGGGTCCACGTCCGCCCCTCCAACACCGAACCCATCGCCCGCGTCATCTCCGAAGCGAAGGACGCCGCAACCGCAAACGCATTAGCCAAACGTATCGCCGACCTGCGCTCGTAGCGTCCGCCATGCGGACCATGCACCGCCGCGCCTCAAGTGGAACACCCGCCGTGGTGGGCCTCAGGACTCAAGCCTATTCTCACCCCATATCCAACGCCAAAATCTGCTTCTGATCCCGAATGTAAAGCGTCTTCCCCACCAGCGTCGGCACGGTCCACGACACCTTCTTCAGGATCGGAAATTGTGTCACGATGTTGAACTTCTCCGGCGTGCATTCCGTCAGGCCCAGATTCCCGTCCTCGTCCAGCACGATGAATTTGCCGTCCGCATACAGGAAATTCGCCTTGGCGAATCCGCGTTCCTTCCACTTCACCTCGCCCGTCTTCGCATCGAGGGCTTGAATGAAGCTCGGCCCGCCGCCGCCACCGCCGCCGGCCGACAGATAGATGCAATCGCCCACCCGGATCGCCGTGGTGTGATGGACGCCGACGCGCTTGTTCTCCCACAGCTTTTCGACCTTGTAGCCGTCCCCATCCTTGACGAGTTTCAGATTCTCGCTGCCGTCGCCCGGCGATGTAATGAACAGCGACCGCTCCCCCGGCGTCCAGATCGGCAGCGTGATATTCTGCCGCCATTCATTCTGATGCCCGTGGGTCCACATCAATTCGCCATCGGCTGGATTCACACCGATGATCTCCTTCGCCATGAAGCAGACCATCATGTCCTTGCCATCGACCTTGATCAGCATCGGGGTCGAATAGCTATTGCCGAAATCGTGCTTGCTCCAAACCACCTCGCCGGTCTTCTGATCGAACGCCATCAAGCCGTGACCCTTGCCGCCCACCGGCACGATCACCGTCTTCTTGTACGCAATCGGGCTGCTCGAATACCCGTGATTCAGAAACGTCCCCTCATAGTCCTTCCAAAGATCGTGCGACCAGACTACCTTGCCCGTCTTTTTGTTCAGGCAGTTCATGTGACCCGACACGCCGACCGTATAGACCTTGTCCCCATGCACCAACGGCGTCCCGCGCGGCCCCGTGCCAAACTGCGCGACGTGCCCCTTCGCCAGCGGTGCTTCGTACTTATGCTCCCAAAGCATCTCCCCATCCTTCGCACTCATCGCCACGACGACCTCGCGCCGTTCGGCCTTGTCCTTCTCCTTCGTTCGGCACATGGTGTACAACGTCTCGCCGTCCACCACGATCGCCGAATACCCTTCGCCAATGTCGTGTTGCCACACCGTCTTCGGCCCCTCGTCCGGCCATTGGTTGCCGAGCGACCCGCCTTCGACCTTGAAGTCCTGATTCGGCCCGCCCCACTGCGTCCACTGGGCGCTTGCCGTCGACGAAAGAATCCCAACGATACAGGCACACACGGCAACGATGCCGAAACGACCGAGTCGCAAACGATTGGTCACATTAACGAAGGACATGCGCACACTCCTATTGAAAAGGGTTGACCTGTCTTGCAGGGTATGGACTCTTACTCCCGAACCAGCGGAAAGGCTTCCGCCTCACTCCAAAACGTATGCAAAACCGGTGACTTTCGCAAACCGTGCCGAAATCCACGCCGATTGCAAAAAAAACGCCCACCCGGTCCGACAACCGAGTGGGCTAATGACCAGCAGGTGGGCGAGCCGACAATCACCCACTGGCCAAACACGCTGGGGTCATTCGCCCGGCCGCCGGTAGGTACTCGGCCAGGCGACGAGCCAGGGTCGAAAGCCCCAATGCGGGGAATCGCACCGCTGACTCATATCGCTCATAACGAGGTCCCGCCTCCAAGCGAACGCGCCCGCTCGAAAAAAAACCTCGCCGACCAATCGCAGGCTCTTACGCAAAAGTGCGGACCGTTACCGTCGTAACCACAAGCAGTTACAACCTCAAAACCGCACGCCCCCTCCAAACAACGCCAAATCGTCCAACGTCATCTGCCGATCGCGGAACTCAACCCCGAACTCGCGGTTAATCAAATTGATGCCGCCTTCGTGCGGTCCGATGACCTGGTTTCCTTCTCGAACCACTATGTCCCGAAGATACGCCCCGCGCATGGCGCTGAGTCCCTGCGCAGCTCGAATCGGATCATCGGATGACTTGTATCGGTGCTCCCGCATCGGGCGACCATCCAGAAACCCAAACGTCTCCCGGTCATACGAATCCGGCAATGAAAGCCGGCCACTCGGCTGATTCACTCCCGCGTCCCGATACGTCATCTGCCACGGTCCACCCTTCCTCGGCCATCCCTGTTTCGCCGCCGGACAAACGAAAAGCTGCTTCGCATTTGCAAGGTACAGTGGCAGCAACAGATTCTGCAGCGAGTTCGGCCACTTCACCACATCGAACGGATTGATGTCCGCGTCCGGCACGTTCGCCTGACCATAGCCGGGTTTGCCCGTGCTGCCGTTGGTCATCGGCGAGATGACATACGGCACGCACGAGTCATTCGCCACAGAATACGCCCACAACGCCTGCCCGACCTCGCGCAGCCGCGTCTGACAATTCGTCCGCAGGCACAACCGACGCGCCGACGACAACGCCGGCAGCGTCAGTGAAATCAACACCGAAATAATCGACACGCTGACCAGCAGCTCGATCAACGTGAATCCGCGTTCGCGTTTCATGAAAGTCTCCTCGCAGCGTCTCTAAATCAGCAGGCTCACCAGCGCCGCGATGTCCCGGCCATCCGTGTCCCCATCCTGATTCACGTCGCCCCGATCCACCTCACACGCCGCAAACGCGCCAGGATCTAACAAAATGCTTGTCAGTTCAGTGGCATCCAGAACCGTCACTGCACCGTCACCATCTACATCACCCACGACGCCCGGAATCGCCTCCACCGACGATGCAACCACCACCACGTCGTACCCCGTCGTGTCGCCAAACACCGGATCGCCGCTGTTGTTGATGCCAATGCCGACAGCCTCCAGATAAACAAACGACTGGGCCGTCGGGGCGAGCATCGGCGTCACAACGGTGTCGAAATACGCCCCGATGTCGCCGCCTGTCAGCGCGATGCCCCCGTTCCCCGCCGCCGAGAATTGATCACTCGTAGGCCCATTATTAATCGTCGCTGTCGGGCCGAATGTCGTCACCGCCGTGTTAAACACCTGGCCGACATTCGCACTGTTTATGCTCGGCCACGCCGTGCCTCCCATACTCTGCCCGGCAAGCGCCGGAAACTGCCCCGACCCGCAGTCTCGCAACACCAGCCACCCGCGAAACATCCCAAGGTGTTGCAACGTCCCTAACTGATCCGACGACGAACTCGCCGGATCAATCGCGTCATACCAAAGTTCAAAACCAAGATTCTCAATCCGATACACACCGCGCAGCGTCCCCCCCGGCCCCGTGTGCGCCGCCAGAGTCCCCACTCGCGTGTCCATTCCCGGATTGATCGCCGCGCCGACCATCCCGGACGCCGACGTCCCCGCCAGCGTCACCACCACCGTGGCAATCTCCGGTTGAATGCTCGGCCCACCCTCATTCGTTCCCGTCGCATCAAAGTTCGTTAGGCTCACCGTCAACGACGACAGATCAAACGACAAATCAACATGGCTCGACGACCCCGGTATCTCCACCGGCGTCTGATCCGCCACCGGCACCAAACTCCGCGGCCCCGCCCCATCACCATCCAGGTCCAGCAAAGGCCCACCCAGAAAATCCGTCCCCAAAATAGGCACACGATTCGCCCCACCCGCCGGGATCGACCCACGTCGATAAAGAAAGCTCATCGCCCCGACATGATTCGGCGCGTACATCGGCGTCCCCAGCCCGGCATACGTCACCGTCGCGCCGACATCGCTCGTCCCCGCTAGCCGATCACCATCATGCACCGTCCCCGGAAATCCCGGTCCCGGCGAAGGAGCCAGAAGTCGATTCGGCCCCGGATACTTCGTCGCATCCCTGTCGGTCATCAACGTAAACGTACCGCCCCACGCGGCCTGTCCGAGTACAAATGTCGTTGCCATCACGAGGCTGTGCTTTGCGAATCGCATGAATGTCGCTCCTTCAATCTGCTGGATGCCTCATTTAGTCATCGAGCTTGCTCGATGATGACTGCTCAAGGAGGCATCAATTCACGAATTAATAAAAGTACTTGTTGAGGCCCGGCAGCGATTCTGAATCCACTGAATGGATCACCTCAATCGGTATGCCATCAGTCATGCCGGGGAGTGCCGCACGCGATGAACGCGCAGCGATGTAAAAGTGAATCAGCAGGCCGAAATGGGAGGAGCGCGTAATGGTGCGCTTAGATATGAACAACCAGGATCGGGCCGCATCGGCGGATCTCCGACATACTCATAATCGCGCCGGCTTCCCCAGAACAGGCTCGACGTGACCACACATTGAATCCGCGACACAAGCCGAACGGTAAGAATGATCAACCGCCGCCAGTCCGCGGCCCCCAACGCCGTCAACAGCAGGCAATACAAAAGCTGCGATTCCGTCATGGCCCCCGGCAGCCCGCTCTCAAACACCCCCGTGTGCAGCAGCACCACGACCAGCAGAAACACCATCAAGTTCCGCCGGCTTGACAGCAATTGCAACGAGCAGGCGAACAAAATCTCAAGAACGAAAAACGCATTGCTCGCCGCCAGCAGCAGCAGCGAAGACCCAGACGACCGCCCCTCCTCCAGCCGCAACACCGCCGAAAACGCATTGATCGTCAGCGGTGCATGACACACGAGCACGACCGCCCACAAGCTGCGCCACAATGCCTTGCGGTGCCTGCGAAACCAACCATGTCGTTCGGGTGCGGTCATGCGTTCTCTCGATTATCCTAACGGACTAACGCCTTACGAGCGTATTTCATTCACAATGTAGGCAAGTCGAATGCCTGAGCCAACCAAAAACCTCTCCGTCCTCCAACAGGCCTACCGGGAACACGGCCGCCGCTGGCGGGAGTTCCTCTACTGCTACCCCGTCATCTCTCGTCGCAGTAAAGGGTTATCCATCGGAATCAACCTGAACCCCGACAAGGCCTGCAACTTTGATTGCGTCTATTGCCAGGTCGATCGCTCCACGCCTCCCATCGCCCGAAAGGTGGACCTTTCCACAGTCGCCGTGGAATTGGCCGCACTTCTCGACGCCGCAGCCTCTGGCGACCTCTTCAACGAACCGCCCCTCAATGCCCTTCCCCCCGCTCAGCGCGTCGTCCGCGACATCGCTTTCTCCGGCGACGGCGAACCCACCAGCTATCCCCAATTCGACGAAGCCGTCGCCCTCGCCGCAAAAGCCAGGGCCGACCGCCGGCTCACGGACACCAAACTCGTCCTCATCACCGATGCCTCGTACCTCACCCGCCCCCCCGTCCACAACGGCCTCGCCATCATGGATGCCAACAACGGCGAAATCTGGGCCAAGCTCGACGCCGGTACACAGCCCTACTACGAGGCCGTCAACCGACCGAACGTATCCCTCGACCACATCCTCGCCAACATCCTCGACGCGGCCCGCACCCGACCCATCGTCATCCAATCCCTCTGGATGAATCTCCACAACGTCCCGCCCCCCGACGACGAGGTACTCGCCTTCTGCGGCCGCCTAAAAGACATCCTCCGCAACGGCGGCAAACTAAAACTCGTCCAGGTCTACACCATCGCCCGGCGCACCACCGAGGCCTACGCCACTTCGCTCACCGACCAACAACTCGAACACATCGCCAACCTCGTGCGATCGCGCATCCGCATCCCCGTCGAATCATTTCCCGGCGTGCAACCAACATAGAATACGCCCCATGCACGAAACGCTGTTCTTAAAACAGACCGTCATCATCTTCGGCGGTGCTCTCCTCGTCGCCTGGCTCTTCAGAGTCCTCCGCGCCCCCGCCATCATCGGATTCCTCTTCACCGGCCTCCTCATCGGCCCCTCCGGCCTCGCCCTCATTCCGCAAGGCGACGTTTCCCAATTCGCGGAAATCGGCCTCCTGCTTCTCCTTTTCACCGTCGGCCTCGAACTATCCCCGGAACACCTCCTCCGATCCGGCCCACAAATCATCACGGCATCGCTCATCCAAATGTTTGCCACCATCGCCATCGCCGCACTGGCCGTCAAGCTCGGTTACTCCGCCTCACTTACCGCCTGCCTCGTCATCGGCATCGCCATCGCCCTCAGCAGCACCGCCATCGTCCTCAAGCAGCTCGCCGACCTCCGACAAACCGACTCCCCCGCAGGCTCCATCATCACCGCCGTCCTCCTCGTGCAGGACATTTTCGTCATCCTCGTCATGATGATCCTGCCAATGTTTGTCGCCTCCGCGAATACAACCGTCGGCGCGGCCCTCGGTCGCGGCGCGCTGGCCATCGGCGGCCTGATCGCAACGACCCTCATCGTCCGCAAGTTCCTCTCACCGCTCCTGCGCTGGCTCATCGGCCCCGGCGCGCGCGAACTCGTCACGCTACTCGCCGTCCTCATGGCCTGCGCTGGTGCCTATCTCGCCGAACTCGTCGGATGGTCCGGCGCGCTCGGTGCCTGCATCGCCGGCCTCCTACTGGCCGAGACGGACCTCCGCCACCAACTATTCGCCGACATCCTTCCCTTTCGCGATGTCTTCAACGCCCTGTTCTTCATCTCGATGGGAATGCTCGTCGACCTCCCCGCCGTTGCCCCGCACCTGCCTTTCATCGCGGGCGCAATCGTCTTTATCATCTTCCTCAAGGCCGCCATCGCCGCCCTCGCCGTGCGCACCGCCGGCTGGCCGCCCCGACTCGCTATCCAAGTTGGCCTCGGTCTCTGCACCGTCAGTGAATTCGCCTACGTCGTCGCCCGTGAAGCCGCCCAACTCGAACTCATCTCTCCCAACTGGCTCAAGGTCCTCATCGCCGTCACCGTCGGCACGATGCTCTTCGGCGCAATGCTCGTCCCAATCTCCGACCGTATTGCCGCCGCACTCACGCGGCGCAAGGGACCAACAACCGCCTCAAAATCCACGCGGTCAACCACACACGCCATGCACCACGTCATCGTCGTCGGCTACGGACTCAACGGTCACAATCTCGCGGCCGTGCTTCGCCAAACGAAAGTTCCATACTGCGTCATTGAAATGAACCGCTACCTTGCCGCCCGAGCCAGAAAGGATGCCTGCCCCGTGATCGTTGGTGATGCCGCCCAGTCGAGTATTCTCATTCACGCAGGCCTGCAAGACGCCCGCGCCCTGGTCATCGCCATCGACGACCAGCACGCCACGCGCCGCATCGTCGCCCAGGCCCATCACGCCCGGCCCGACCTCTTCATCCTCGCCCGCACGCGCTACCTCTCGGAACTCGACGTGCTCTACAAGCTCGGCGCTGCTCAGGTCATCCCCGAAGAGTTCGAGACCTCCATCGAAATCTTCGCCCACGTCCTCAAAGAGTTCCGCATCCCCGACAACATCATCGAAAACCAAATCCTGATGATCCGCTCCGGCCGCTATGGCATGCTCCGCGGCCTCCCCATCACCGCCCGTCATCGCAGCGAAATCCTCCAGATGCTCGACGCCACCGCCACGCAAACCTACCTCATCCCCACTGGCAGCCCTGCCTGCGATCACAGCATGAAAGACCTCGACCTCCGCGCGAAATCCGGTGCCACCGTCATCGCCATCGTCCGCGCCGGCAAACCCCTCACCAATCCTGCCCCCGACACCCTCATGCAAGAAGGCGACGTCCTCGTCCTCGTCGGCTCCCATCAACAACTCGACTCGGCGAAGGCGATTCTCACGCCTGGCAATTCACCTTCTGATTCTTACGGGGCGATTCGGTGAACCCCATGTCCACTGAACGTGGGCAAGGTCAAGGTGGCCACCGAGAGAAAGTTAGATATCAACAGTGAAGAAAAGGCAATCGCCTCAGGCGAATGCCGCGGCCTGATCTTCGGTGACAAGGGTTTGATACTTTTCCTGTGCCATGACCTGATCAGTAGGGACCATGGTAATCACATCCCACGGGCACACCTGGGCGCACAGCTTGCAGCCGATGCAGACTTGGAGGTCGATGGTGCAGATGCCCATGGCGTAGCGCGGATTATTGGGGTCGCGAATCTTGTCGATGCAATCGACCGGGCAGACCGTCACGCACGCATCGCAGCCGGTGCAAAGGTCTTCGTCGAGAATGGCGAGTTGTTTGGGGAGTTTCTTGGCCATCAGTCGGTTTAGAGGCTAAGGGTCGACACTGCACTGAACTTGCGTCTGTACTACACGGTGGAATGCAGAATAGGGTCTAAGCGGCAGCTAGGCAAGGCCTTGCGACGAGTTCGATTGTACATTGGTCTGGAGGCCGTGGCGGTTCAGGGACGAACGAAGCAGCTCGGCATCGGGCGCGTTGTCGTCGGCGTTCCTTGCAGATTTGGCGGCGCGGCTTATCCGCGTATTCGCCGAACTGACCTCGACCATACGGGCCTCGAGTTCTTCCAGCGAATCCTCTTCCAGCACTGGCATGGGTCGCTTGCTGTTCTCGATTCGCTCGTCGGCCCGGCCGCTGATCAACTCCTCGGTAGTGACGATGATGGCACCCTTGGCATCCATCTGGCGGATCGACAACTCGCAGTCGGCCGAACTCCAGCAGCCACAGGCATCGCTGACGACAACGACTCGATGTCGACGGGTGAGCAGGCCGAGCACGGCGGCTTTGACGCAGTATTCGGCGACGACACCAAAGACGACGAGGTGATTCACGTCGAGGTTATTCACCAGGCGGTCCGCCTTTGGATTGCTCAAGAAGTCGCGATCGCGCTTGGTGAAGATGACTTGTTGGAATCTCCGGAAGATGTCTGCGGGGATGTCGATGGTGTTATCACCGAAGAGGAGTACGCGCTTGGGCAGAAGCGTAAAGGGCAGCTTCTTCTGGCCGCCGGAGCGATCGACACAATGCAGGGGAAGTCCACGAACGTGTTCGCCGGCGCGATGCGCTTCAAGGCTGGAGATGATCGGGAGGCGTTTGGTCCTTGCCCAACTCATCAGGTTGCGCATATTCGGGAGCACCTGCTTGCGGTTGCTGACCGGCAACGCGCCCTTGGGCAATAGGAAATCACATTGCGTATTCAGATCGACGAGGATCCGATTGTACGAACCTGTGCGAGTCGAACTGCTCATTCCCGCCCTCCCCTGTTGGCAGCGGACCGTACGAGCGCAAGGCTCAGTCGGCGGTGCGAATGCGCCGTGGTAGCCGCTGCCGAATACTTTGCACGAAGGGAAAGGCGCTTACGAATCAAGCTGACGTGTTCACTGCAATCGGCCTTTCCCTCTGCCGACGAGAATCTTACTCCCGGTCTATCGCAAAGGCGAGTCAAGATCGCAAGAAAATGGTGTTGGGATTTCGTATGAAATCGGGCGGCGCAGTATTCGGGACTTGACAATGATGGATTGGTCGTGTCTGAAAGGTTACTGCTGTTACAGTTTATCCAGATTGCCGCCACGGTCTTCCTGGAGGCTCATTTGCGGGCTGAAATCGAGGTTTGATAACAGACACGAATCGGAGGACAATCCACGCTATGGGACATCTTCGTTCACGGCGTTTCATCGCTATCCAAGCCTGTGCTTCACTGCTTCTTAGTGCAACTGCACAAGGATGTGGACGCATGGAGTGGAACTGGGACTGGGCGTGGTGGAAGGAACCGAAGCGCATCGTGCCGCCGTCGAGTCCGGATTCGACGCGGCGACCAACTGACACAGCGCGCACGGCCAAAAACAGAACCGCGTCCGTTGATGCGCAACCGGAGCAAGGTCCGTCTCCGTCTGAGAAGCTCACGGAGTCGCGCAAGGACGCGAGGCCGTTTTATCAGCTCTACCTGGTGTCGACGGTGGACGGCAAACCCGTCGAGCGTGGCGAGCATGTCCAGAAGCTAAGCAAGGTCGGCGCTCGAACCTGCGCAATGGCACTGGAGGCGCTGTGTGTGCCGCTCGGTCGGTCGAGCAATCCCTCAGAATGCTATTTGATCTACGAGGACCGTGGCGAGTTCGAGGCAGCCCTACGACTAGCACCAATGCTCGACGTGCCGGTCAATACAAGCGCATCGACGAGTGCGTCAGGAGCGGATCCATTCGCGGCCGGCGTGGGATCGTATTACGCCGTCATTGAAAAGGGGCCGATTGTGGAGCAATCCCTCATTGATGCGGCAGACAAGAGGCTGGCCGAGGCAGTGCAGTCTCCCCAATTGTCCGTGACACAGCGATGGGCCGCCGGCGTCTTGGCCGCGCGTCTAATGACGGATTACAAGTACGACTATGGCGCAGCGCGGAGCTATTGCGTCCAGGCCGAGCGACTCGCACCGGCGGGTTCGTTGGAATTGGTCACAGCTTTGTATTGGCGGGCGGAAGCGCTTACGCAGGAAGGGAACTCAGCCGACGCAGCCGGGTTGTATCGTCGCATCGACGAGACGTACGGCCCGACCGTGGAACGATCGCAACTGTTGAGCCGCGGCAAGGCCGGGCGGCAGCCGGGGAAGGATCGTTAGAGCGACAGAGTTCCCAGAGGGTCAGGCGAGGCTGTAATCCGGCTCGACAACCATCGACGTAAAGGGCTGGACAGTCTCAAGCTGGCGAAGGTAATCACTCAGCTCATTCTCGGTGAAGCATTGAAGGAACTCGCGCCGGGCCGAGGCGTTCAACGTCATGATTCGCTCGATCATCTCTCGCTTGGACATGGGGATGTGCTCCGGAATTAACGGGCGAGTGACACCGAGGAACGGCGGTCGGGTTTCGCAGCCGCAAGGGGGTATCGGATGGGGTCCGGTGCCGACTTTAGATCGGCGCGGCGTGTCGAGTTGAGCAATGACACCGCGCGAATTATAGTAAGTTCGGAGGGTGAGGCGTCAGGGATGATCAAGCTCGAACCGGCAAAAGCGGCGTCTGCAAACACCGTAAACACGCCTCTCATCGGTCGTACGGTAAAGGGCAACGCGCGAAGCCAATTCGATTCGTGGGCACACGGGTACGACCACTCCATCGTTCAGCACCTCCTGTTTCAACCTGCTTATCGGATGTTCATGGAGGAGCTTTACGCCTGGCGGCGAGACGATACCCGCGCGTTCGATCTGCTCGACATCGGCTGCGGGACGGGGACATGGATCGCCATGGTCGCCGCGACAACACTTCCCTCGCGCGGTCTGGTCGGCCTGGATTACTCCTGGAACATGTGCGCCAAGGCGCATGCCAAGTCGCAATTGATCCCCGATGAGAGCAGGCCGCAATTCGTGCGCGGCGACTCGGAGCACTTGCCTTTTGCCGATGGCTCGTTCGACGTGGTAACGTGCAGCCATTCGTTTCATCATTACCCGCATCAGGCTGCGGTCATCCGAGAAATGCATCGCATCCTGCGCCCCGGAGGGCGATTAATGCTGATCGACGGTTTCCGGGACAACGCCATCGGCTGGGTGCTGTTCGATGTGTTTATCACTCGCGCCGAAAGCTCGCCCGAGGCGAAGGTGTTTCACGCGCCGTGGAACGTGATGCGGTCATATTTCGCCGATGCGGGTTTTCGGGACATTCACCAACGAAAGACCGGAATCTGGGCGCCGATTTTCTTGACGGTGGGCGTGGGGTAGGCTTCGTTGGTTGAATGCACGGATGCCCCCCCATTCGCCCCCGGCTGGTCTCCATGCGGCGGGCTCGATATTGAAATGAAAGCGACGGGGATCGGATGGATCCCTTGGGGTACATGAGACATGAAGCATGACTTATCGCGCTCTCCGACCGTACTAAAACAACTTGGGCTTACAGCAGCCCTGGGATTACTTGGACTTGTCAGTGCGCGCGTCGGCCCCATCCGAGACCAATCACCCCTCTTTTGGTTGCCCGTGGGAGTTGCGCTGGCCGTACTGGTGAAATCCGGATTGGGGTGGTGGCCGGCAGTCGTACTTGGTGCCGCATTCAATGCGGCCACCCAAGTTTCAATTATGAGCGGTGTCGGCCCTGCGATGTCCATACTTCTCGGCAATTCTATTGGAGTGATCGTCTCGGCTTGGCTGTTGAGAAATCGATTGGCATTCCAGGAGGACATGCAGCGTTTCAAAGACGTCCTCTCGTTCCTACTCGTCGGGGTGTTTCTGGTCGGAATAATCGATGCATCGTTCGGATTGATCTCCCTAACGGCGGATGGCTACAACGGTTTCGCTCGATGGCAGATCGTGTGGGCGAAATGGTTCGCGGTTCATGCAGCTTCCAGCTTGATTATCGCGCCGCTGATCTTCGCATGGACGAGCGCAATTCGACAGACCTTGACGTTCCGGCGCGCAATGGAGCTTGTCGCGCTGGTCATGGTGGCCATCCTCGCGGGATTCGTCTTCTTGAGCGACGATCGACCTGCCTGGTCCCTATCGTCGCCCTTCTCGCGTCCCTTCTTTCTTTATCCGATCGCCACGATATTTTTTCCCATCGTCGTGGTGGCCGCCCTTCGACTGGGCCAACTGGGAGTCACGGCGTGCGTTGCGACGATAGCGATCATCACGTTACTAAGCTCCCTGCGCCTCCAAGGCGCCGGGACAGGCGAACCCGCCGTTGCATTGATCCAGCGGTTTTCCACCATTCAAGGCATGATGGCGGCAGGCGGGATGATGTTGGCTGGAATCGCCGCCCAATGTGCCAATGCCATGTCGCGCAGCAACGACCTGACGACGAAATATCAACGGCTGGTGGAGACCTGCACCGAAGGAATCTGGGAAGTCGACCGTGAGTGGCGGACGACATTTGTAAATCATCGCATGGCCGAGTTGCTCGGAGTCACACCCGATGCCATGATGGGAAAACACCTGTTTGAATTCATGGACGACGATGCCCGGCGCATCTGCCAAGGCAACATGAACAGACGTACGAACGGGATCGAGGAGACCCACGACTTTCGATTTCGACACGCCTCGGGTCGGGATGTATGGATGCTTCTTGCAACCGCCCCCATTCTGGGCACGCGAGGAGAATTCGCAGGGGCGGTTGCGATGTGTACCGACATCACCGAGCGTAAGCAAGTGGATGAACGACTTCGCATTTCCGAAGCGCGATACAGGCTCCTGTTTGAGGAAAACGTGGCCGCCGCATTTGTGTCCAGTGCCGATGGGAGCATTCGTGAGACCAACATGGCGTTTGCCCGGCTGTTTGGGTATGCGTCCATCGAAGAGGTCAACATCGCAAATGCGGAATCCTTCTATGCGATACCTGGGGCAAGGGCGGAGTACCTCGCAGCACTCCACAAACACGGTGTACTTCGAGACTACGAGCTAAAGTACCGTCGCAAAGACGGCACGCAAGGATACTTGATTGAAAACGTACGCCTGATTCCGGATGAGTGGGGTGTCAAGAATGTCTTCTTCGGGACGATCATCGACATCACGGCTCGAAAGGCCGCCGAAGAGGCCTTGAGTGACAATGAAGAACGCATTCGGGCCATCTTCGAGAATGCCGGTATTGGAATTGCGGAGATTAGCTTCGACAATCGAATCCGTCGCGTGAACGGATATCTTGCGAACCTACTTGGTTATTCGGCCGACGAGTTGGCCGGCATGCTCAGTTTCAGCCTCACAGATCCCGCCGACCTGGCGTCAAGCAGGGAGTGTGTTCAACGGATGTTGGCAGGCGAGATTTCGCAGTATAACCTGAAGAAGCGTTACGTCACGAAAGCTGGTAAGCCGATTTGGTGCGATCTCACCGTCGTCCTCCGGAAAGATGCGTCGGGCGATCCGCAATCCATGATCGGCGTTGTGAAGGACATTTCAGAGCAAGTTCGCACTGAATCCGAGAAGGCCGAGTTCCATCGTATCCTCGAAGGCGTCGCGACCGGAAGGCCGCTCAGCGAAATACTGGAGACGGCTGTGCAAGTCCAGGAGCACCAAATGGTCGGTGCGATCTGTTCCATACTCTTGCGCAACGACGAGACCAATACCCTCCATACGGGAGCGGCACCGAATCTCCCGGAAGCGTATTGCGAAGCGATCAACGGTCTGAAAATCGCCGCCGGGGCAGGATGCTGCGGGACGGCGGCCGCGGAGAACCGTGTTGTGATCGTCGAGGACATCGACGTGGATCCTCTTTGGAACGCATTTCGCCCGCTTGCTCAGAAGCACGGGCTTCGGGCCTGCTGGTCCCAGCCCATCGTGTCAACAACAAACGAAGTGCTCGGTACTTTTGCCACCTACTACAAAGTCCCACGCCGCCCCACATCGCATGATCTGCATTTCATGGAGGAAATCGGCCACATCGTGGGGATTGCGATCGAGCGCCACCATGCCAATGAGGCCTTGCGAATCAGCGAGGCCAAGCTGCGAATGATCGTCGAAAACGAGCCGGAGTGCGTAAAAATCGTATCCACGGATGGTCGACTGATAGAAATGAACCCCGCCGGCCTGAATATGATTGAAGCAGACCATTTTTCTGACGTCGCCGGACGACCGATTCTCAACTTGATCGTACCGGAGTATCACAACGCCTATAAGTCGCTCCATCAACAGGCCTGTCAAGGCGTATCCGGCATTGCGGCGTTTCGTATCCGCGGGCTGCGCGGCGGGGAGCGATGGATGGAGGCCAGCTCAGTCCCGTGGAAGGATGAGCGCGGTGCCATCACCGCCGTATTGAGCGTGACGCGCGATATCACGTCCCGAAAGCTGGCTGAAGAAATTCTGCGAACCCAACACGAAGAGCTTGAGTCGCGGGTAAGCGTGCGAACCACGGAACTCGCGATGGCAAATGAGACGTTGCTGCAAGAGATTTCGGAACGACGCAGGGCGGAACTGAATCTGCAAGAAAGCGAGGAGCGATTCCGACAGCTTTACAACTCCACATTCGAAGGAATCCTGTTGCACATGGGAAGTCGCATCCTGGAGGCCAACGAGCCAATCCTGCGGATGTTCGGCTATTCACGAGACGAGCTGCTTCAACTGTCTCGGGGCAATCTCATCGCAGAGGAATCCCGAAACGACATGCGCGCTACGTACGGCGATCAGACGGATGATCGAGATTCTCGTCCGGTGCCGGCCCTTGGTTTGCGAAAGGATGGCACGCGCTTTCCCATCGAATTGCAAAGCAAGGAAATCCCCCTGGACGGCACCATGGTCCGAGTGACTGCGATCCGAGACCTGACCGAACGGCAACGAGCATCGGAACTGATCGAACTGCATCGGGAAGACTTGGCCCATGTGCAACGATTATCCACCATGGGCGAGATGGCCACCGGATTGGCCCACGAACTCAATCAGCCGCTGGCCGCGATTGCGAGTTACACGCAAGGCAGTGTACGACGACTCAAATCCGAAACACCTGAGATTGGCCCCGTCGTGCAGGCGATGGAAGTCGTAGCTGAGCAGGCCCATCGAGCCGGTGAGATCATTCGGCGTATTCGAGAAATGGTTCGCAAGCGTGAGCCGCAGACCTCGCGATGCGAACTGGGGCAAGTATGCAAGGACGCTGCGGAATTGATCGCCGGGGAGATTCGGCGCGGCGGCATATCCCTTCAATTGACGCTCCCGGAGTATCCAATATATGTGCAGGCCGACAAGATTCAGATTGAACAGGTACTCATAAACTTATTGAAGAACGCCTGCGAATCGCTTCGGGACGGGGACGTAAATCGCCGAATGATAAGCTTGAGAATTGACTCCCCCACTGAGTTTGGCGTAAAAGTCACCATCGAAGACAGCGGTCCGGGTATACCCGTAGAATACACAGGACGGGTCTTTGACGCATTCTATTCCACAAAGTCGCAGGGAATGGGCATGGGACTTTCGATCAGTCGTTCAATTATCGAGGCACATGGAGGCCGACTCATTGCCGAAAAAACCGCAGTGAGTGGCGCGGCTTTCACAATGACCTTCCCGCCTGAAAGGGTCGTCTCGTGACATCCGATGCCCCAATAGTCTATGTCGTAGACGACGATCCCGCAGTTCGAGATTCAACGAAATGGTTGCTTGAATCGACTCGTTATGTAACACGAACATACGAAAACGCAAAGCAATTCCTTGACGACTACAATTGTGAAACTCCAGGATGTCTGCTCCTTGACGTGCGGATGCCGGGGATGAGCGGGTTGGAGTTGCAATCCCACATGGCAGCTTCAAACATCTCGCTCCCCATCATCATGATCACCGGCCATGCCGACGTACCAATGGCCGTGCGCGCCCTGAAACAAGGCGCGTTCGACTTTCTTCAAAAGCCGTTTGACGACGAATTGCTTATTTCACTCGTCCACCGGGCCATGGACCGAGACGAAAGACGGCAGCAGGCACAACGACAAACCGACGATATTCGCCGTCGACTGACAAGGTTAACGTCCCGCGAGAATGAAGTGTTTCAAATGGTGGTCGATGGCAAATCGAACAAGGAAATGGCGGCACATCTTCAGTTGTCTACCAAGACGATTGAGGTCCACCGGGCCAACGTCATGACCAAGATGCAGGCCGATTCCGTCGCAAAGCTCGTCCAACTACACGCCTCACTGGATTCATCGAATCATCCTGAACTATGCACAACCCGCAGCCAGAATCGTGGCTCGTACATATCCATGGATGATTGACTTTCGCATTCACTGCACATCGCAGGATTGGAATTTGACATGCTTATCCTCCAACGCATCATCAAAGGTCCATTGCTGCTCGTCGGCCTCGGGTTGTGAAGCGCCGGCTGCCATTAATACCACCTAACCACAAACGACTCCCTTCATTCCGGCATCGGCATTGGAAACGCCGACACCGACTCCGAGGCGTATGCCATGAACGACTTGTTGCCGCTGATCATCGATGATCGCGATGGAAAACAATTCCGAGCGCACGCCGTGGTGCTGCGCAATTGGCGATCGGTACGCGACTTCTCCGACGTGAATCAAACGGTAATGGAGAATCCGGAACGACTGAAAAAAGCCGTTGAGGGTGAAGAGATGATCCTGAGACCGATCATTCGGTATCAAAAGCCGGAGTAACCCAACCTATCGCAGTCGGCGGCGAAACAGCACCACGACACTCAAACCCAGCATCGAAACGACCGAAGGCTCCGGCGTCGTGATCAAATCCTGGCTGCCGTTTCTGGACAGCAGAAACAGGGAGGACTGCGCCGTCGCCGCGCCATTTCGAATGTCGCTCAGCCACTGCTCCGCAATATCAGTGGTGCCCGGCTGCATCTGCCCGACATCGACCCAGAATCGCCCGCCAAGCTGCGGCTGGAGCGTCATGTCATCGTCAAACGCAACTTCCCATACAGCGAGTTGAAACGCCGGTGACAAAGAAGGGGCGAGTTGAACAAGATAGGAAAAATTCGTCCACAGGCGTTCCATATTCGTCGTTCGAGTCGCGTCAAAGAAAACGGGGCCGCTGAGTCCGCCGGCCTGCGTCGTGGAACCAAGAAGCGGAAACACGTTCGGATGGGTGTGCGTCGCGGGAACATTGAGGGGTTCGCCAAGTTCGACGCAATAAGCCATGAAACTCGGTGGCACAAAGATGTCGACGCCCGGTCCGGCCGGTTGATCCTGCCGTGTGCCGAGAAAGGCGATAGTGGACGTATTGTTATGCAGGCCAAAGAGCGCGTTGAAATTGACCGGCTGTGGAGAGTTGAGCGGTTGCGTCTGATAGGTGTACGAGGCCGTAATCGAGTCTGCCCCGGCAATACCGCCACAGGCGACGACGACCATGATGGCGACAAGACCGCGCACGCTCCATGTTGGAGTTGAATACATACCTTACTCCTGTTGCTTCGTTCACCGCTCGCTGGTGTGACACTCACAACCGGCCTTGACAAAGCGCCGGAAGCAATCCCCCTCAGAAGAACCTATCCATGTGGACAACCTCTGTGAGTGCGACATTCATCTTATCCAGACGAGGTATCGGATTCAAATGGGATGTGGCAATAACCGAGTGAATCTGCCCCGAAATGATAAGAATGAGGCGATCCACGTGAGAAACCTTGGCAGCCTCTGGCGGACGTTAAGTCAGTGAGACTTTTCCGACCATGATGCCTGCTTAGCTCCTAATCAGCTAGGCCGACCACAATAGTAATTGATCTGTAACCCGTTTACGGGGCAATGTTTATGCGAGAAAAGAATTATGAAGCCCCCCCTTGCAGGGAGATGGAGAGCAGTTATACTGATTGGTCTCTTCGCGACGAGTTGCGGAATTGGGTTGATCGGGTGCGGGACTGGTCAGCCCTTACAGATGGCTCTCGAGGCGGACAGTCCCCAAGGCATAAAGACAGGCGTTGCTCGATTACTTGGGTGCATCGATCCGTCCATTTTTCTCGACGCACATGATCGTCTTCGCGCGATGGATGCCATCGCTGGGCGATGACTCCGCGCGCCACGCAGGTACGAGCCGCTAAAGAGTAGTCACGAATTCGAAAGGCCCCCCCAATGGTCATCAAGGAAATTCGTAATTTCGGTAAGCTGGGCGATGCGATGCCGGTCCCGAATCTCATCGAGATCCAGGTCGGCTCATACAAGCGTTTTCTTCAGGCCGACCTCACCTCGGACAAGCGCACGCCGACCGGTCTCGAAGGTCTCTTCCGTGAGATATTCCCGATCACCAGCTACGACGAAAACATTTGCCTGGAGTATCTCGAGTACTCCCTCGGCAAGCCACGCTACACGACCGACGAGTGTCGGCAGCTTCGCCTCACCTATGGCATGCCGCTGCGTGTTCGCCTTCGCCTGACGCGCCGCGACAAAGACGAAATCTCCGACGAATGGGTCTACCTCGGCGAACTCCCCATCATGATCGGTGGCGGCGAGTTCGTGATTAACGGTGCAGAGCGCGTCATCGTCTCTCAGCTCCACCGCTCCCCCGGCGTCGACTTCATCAAGGAAACGCTTGATGCCGACCGCCCCCTCCACGCTTGCCGCATCATCCCCGAGCGCGGTAGCTGGATCGAAGTCAACATCACCCGCAAAGACGTGATGGCCGTTCGCATCGATCAATCCAGCAAGATTGCCGCGACGACATTTCTTCGTGCGATGGACCCGAAGTTCGGCGCGGACGAGGCGATTATCCGAGAGTTCTACCAGACCAAGGTCATTCGCACGGCCAATCTAAAGCCCGACATGTATGTCGTTCATGACGTCCGCTCGGAAGAGGATGACGCAAACGACGGCGAGCCGCTGGTCCGTGCCGCCTGTCAGATCGGTGATGCCCTCGGAAAGATTCAGGCCGGCAGCCTCAAACAATTGGAAGTAATTGAAAAGGTCGCCGACCCGTTGATTCTAAACACGCTGGCTGAAGACAGTTGCCACAGCCACGAAGATGCCATGATGAAGATCTACAAGAGCCTGCGCCCCGGCAATCCTGCGCAGCTCGACAAGGCTGTCAAGCTCTTCTTCGAACGCTTCTACGACGAAAACCGTTATCGTCTCGGCCGGGTCGGTCGTTTTCGAATCAACCGGAAGTTCGGCTTGTCCATCCCCGCCGCGATGAACACGTTGACGGCCTCCGACTTTGTAGCCTGCCTGCGTTATCTGATGGACCTTCGCAGCCAGGATCGCGTCGGCTTTTCAATCCCCTCGCGGATGCCGTTCGAACTCTGCTCCTTGCAGTGGGCGCGCGAATTAGGGACACAGATCAATCGCTATCTCGCCAAGGGAAATGTCCTAAAAGACCCCAAGCAGAACGTGGAACTCGGCTCGCTGGACGGCATCAAGGACGGCCGAAAGAAACTCCAGCCCATCGACGTCATCAAGGAGTTGCACCGGCAGCTTCGCGGACTCATCGACATGCCGACGGAATGGGCGCCGACCAGTTCATTGGACATGGAAGTGCTACGCCCCCTCATGGGTCGCAGCAAGACAGACCGCGACGCCGAAGTCACCAAGCTGGCCCGCGATTTCGTCGTCGCCACGATCCGCACGCGAGCGACCCGCATCATCCAGGGAGTCGACGCCTATCTCGCCGCCGAAAAGAAAACCCACCCGGACATGGCCCAGTTGGACTTCATGAACTACTACCCACGAGCCGGGGCCATTTATACGTTTAATGAGGAGGATTCCGAAAAACTGTCCAAGAACCTCGCCGAAACGATCGAGTCCGAGTGGAAGGAACTCTTCGGCACCGCCAAGCACGTTTGCTTCGAGAACTTGGACCACGTCGTCACCGTCATGCAAAAGCATGGCAGCGCCGACCTGCTTTCGGTCGGCAATGTCCATGAATATGGCTGGCGACAGACGCGCGTCATCGTCGGCGAGGATGACATCGATCACCTCGGCAACCGCCGATTGCGCACCATTGACGAATTGGCCTGCGACGAAATCCGCAAAGGCTTCCTGAAGCTCCGCCGTACCGTCCAGGAGCGCCTCAGCACGAAGGAGCCGGACCAACTCGGTAAGATTGCCGAACTGATCAATTCCAAGGCAGTCTCCGGAGCGATCGAGTTTTTCTTCGGTCGTGGTGAATTGTCACAGGTCGTCGATCAGACCAATCCGCTGAGCCAGCTCACGCACGAGCGGCGTCTCTCCGCCCTCGGACCTGGCGGCTTGAACCGCAAACGTGCCGGCTTCGAAGTACGCGACGTTCACATCAGCCATTACGGTCGCATCTGTCCAATTGAAACGCCCGAAGGCACGAACATCGGTCTGATTGCTTCGCTCAGCATTTATTCGACGGTCGATGAGTATGGCTTCCTCATCACGCCCTACCGCAAGGTCAATACCAAGACCAGCAGCATCGAGGCGGAAGCCGAGTTCCTGCGTGCCGACGAGGAAATGAAAACCATTCTCGCTCCGCCGGATGCCGTCGATCCGAAGCATAATAAGGTGCGTCACGAGCAGATCATGGCCCGCATTCGCGGCGACCTCGCCACGGTCGAAGGTGCCGACGTCGAATACGTTGACATCTCGCCGAAGCAGACCGTCGGCGTTTCCGCGTCGTTGATCCCCTTCCTGGAACATGACGACGCCAACCGCGCCCTCATGGGCTCCAACATGCAGCGCCAGGCCGTGCCCTTGCTGATTACCGAACCGCCCGTCGTGGCCACCGGCATGGAGCGGGTCGTGGCCGAGAACAGCGGCATGGTCATCCGTGCCGACAAGGACGGCACCGTGACCCACGTCGATGCCACGCGCATTGTGCTCGACAACACGGAAGAGTATCTGCTTCGCAAGTTCCAGGGTCTCAATGAACGAACCTGTCTCAATCAGACGCCGCTCGTCAAGATCGGCCAGAAGATCAAGAAGACCCAGATCATCGCCGACGGACCCGGCTGCAAAAACGGTGAATTGGCCCTGGGTCGAAACGTCCTGGTCGGTTTCATGACCTACGATGGTTACAACTTTGAGGACGCCATCCTGATCTCCGAGCGCCTCGTCCAGACCGACACGTTCACCAGCATCCACATCGATGAACATGACATTGAAATCCGCGAGACCAAGCTCGGCCGCGAGGAGTTCACCCGCGACATCCCCAACGTCTCCGAGCGTGCCCTCCGAAATCTCGATGAGAACGGCGTCGTCTGCATCGGCACCGAGGTCAGCTCAGGCGACATCCTCGTCGGAAAGGTCTCACCCAAGAGCAAGAGCGAACTCTCTCCCGAAGAGAAGTTGCTCCACGCCATCTTTGGCCGCGCGGGCGAGGACGTCAAAAACGATTCGCTCGAAGTCCCGAGCGGTATTACCGGGACCGTCATCGATGCCAAGCGATTCAGCCGTCGGACCAATATGACGGAGGAACAAAAGAAGAATCTCCAGAAACGCATAAAGGACCATCGCACGACGAGCAACCTGCGGACCATCGCCATCTTCCGCCAAATGCTGGACGAGTTGGAAAAGGTCTGCGGCCAGGCCACGGTCGACCCGCGTACCAAGCAGGTCGTGGGCAAGAGCGATGACGAAGAAGTCGTCATGGAGCAGATCGGCGAGCCGACGAACTGGGCCTTCGATTTGAAGTGGGTCAAGCCCGTCGGCAAGCGCGACGAATGCGAACCGATCTACAACCGCTACTGGCCGCGAATCGTCGAACAGATCGAAGAGCGCGACCGTAAGATCGCCCAGCTCAAGCGCGGAGACGAATTGCCCTCCGGCGTCCTTGAAATGGTCAAGGTCTACACCGCCACCAAGCGCCACCTCTCGGTCGGCGACAAAATGGCCGGCCGCCACGGCAACAAGGGCGTCATCGCCAAAATACTGCCGGTCGAAGACATGCCCTTCCTCGAAGATGGCACGCCGGTCGACATCATGCTCAATCCGCTGGGCGTGCCCTCGCGTATGAACGTCGGCCAGATTCTCGAAACGCACCTCGGCTGGGCCGCGAAGATTTGCGGCTTCCAGGCCGTCACCCCGGTCTTTGACGGTTGCAAGGAGGACGAACTCCACGCCGCCGTGGAAGAAGCGAACAGGAAAGTCGAGGAATTGGCCGCCGACCTCAAGACAGTGCAGACGGCCGACAAGGATCGCCTGCTCCTTTGTAAGATGCCCTATGGCGGAAAGACGCGCCTGTTCGACGGACGCACGGGTGATAAATTCGATCAGCCCGTCACGGTCGGCTACATCTATATGATGAAGCTGCACCACCTAGTGGATGACAAGATTCACGCCCGCTCGACTGGCCCATACTCGCTCATCACCCAGCAGCCCCTCGGCGGCAAGGCTCGCACCGGCGGTCAGCGTTTCGGTGAAATGGAAGTCTGGGGCCTCGAAGCCTATGGCGCTGCCTACATCTTGCAGGAGCTTCTCACGGTCAAGTCCGACGACGTGGAAGGCCGCACTAAGATTTACGAGAGCATGGTCAAGGGCGAGAACACCTTGGAGGCCGGAACGCCGGTTTCCTTCGACGTCCTCTGCAACGAAATCCGCGGCCTCGGCATGAACATTCAGCTTGAAAAAGGCGGCCTGATCTGACCTGGGTTCGCGGTGAGTAGGAGTGAACGATGGACGGCATGACCTGTGAAGTCGTCAAGGCGCTGGACCTTGCGGAGCTGAAGGCGTTTTACGACGCCCAGGGCTGCATGGTGCCACAGTCCGTGGATAAGCTCTCCAAGATCGTGGACAACTCGGTCTGCTTTGTTGTCGCCAGAGATGGCGGCGGTCGACTCATCGGAATTGCCCGCGGCTTGGCCGACGGCGTTCGTGGCTACTTGACGGAGTGCAAGCTCGACCCGGCTTGTCAGGGACCGGGCGCGGTCACCCACGTGGACGGCCGCATCGAGCACGACCAATACGGAATCGCTCGCCAGATGGCGGACAAAGTCATCGGCTCGCTCGCGGCAATGGGCTGTGAACGGATCGATGCGGCGGCCTATGGCACGGAAGTGGATTTTTGCGAAGAGCTTGGCTTTAAGCGAACGGCGGGCCTGGTGCCCATGTCGCTCGATGTGTCGTCGCGGGCTTTAAGGCCGGTGACGGCAACGGCGTAACAAAAAACGCGCCATGGCGCGAATGTGGACGAAAACGGATTAACCCATCACCCCAGAGGATGGTTTCATATGGTTGAGAATCTTTACGATCGAGTGAATGACTACGGCGCGGTGAAGATTTCGCTGGCCAGCCCCAACGACATCCGGTCCTGGTCCTACGGCGAAGTTCGCAAACCAGAGACCATCAACTACCGCACCTATCGCGCGGAAAAGGACGGTCTCTTCTGCGAGCGTATCTTCGGCCCCGAGCGCGATTGGGAGTGCTTCTGCGGGAAATACAAGGGCACGAAGCACAAAGGCATGATCTGCGACCGCTGCGGCGTCAAGGTCACGCACAGCCGCGTGCGCCGCAAGCGCATGGGCCATATCAATCTGGCCGCCCCCATCGTTCACATCTGGTTCTTCAAGGCCATGCCGTCGCGCCTGGGCGCACTGCTGGACATGAAGACCTCCGACCTGGAAAAGGTCGTCTACTTCCAGGATTACGTCGTCACCAATCCAAAGGATTCCCCGCTCAAGCAGTCCCAAATCCTCACCGAAGAGGAGTACCGAGCCGCCATGAGCAAATATGGCGATGACGCCTTCGAAGCGCAGATTGGTGCCGAATCCGTCAAGACGCTACTCGCCAAGATGGACCTCAAGGCCACCAGCGAAAAGCTCCGCGAGGACATCCTCAACACCAACAGCAAGCAGAAGATCAAGGATCTGTCCAAGCGTCTGAAAATCGTCGAGGCCCTGCGCAACAGTCAGAATGACCCGACCTGGCTGGTCATGGACGTCATCCCGGTCATTCCGCCGGACCTGCGCCCGCTCGTGTTGCTCGACAGCGGCAACTTTGCCACCAGCGATCTGAACGATCTTTATCGCCGAATCATCAACCGCAACAACCGCTTGAAGAAGCTGATCGATCTCAACGCCCCCGAAGTTATCATTCGCAATGAGAAGCGAATGCTTCAGCAGGCCGTGGACGCCCTCTTCGATAACGGCCGTTGCCGACGCCCCGTGCTCGGCTCATCCAATCGCCCCCTCAAGAGCCTCACCGACATGATCAAGGGCAAGCAGGGCCGATTCCGCGAGAACCTGCTCGGCAAGCGCGTGGACTATTCCGCGCGAAGCGTCATCGTCGTCGGTCCCGAGTTAAAGCTGCATCAGTGCGGCTTGCCCAAAAAGATCGCCCTGGAGCTTTTCCAGCCGTTCATCATCCGCAAGCTCAAGGAGCGCGGCCTCGCCGACACGATCAAGAGCGCCAAGAAAATGTTGGAGCGCCGCGACCGTGAGATTTGGGACATCCTTGAAGAAGTGATCTACCAACACCCGGTCCTGCTGAATCGCGCCCCGACGCTCCACCGCATGGGCATCCAAGCCTTTGAGCCGGTCCTCGTCGAAGGCAACGCCATCCGCATTCACCCCCTCGTCTGCAAGGGTTTCAACGCCGACTTCGACGGCGATCAGATGGCCGTCCACCTGCCGCTCTCGATTGAGGCACAGGTCGAAGCCCACGTCCTGATGATGGCCACCAACAACATCTTCAGCCCCGCCAGCGGTTCGCCCATCATGTCCCCCAGCCAGGACATCGTCATGGGCATCTTCTACCTGACGTGTGAGCACGCCCACGAGAGTCAGGACAAGCCCAAGATGTCTTTCGCAGATGCGACCGAGGCCTTCCTCGCACACGAACTCGGCAAGATCACCATTCATGAGCCGATCAATGTCCGCGTCGAACGCAAGGAAATGGTCGAGGGCCAAAAGAAAATGCCCACCCCCGTGGCGAAGAACAAGCTCATTGTCACAACGGTCGGCCGACTAATCTTCAACGACATCCTTCCCAAGCAGATGCCGTTCTATAACTACCCGCTCAGCCAAAAGGGCGCGGCCCGTGTCATCGCTGACTGCCACGCCATGTGCGGACGCGACGTCACCATCGACTTCCTCGACGGCATCAAGGAACTCGGCTTCAAGCGAAGCACCCTGGCCGGCCTCTCCTTCGGCCTCACCGACATGCGCATCCCCGAGCGCAAGAAGGGCATCATCGACGAAGCCCAGAAGAAGGTGGACCGCATCACCAAGGCCTATCAGCAGGGCGCGATCACCGACATGGAGCGCTACAACGCCCTCATCGACATCTGGGTCCACGTCCGCGAAGCCGTCACCGAGGCTATGATGGTCGAGTTAAAGGCCGACTTCCGCGATGATCAAAATCGCTACACGAAGCCCCACGCACCGGGCACCAGAAAGTACCTCAATCCGATTTACCTCATGACGGACTCCGGTGCCCGAGGCAGCGTCGACCAGATCAGGCAGCTCGCCGGCATGCGTGCCCTCATGGCCAAGCCCTCCGGCGAAATCATTGAGACGCCGATTCGGGCCAACTTCCGCGAAGGCCTCTCCGTGCTGGAGTATTTCAGCTCGACCCACGGCGCCCGAAAGGGCCTCGCCGACACGGCCCTCAAGACCGCCGACTCCGGCTACCTCACGCGAAAGCTCGCCGACGTCGCCCAAAACGTCATCATCACCGGACAGGAGTGCGGCTCGATCCACGGCATCACCAAGAAAGCCCATTACAAGGGTGAAGAAGTCGACATCACCCTCGGCGAGAGCATCACAGGTCGTATCGCCCGCGACACGATTCGCCACCCCGTCACCGATGAAATCATCGTGAAGGAAAATGATGTCATCACCGGCGAAATCGCACGACGCATCGAGTCTGCGCCGACAGAGGGCGGTCTGGGCCTGGAGACGATCCGCGTCCGCAGCCCCCTCACCTGCGAAGCGCCAAACGGCATCTGCGCCCGCTGCTATGGTCTCGACCTGTCGAACGGCACCCTCGTCGAAGAAGGCATGGCCATCGGCATCATCGGGGCACAGTCCATCGGTGAACCGGGCACGCAGTTGACCATGCGTACCTTCCACACCGGCGGTGTAGCCAGTCGAGCTATCATCGACAGCGACTACAAAGCCTCAAACGCCGGCTTTGCCAAGTTCCACGAACTAAAGGTCGTCGAGTACGAAGACCCCGAGACAAAAGCGACAACCTACGTCGTCCTCAATAAGAAGGGCAAGCTGGCCATCGTGGACGACAAGGGCCGCGAACTTGAAAGCACCCAGGTGCAATATGGTGCCCGACTAAATGTGAAGGAAGGCGATCCTATCAAACCGCGAATGGTTCTGTGCAGTTGGGATGCCCACATGACCCCGATTCTCGCCGAGGCATCCGGTCGCATCCGATTCCAAGACATTGCCGAGGGTGAAACGGTTCGCACCGAGACGGACAGCAAGTCCTCGTCGGCCAGGTTTGTCGTCATCGAGCATCGCGGCGACAAGAACCCGCAGATCATCATCGAGGACAAGAACGGTAAAATCCTCGAATACCATTACCTGCCCGCGAAGGCTCGTATCGAAGTCTCGGAGCAGCAGGACGTCCGTGCCGGTCACCTGCTGGCTCGCCGTCCGCGAGAGTTGGCGGGAACCCAGGACATCACCGGCGGTCTCCCCCGCGTCACGGAAATCTTTGAAGCCCGAAAGCCCAAGGAGCCGGCCGTCCTGGCTGAAATCACCGGCACGGTGGAAATCCGAAGCGACAAGCGCCGCGGCAAGATGACAATCGTGATTCACCCCGACACCAAGGATCTCGAACCGCGCGATCACCACGTCCCCCAGGACAAGCACCTGATGGTCCATGCCGGCGACCGCGTCGACGCGGGCGATGCCCTCTGCGACGGACCGCTCGTGCCGCACGACATCCTCGCCGTAAAGGGCAATGAAGCCCTGCAAGACTACCTCTTGCGAGAGGTGCAGTCGGTCTATCGGTCGCAGAACGTGTCCATCAACGACAAGCACATCGAAATCATCATCATGAAGATGTTGAGCAAGGTGAAGGTCGATCAGCCCGGCGACTCCAAGCTCCTGCCGAGCGAAGTGCTCGACAAGTTCCGGTTCAAGCACGAAAACGAACGCTTGGGCCGCTGCCTGAAAATTGTCGATCCCGGCGACTCCAAATTCGCCGAGCATCAGATCGTCACCAAGGAAGAGTTGAACGTCGTCAACGAACAACTCGAAGAAGCGGGCAAAGCGCCGGCCAAGGGACGTAAGCCCAAGCCCGCCACGGCTGCGACGGTGCTCCTCGGCATCACCAAGGCCGCCTTGCAGAGCGAGTCATTCATCTCCGCCGCCAGCTTCCAGGAGACCACCAAGGTTCTCACCGAGGCAGCCTTGGCCAGTGGCATCGACCGCCTGAACGGTTTGAAAGAAAACGTCATCCTCGGCCACCTGATTCCGGCCGGCACCGGCTTCAAGCGATTCCAGGACATGGGCATTCAGCACCTTGGGCAGCCCATTGAGGAAGTCATCGCAGAGGTTCGGATGCCAACTCTCTCCAGTGGAGTGACCGAGGAAGACGCCCAGGCCGAAGCCCTCGAAACGAAACTGATTGCCGAAGCGACTGCGGCCATCGCCAATGCCCAATTGCCCCCCAGTCTTGGCGGTGAGACCGGCCGAGACTTGGAGCCACCTGCGGAAGTGACGGTCGGACCTTGAGGATTTCATGGCCGGTGCAGTGCCTTGCAGAAGGCGGCTTCACCCCCTAGACTACGCGGCTCGGCCTTCGGTCCCCGGTGGACAAACCGAGCGTTTACAGAGGTTTACATGCCCACGATCAATCAGCTTTGCAAGCGACCGCGGCTCACCGAGCGGCGAAAGAGCAAGTCCAAAGACTTGGAAGTCTCCCCGCAGAAGCGCGGCGTCTGCCTCATCGTGAAAACGATGACGCCTAAGAAGCCGAACTCGGCCCTGCGAAAAGTCGCCCGCGTGCGACTGTCGAACGGCAGAGAAGTCACAGCCTACATCCCCGGCATTGGGCACAACCTTCAGGAACACTCCATCGTCCTCATCCGCGGCGGCCGCGTACGCGACCTCCCCGGCATTCGATATCACATTGTCCGCGGCGTACTGGACTGTGCCAGCGTCGAGGATCAGGACAAGTTCGGCGTCCGCCGCAACAAGTCACGCAGCAAGTACGGCACAAAGCGGAAGAAATAATTCGCAAACGGTAGGCTGGGTTGTACACAACCCACCTTGATTATCTAAATGGCTGGCGCGTCGCCGGCTAAGTATGGCGTTCGGTGATTGATTCACCGGCATCGTGCGACGATCTGCGTCGTACACCAGAAACAAAGGACAGTATTCATGGCCTTCAAGAAGTGGACCCATTCCGGCGAGCAGCTTCGCCCGGATTCCAAGTACAACAGCCGGCTCATATCCAAATTCATCAACTGCATGATGCTCAGCGGCAAGAAGACCGTCTCCCAGAAAATCTTCTACGATGCCCTCGACCAGATCGCACTAAAGGTCAAGGACGTCCCGCCAAACGAGGTCTTCGAGCGCGCCCTGGAAAATGTCCGCCCCAGCGTCCAGATTCGCAGCAAGCGAGTCGGCGGCAGCAACTATCAGGTCCCCATGTCCGTGAATCCCCGTCGCGCCCAGTCGCTGGCGATTCGCTGGGTGCTCGACGCAGCCCGCGCCAAGAAGGGCCGGCCGATGGCCCAGCGCCTCGCGTTGGAGCTGCTTGACGCCTTCAACAACTCCGGCGCAGCCGTCACCACGCGTGAAAACGTCCATCGCATGGCCGACGCCAACAAGGCTTTCGCCCACTTCGCGTGGTAAGGCCCGCCAAGTGAAACCACTCTGACGCCTTGAATCCCTCGCCTTCATGCGGCTCAACAAAATCCTGAGCAGCTTGCTACTTTAGATGTAGACACTTCGTCGTACGAACTATCGGTCGATGGGCTGTTATGGTATAGGCGGGCGGTAAGCGTACACCGACTGGGAATTGGATTGGCGACAACCACTGTGTTCACCAAGTCTCGAAATATCGTTCCACTGAATGCCTGACACCATGAGGCAGAGCTGTAATGGGATGCACGCAGCGCGAACTCGAACCCCCTGCACTTATGATCGAGTGTTGACGACCGGTGTGCCCTTGGCATGAATTCGCCGGCGGGATCACCCGGAACGGCTCGCCGTGATGACCACACCACGACGTTTTGCACTTACCGTCGTACTGTTCACACTCATTGGACCTTTCTTCTCAACGAATCTCTGTTTGGGCTAAAACTATGTGCTGAAGGATTCGTTGACGTGGCATAGGCGAAGCGGAACAACTACAAGTGCCTGAGCGGCTTGTACCCCTGTTTATACCAACTCACGGCAATTCAGGAACAACGGGGGCAATGGCTGACAAAGCGGCTCGGAAATGCTCGAAGGGATCGCCGACTGCAAGTATCGGCGGTGACAAAGGATCGACACACTCTGACGATCCATGTCACACAGCGGGCGACGCGACTCGAACGCGCAACATCCAGCTTGGAAGGCTGGTGCTCTGCCATTGAGCTACACCCGCGAAAGGTGCCTTCATCGTAGCATGGGGTTCGGCATCAAGGCAAATGTCGTGTATGGTAATCAGCCCATGAGGCACGGCCATTCGGACGTGGCGGGGCATTCCAAAGGATTCTTCGATGGTTATCGTCTTCCTCGTCAATCTCCTCCTCTTGCTTGGGCAGGATTCATCAAACTGGAACACACTCGCCGAGGCTTCGAATTACCGAAAGACCTGTTCATACGCAGACGTGGTTGCGTACTACGAGCGAATGCGGGCGGCTTCACCGTGGGTCATCGTCCAACAAATCGGCACGACGCCCGAAGGCCGTGACATGACGCTGGTTGTCATTTCCAAGGACAAGGCATTCACTCCACAGGCCGCGGTGAAGACCAGCAAAGCGGTGCTCCTGGTCGTCAACGGCGTCCATTCCGGCGAGATCGAAGGGAAAGACGCCTGCATGGCGTTGGCCCGCGACATCTGCATCACCAAGGAGCGTCAATCACTACTCGACCATGTGATCCTCGTCATCCTCCCGGTATTTAACATTGACGGCCACGAGCGCACGAGCCCGTACAACCGCATCAATCAAAACGGACCCGATGAAATGGGTTGGCGTTGCACCGCGCGAAACCTAAACCTTAACCGCGACTACATGAAGGCCGACGCCGTCGAGATGCAGGCATTCCTCCGAGTGTTTCACGCGTGGCGACCGCATCTCTGGTTCGACACGCATACGACCGATGGCGCGGACTTTCAGTATGACATCACCTTCGGAGCAGCGACCGGGCCGGAGAATGCACCATCCGTCGCCGACTATGTAAACAACAGTCTGCACCCGCACCTTTTGAAGACACTCGCGCAGGATGGGCACATCCCCATGCTCTTTTTCGAGATGCGCGACCGTCTGGACCCGTCCAAGGGTGTTGATACCAACCTCGGCTTTGCCCCGCGCTTCTCCACTGGCTACGGCGCAATCATGAATCGCCCCTCGATCCTCGTCGAAACGCACATGCTAAAACCGTACGACGCGCGCGTCCGCGCCACCTACAACCTGCTGAAGCGGACTATAGAGTTGGTCAATGCTGATCCCGAGGCCCTGCGATCCGCGGTGCGGCACGGCGACGAGTATTCGGCCAGTCTGGCACGGGATGCGAAAAAACGAACGGTCCTCACCACCACTCAGCCGGCGAAGGACGATGGCGTACCCATGATCTTCAGAGCATACGCCGTCGATTCAAATCGAAGCGCGGCAAGTGGGGCGGTGTATCCAGTCTGGAATCATGCCAAGCCCATCGATGTACCGTCGCGCCAGTTCTCAATGACAGAGGTGGCACGGGATGTCACGCTCCCATCTTCGTATATCGTGCCGGCTCCGTGGACCGACGTTATCGAACGCCTGGAATTGCACGGTCTTCTGTTGGAGCGACTCAGCGAGCCACAATCGTTCGACGTGGCCAGCTATCGCTTTACCGACGTGCGCTGGAAAGAGCGGCCCTTCGAAGGACGGCACGAGGTCTCCTACAAGGTCGAGCCGATCCGCGAGACTCGCCACTTTCCGAAAGGGTCCGTCATCGTGAAGCTTAATCACCCGAACGCTGTCGTCGCGGCTCACCTGTTGGAGCCGGAAGCGCCGGACTCACTCGTGCATTGGGGGTTCTTTGATCCGATCTTCGAGCAAAAAGAATATTACGAGGACTACGCAATGGCCCCCATCGCCGACCGGATGCTTTCCCTGAACGCCGGTTTGAAGAAAGACTTCGACGATTGGCTCAAATCCAACCCGAATAAGGCCGGCAACCCGCGCGCCCGCCTCGATTTCATCCATCAACGATCGCCTTATTGGGACCATCGCAAAGATGTCTATCCGGTTGGACGTATCGAGCAGCATGATCCTCAGACGCCTTAGTGCTGATAACACATGCCCATTCTAAACAGGCGCTCTGTCAGTCATCCGATGAACGTCTCAAGCACGCGGACCACACGAGTGGATTCCGCGCGATAGAACGGAAAGGTCGTTGGACATGAGCGTCAATCTGCGAACAGGTAACGATCGACACGACGATCGCACTCGTCGCGCCGGCTATCTCGTTTGGCGAATCCCGGGCAACGATCGTCAACAGACCGGTTGGCTCCTCGAAACATCACAAAAGGGCGCGGCCTTCGCGTGGCGCGGTGAGACGTTGCCACCGCGAAACACCCTGATTGAAACCCGCGAAGACGGCGACCTGAAAATGAAGACATGGCGCAATGCCATCGTACGCCACTCCAGAGTCGTTCACGACAACCTATGCGTGATCGGAGTGGAGCACTATTCATTCAATGCGACATGTTAAACGTCTGTTGAGAATCGTCGGCGTCTCGCCGGTACGATTCAAGTTGATACTTTTCCGGGATTTCGCGTACTCCCCAGCTGCCAAACTACTGTTTCGACTTTTCCCGCCCCCCGTGCTACCGTTCTGAACAACACCCATGACAGTCCTACTCGACGACACCGGTATCCGCCTCACGCTCCAGCGATTGGCCCAGGAGATTGCCGCTGCCATTCCACCGGCCTGCCCTGTGGCCGTCGTCGGGATTCGCCGGCGCGGCGATGAGCTGGCCCGCCGTCTCATCCCCCTCCTTGAAGCGCAAGGTGTCCACGACGTCGCCTACGGCTCCCTCGACATCACCCTCTATCGCGACGACCTCGCCGAGATCGGCCCCGCCGCCATCGTGCGAACCACCGAGATCGACTTCGACGTGGCCGGGCATTTTCTGATCCTAGTGGACGACGTCTTAAACACCGGCCGATCCATCCGCGCCGCCCTCGACGCAATCATGGACCTCGGCCGTCCGAAAGCCATTCGTCTCGCAGTCCTAGTCGACCGCGGCGGACGCGAACTTCCGATCCAGGCCGATTTTGTCGGAGTGCGCACAGAGTCCGATCACGAGCATGTGCGGGTATCATTACGCGAAGCGGGCGGCGAAGACCGCGTGGACGTGGACGCATGAGCCGACAGCCCAACCCCATTCAAGATGCCCGACGAATGGTCGCCGAAGCACAATCAGCACCGACCGACCCGGCCGTCTGGCCGCATCGAAATCTGTTGACGCTGGAGAGTCTCACGCCCGATGACATTCGCCTCGTCCTCGACACGGCACAGGCCTTCGAGGATGTCTCGACGCGCAGCGTGAAGAAGGTGCCCGCCCTGCGCGGCCGCGTCGTCGTGAATCTCTTCTACGAAGATTCGACGCGCACCAAGACCAGCTTCACCCTCGCCGCCCAGCGCCTCTCCGCCGACATCATCGACTTCAGCGAGAAGACCAGTTCCTCCAGCAAGGGCGAATCCCTGCGCGACACGGTTCGCAACATCGAGGCGATGGGCGTGGACATCATCGTCGTCCGCCACCCCGCCGCCGGTGCACCGCACCTCATCGCCCGCAACGTCAAGTGCTGCGTCATCAACGCCGGCGACGGCCGGCACGAGCACCCGACCCAGGGCCTCCTCGATATTTTCACCATTCGGCAGGCGAAGGGAAAAATCGCGGGGCTGAAAGTGGCCATCGTCGGCGACGTGGTGAACAGCCGCGTGGCCCGGTCGAACCTGCATGGGTTATTGAAGCTGGGTGCCGAAGTAACCTTTGTCGGTCCGACGACATTGGTCCCACGAGGCTTCGAGAGCATGGGGGCGAAGCTGTGCCACGATTTTGACTCGGTCATCGATCAATTCGACGTGATCAACATGCTGCGGATTCAACGGGAGCGCATCTCCAGCAACGTCTTCCCCAGCGTGCAGGAATACTCACGACTCTTCGGTCTGACGAACGAACGCATGAGACGGGCCAAACCGGACGTCCTCGTGATGCACCCCGGTCCCATTAATCGCGGCATCGAAATGTCCGGCGACGTGGCCGACGGTCAAAAAAGCGCTGTCCTCAAACAAGTCACCAATGGTCTCGCCGTTCGCATGGCGGTGATGTTCTTGTGTAAGCAGGCCGCCGAGAACGGGTGAGAACATCGGAGCCGCGACCGTAAGGGAGCGGGTTCGATTTGCGAGCAAGCGATTCAGCGAAGCGCAAACCACTCTGGATAACGCGCAATCCTCAGTGTGCGACGTGCTCAATCACCGAACCGCCCCCTCGCCATCCGACCGCGTCTCAAGCCCATCAACATACACCACTTCCCACAACCGCTCGTCCTGCAATCGCTCGGCAAGCTTGTCGCGCCAGAGGCCATACCCACCGTCGGCATGTTCACTGCGGATTCGCTGCTCCAACTCGTCAGCCATCGCAATCGCCCCACGAATGGACTCGCGCCACGCGCCGGGCAGCGTCGCAATGCACGTCTCGTGATAGGCGGCATCAATCGTCGCACGCGCCCGCAGGCCTAGCGTGAGACCGAGATGTGCATGAGTGCGCCATTCATAGGGCATCGCCCGCACGAAACGGATCGCACGCCGTGGATCGTCTGGATGCGTGTAGGCCGCCGCGAAGGCCGCCCCTTCGATCACATCACCGTCGTGTTGCGGCGCAAAGTCGCCGGCTGCCTCGATGAAGCCGCGCCGATCGGAGAGAAACGCGAGATACAACGCCCGCCCGACACCGCAAAACGCGGCGCGACGGTAGTAACCGGGGATTGCATGGAGGTGAGAGACGCTTCGCCGATCCCGCACGAAATCGAACAGTCCGAACTTGAACCCATACCCATCGAGACACGCATAACGATGCCATGCGTCATACTGATCCACCACGCGCAGGAACTCGTCAAACTCACGCCCGAATCGCATCGCCCCCCACAGCCCGATGCCCATGTGGCCCGGAGTTGCGTAATTCGGATACAAGGTCGTCAACTCGCTCGGCATGTTCCGCCACTGTCGGCTATACGTCGCCCGAATCGCCCCGCACCCAAACGCCGCCCCCTCCACCACAAACGGCCGCCATCGCGGCGACGCCGTCGCACACGCTTCGAGCCACGCCCCGTGCCGATGCCCAAGCCGCGCCTCAACCCCCCGCTTCAGGAAACCAATAACATCTTCAACGAGTTGAATGTCGTCACCGGTCGCATGAAGGCCAAGATCGGAAACGCGTACAGTCTGAAGCGGTTTCGCAAACCACACCGGCAGCCGATTCCAAAGGAGGATCAACATCGCGGCAACGACCGTCGTCAAGATAAATAGAGCCGGCAGCATAAACCCCTCGAACTCAGTGTGGCACAGGCTAATAGCCTGTACTGACTCGCCGCTTCCTACTAAACCATTGTACCCGCGACCCCGGGGTGAGAAGCAAACGAGTTACTGCACAATCCCCAGTGCTGCGCCGACTGCTACGTTTCGCGCAAGTCCTGGTTCGGAAACACCACATCCACCAGCGGCACCTCGACCTCCAGCGTCCCCAGATTCACATAGGCGACCTGCTTCTCAAACCGCACCCGCACAACCCGACCTGTCGTGTCGAATTTCCGCACATACACCTCGTCCCCGGGCTGCAATCGAAGAATCCGCTCCACCCACGCGGCATACATCCGCTGGCGATCCTCCAGCGCCTTGGCCTGATCCATCGCGGCCAGCGTCGCACGTGCGGCCTCTTGTCGGGCCTGATCCGCATCACGCCGTGCCCGCTCGGCCTCCCGGCGAGACCGCAGCGTCCCGGCGATGGCCCGGTTCAAAGCCCGCTGCTGCCCTGCAAGGTGCTTCCTCGCCGACTGCACCAGGGCCTTCGGCATCCCCAGCCGCGAGGCGATGGCGATGGCATTGCTGTTGCCCGGCTCCCCGATGCGAAGCTCGTACATCGGCCGCAGGCTTTCCACGTCAAATTGCACCGACGCGTTATCCACACGCTGGGTCTGATAGCCGATGGTCTTTAGCGCCCCGAGATGCGTCGTGACCATCGCGAGGCAACCAGCGGAGAGCAGGTGGTCAATGATGGCCCGTCCAATCGCAGCGCCCTCGTCGGGATCGGTACCGGCACCCAACTCATCGAGCAGCACCAGCGTCTGCTTTCGGGCGCGTTGCACGATGTCCAAAATCCGCGCCATGTGAGCGCTAAACGTGCTGAGCGATTGTTCAAGGCTCTGCTCATCGCCCACATCAATCCAGATGCCGTCAAGCACAGGCATCGTGGACCCTTCAGCAGCCGGAATTGGAAGGCCCGATTGCGCCATAAGAACGAGCAACCCCACGGTCTTCAACGCGGCCGTCTTCCCCCCCGTGTTCGGCCCTGTAATCACCATGATGTCAAAGTCATCTCCAAGTCGCACATCAATGGGGACGACATTACGCGGTTGGCCATCGGCCGCCAGCGTCTCAAATAACTCCAGTAGAATCGGATTGCGAGCCTGACGAAGCAGCATCCGATGCCCGTCATTGATCTCCGGCAGGCACATCTTGTATCGCCGACCAAGCTTCACCTTGGCCGTCAACAAATCGACGACCGCAGCGGCATCAAGTGTGCGAAGAATATCCTGCTGGTTGAGGTGAACGAGGTGGGTCAGCTCCCACAGAATGCGACTAATCTCGTCCTGCTCCTCCAGAAGCAGATTGACGCGCGTGTTATTCAGTTCCACCGCCTCAGCCGGTTCCACGAAAAGCGTTTGTCCACTGTCACTGCTGCGATGCACGATACCGGCAATGCGGCCACGCTGGTCAGCCTTGAGCGGCAGGACCATACGGTCGGCGTGAAAGGTTGCGTTGGCATATTGAAGGAGCCTGGTGACGGAGGCGCTTCGCAGCAGCCGGTCGAACACGTCGCGGGTCCGCTGCACGACATCCTCAACCTGACGGCGAATTCGCCACAGTCGTTCACTGGCGTCGTCGCGCACCAATCCACGATTGTCAACGACGAGGTCGATCCGCTCAGTGACCACTCTGAAATCGCCCAGCCGCGCGGCGAGCTTCTTGATGAGGTCGTACTGATCGTCCAGCACCGCGAAGTAACGGCGAATGCTCTCAATCGCCGTCAGCGTCTCCGACAACTCGGCGAACTCGCGCGGCTCAAGCTTGGCCGGGGGAACGGCGCGCTTCACCATGTCGCGCACATCCCGGATCCCGCCGAAGGGTGGAAAGCCGCGCGCCGTGACGAATCGTTCAAATTGATTGACCTGCGTCCGCCATCCCTGCACCTGCGACAGACTTCTTGAGGGCGCGATCTTCATGGCCAGTCCGCGACCCAGGGCGCTTTGCGCCTCGCGCGCAAGGATGCGGCGTATCTGATCGAATTCCAGCTTGTCCAGCGTATGAGCGTCCACGGCGGCATTCTAACACACCGTGAATCGACGCTTCCTGGGCAGGCGGGCATTGCATTGGCAGCCGACCCCCCTGCCACTACCATATCTCCCTCGCCGCCGGAATGAAGCATCGAGCATGTTCATGCGAAAGTCGTTAATCGGACTCCTATTGATACTCGTCGTTGGAGGCGTGGTCGGCGTCAAGCTGCTTCGCGGCCGTGATTCCGACTATGACCTGACGACGGCCACCGTCGAATCCCGCCCTCTCACCATGTCCGTGGAGACCAGCGGCACGGTGGAGCCGTTGGCCCGGGTCGAGGTCGGCTGCGAAGTCACCGGCCGAATCATCGAAATGGCGGTCGACAACGACCAGCCAGTCTCCAAAGGGCAGGTCATCGCCCGGATCGACCCCGAATTGTCTCGAACCGAGCATGAACAGTCGAAGGCCGATCTCCTGAAAGCCCAGAGCGCCCTCACCGATGCCAAGTTGGCCCATGACGAACTAGTGGCAAATCTTCCGGTGTATACACAGCAGGCCCTGGGACAAAAAGACGAAGCCGAAGCGGCCCTCGTCAGCGCGAAGTTCAACTGGGGACGAGTCGATGATCTATATAAAAACCAGAACGCCCCCGAGGCCGAGTGGATCGCCACCAAGGCAACCTTGATGCGGTCGGAGGCCATGCTCATCACGGCGAAGGCGTCGCATCAACTCGCGCTCAACAATGAGAAAATTCGCGTCGATCGTGCCACACAGGCCATCGCCCAGGCTGACGCCGCCTTACAGTTGGCCAGCGCCCGCATGGAGTTCACGGCGACCCGCGTGGATCGATGCGTCATCCGTTCCCCCATCGACGGCGTCGTGCTCCGACGGTTCATGGACGTGGGCCAGACAGTCAACGCCACCTTTCAGACGCCGATCCTCTTTCTCCTCGCCCCCAGCCTCACCACCATGCGCGTCAACGCCAAGATCGGCGAGTCCGACATCAGCCACATCGAGAAGGGCCAGTCGGCTCGCTTCACGCTCGAAGCCCGGCAAGCCCGCGCCTTCGAGGGGAAGATTCTCGAAAAACGCAGCCAACCCGACATCGTCAACAACGTCGTCACCTACACCGTCATCTTTGAAGTGCAAAACCCCGACGGAATCCTGTTACCCGGACTGTCCGTGAACGTCGTCATCGAGTGCGTCGTGAAGGCCAGCGTCCCACAGATTCCAAATGCGATCCTCCGATTCAAGCCACCGATCACTGCCGAGGAGCGGCAGGCACTCGCCAACAAGGCCCGTGAGTCCGGGCCGCCCCGTCCCACGTCGGACGCGAATGGTCAACCCGCCGCGTACTGCAACGAGACGATTGTCTGGCAATTCGACCGCACCGCCCACCGATGGAAGGCCGTTATGCTCTGGATCGGTATCACCGACAACGTGAACACCGAAGTCCTTGCCGGTGCCAAGGTCGGCGACGTGTTCGTGCGAAAGTACATCGAGAAATCCTCCGGCGGGTCCGGCTTCATAGACGCCATCAAGCTAGCCGACCCCAACAACCGGAATCTATAAGACGGTTCATGTCCGACCCAGCCACGATCATCTCCACCGTCGCAGACCCGGGCATCCCCGTCGTCATTCGGCTGCGCGAGTTGCACAAAACCTACGACACCGGCGGCACCGCCGTCCACGCCCTGCGCGGCTTGAACGTCGACATCCCCGAAGGCCAATTCATCGCCATCATGGGTGCCAGCGGCTCTGGCAAATCCACCCTGCTCAACATCCTCGGCGCGCTCGATGTCCCCACACAGGGCGTCTACGAACTCGCCGGCAACGCCAGCAGCAAGATGACCCGTGACCAGCTCGCCCAACTGCGAAACACCTACATCGGCTTTATCTTTCAGAACTTCAACCTGCTGGCGCGGAGCACGGCGTTGGAAAATGTCGAGCTGCCGATGGTCTATGCCGGTCGACCCGCGGCCCTGCGGCGCGAAGCAGCCATGTCGGCCCTCTCCAAAGTGGACCTCGCCGACCGAACACACCATTTGCCGTCGCAACTCTCCGGCGGTCAACAACAGCGCGTCGCCATCGCCCGATCTCTAGTGAATAACCCGCCGGTCCTGCTCGCTGATGAGCCGACCGGCAACCTCGACACCCACACAACGCGCGAGATCATGCGCATCCTCACGCACCTGCACGAGGTTGAGAAACGCACCGTCATCATCGTGACCCACGACCCCGGCATCGCCGAGTTCTCCGAGCGGGTCATCATCCTTCGCGACGGAATCATCATCGCTGATCAGGCCACCCCGCGCCGCGGCGGGCCGCCGGTGCCGGACGTTCGCGCACTCACCCTGGGGGCCGCATAGCGATGTTTGCCCTCTGGATCGAATGCTTCAAGATGGGCCTACGCGAGTTGTGGCGGCACAAGCTGCGCAGCTTCCTCACCATGATGGGCATGATCATGGGCGTGTCGGTCGTCATCATCTGCATCAGCGTCGTGCAAGGCGTGAAGGATTCGCTCATCGGCGACATTCGCAAGGCCGGGCGAAACATGATCCTCGTCATCAATCAGGAAAATAAGAAGGGCAAGAACGCCGCCGCCGGCCTGCACACCAGCAGCCTCACGCGCTCCGATTCCGACGCCATCGCCGCCGAGTGTGACGCCGTCTCAACCACCAGCCCAACCCACGGCGACAAGGTCCAATTCGTCAGCGACACGGCCAACGCCGTTGTGGACATCAACGGCGTGGGCCACACCTACACCACGATTCGCAACTGGGGCGTCTCCGATGGGCGCGACTTTGAGCCGTTCGACATCGTCGCAGCGCGGCGCGTGTGCCTGATCGGGCAGACCGCTCTCCGTGAACTGTTCGGCGACCGCAGCCCGCTCAATCAGACGGTGCGCGTCGGGCGCGTGTCGCTGAAGGTCGTCGGCATTCTCGACCCGAAGGGTTTCAACCCGCTCGGCCTGGATGAAGACAACGTCATTCTCGTGCCGCTGCCCATTCTTCTCCGCGACATCATGGGCCAGAAGGAACCGGCCGTAATCCTCTGCTCCGCCGTCAGCGATGGCGATGTGGAACGGGCCGTCGGTCAAATCGTGGACCTGCTTCGCCAACGCCACAAAATCGCCGAAGGCGATGGCGACGACTTCAAGGTGACAACTCTCAAGGAAAAAGAAGAACAAGCGCGGACGATCAGCAATCAAATGACGCTACTCATGTTCTTCCTCGCGCTGGTAAGCCTCGCGGTCGGCGGCGTGGGCATCATGAACATCATGCTCGTCGCCGTGACCGAGCGGACGCGAGAGATCGGCATCCGCATGGCCATTGGCGCATCAACCAAAGCGATCAACCGCCAATTCCTCGTCGAAGCCGGCGTCATCTCCAGCGCCGGCGGCGGCGTCGGCATCTTCATCGGCGTGGTCGGCGCAGCGGCCATCGCCAATTCCATCGGCGTGAAACCAATGATGTCGATCTGGATCGTGCTCCTTGCGTTTCTCTTCAGCGCCGGCGTGGGCGTGCTCTTCGGCTTACTACCCGCGCGGAGAGCAGCAGCGTTGAACCCGATCGAGGCGCTGCGTCACGATTAAACAGGAATCGTTACAATTCCAGTCCATGCCCGCGCTCATCCCCAACCGCTATCTCTTCACGTTTGAGTTCACAATGGCTAATTGCGATACGTCGCCGGGAATCGACGACGTCGCACAAACGCGAGCATCATAAGAAGCGGCAGCGCCGTCGCAGGCTCTGGCAGGACAGCACGCCATGCCTCCGTCTGCCCTAACGGATTGATGCCCGTGCCGACAATGACTAAGCCGTCATAGGAAATCCCCGTTGCAGTCGAAAGCGTCCAGCCGGTCAGGTCGGCACCAAGTAAGCTTAGAATCGTCGAAAGCTCCCTCACGCCGTAGATTGGATCCCAAACGAATGCTCGATCGCCGGCTGCGGTATTTCCCACGCCAACGATGGACCACCCATAACCGTCAATGGCATTTGCCCGGCTTGCGAGCGAGCCGCCAATAAGATCGCCCAAGCCTGTCATGCCGCCGAGTTCAGTCCATAGGAATGCTTCGGTCCCTGAGCCGCTGGTTCGTTCTCCCACGACGACTTCGCCGGTGGACGAGACGGCATTAGCTTGGCTGGACGTAAAGGCCGCTCCGGGGTCGAGGCTGATCATGCCCTCCGATTGTTTCCAGCGAAATGCTCGAAACGCTGTTCCAGTACCAGTGGCCCGACTCCCGCCAACAATGGTGGAGCCATCAAGTGAGATGCCGAACGCCTCGGAAGAGTTTCCACCAGGCAGGGTTCCTAGGTTCTGAACGGTAATCGTACTCGGAGCCGTAAAGACACCTCGAGCCGCTTTTCTGGGAGTGCTGCCAAAAATGTCGAAGTCGGAATGACCGGCCATGACGAGACCATCTCCTGATACGGCATTTACTCCGTTGTATTCGCCAGCATCAAATGTTCCACCAAACCCTCCGCCTGCAGCATACAATCCGTAGGATTCCGCTCCGCCGCAATTGAAATCTGCGCCTCCGACAACCGCATTGCCGTTTGACGACGTCGCGCTCGCGTAAGAACACGCGCCAAAACCCATTGCCGACATAGTTCCGCTCTGCCATTTGAAAGCGAGTGGTGCTGTCGGAGGGAACGGTGGCATCGCAGTATTGGTGCCCGTCGATGTTCCAACAACGGTCAGCCCATCAGCCGAGACGCCCGCGGCACTGCTCGAAAAGACTCCTCCCGCCAAATCTCCCAAACCCATGAACTGAGCAGGCGGATCGGCTAGACTCGCGGTTGAAATCAGACCAGACAGCGCGGCAATAATTCCGCAAAAGAGGGCCGCGAATCGAGGGGCTTGATTCAGGCGCATCGTGATGATCCTCCTTTAGCTGTAGACTTTACTAGTCTGTATATTACCTAAAATAAAGGTGCTCTAGCAAGCAAAACAGCATAAAGCGAAAAAAAAACGGCGTCCTAACTTCAGCGATCAACAAGACTTACATCTGTCTAGTTTGTTTCACTTTCAACTATGCGCCTGGTGGATGCCAATTCACAACCCTGAGTCATCGACTGCCAAGTGTAATCACCCGTTCCACCACTTCATGAGTACCGGCGTTAAAATCCACCCCAATGCCCGCGCTCATCCCCAACCGCTATCTCTTCAAGTTCGAGTTCCCGCTGAATCGTTGCGCGAAGCCGCCGCAAATCAACGGCGACGTAAGCCACTGGCCCGAGACATGGCAACTCCCCCCGCTTTGTACGATGGATTGGCAAGAGCCGTTTGGCGACGTATTCGTCGCGTGGGATGAGGCCGGTCTGTACATCGGAGCACGCGTATCGGGCAAGCGTCGACCGCCCCACTGCGACCCGCAGCGATTCAAGAACTCCGATGGTTTGCGCGTGATGACAGACATGCGCGACACGCGAAACATCCGCCGCGCCACGCGCTTCTGTCAACAGTTCTACTTCCTGCCGACAGGCGGCGGAAAAAGTCGAAACGATCCACTGGCGGATAGCGCGCCAGTGGCACGCGCCCAGACCGATGCACCAATGGCAAAACCCGGCGAAATCCTCATTGCGCCAAAGATCGTCAAGGGCGGTTACAGCCTCACAGCCCACATCCCAGCGCAAATCCTATCCGGCTACGACCCCGTGGAAAATCCGCGCATCGGACTCTTCGCAATCCTGGAAGACACCGAACTCGGACATCAATCACTCACCGTGGGCGATGACCTGAACTGGTGGTGCGACCCAAGCACGTGGCCGACTGCGGTATTGACACCGTAGTTCGACTACGTCTTTGCCCAAGGCCACATGCATCATTGATTCACGGCTTTGCATGACAGCTTCGTGTGATGCCGCGTTTGGAGAAGTACTGCTGGTGGTAGTCTTCGGCCGCGTGGAACTCGACGGCGGGGACGATGTGCGTGGCGATGGGACGCGAGAACCTTTTCGCGGTGGTGAGGCGGGCCTTCACGGCTTCGGCGGTCGCCTTTTGCTCTGGCGAATGGAAGAAGATGGCCGTGCGATATTGATCGCCGACGTCGGGACCTTGGCGGTTCACTTGCGTCGGGTCGTGCAAATCGAAGAACGCCTCGACGAGTTTCTCGTAGGAGATTTTTGCCGGATCGAACTCAATCAACACCGCTTCGGCGTGGCCGGTGTCATGGTTGCAGACGTCCTTGTAGGTCGGGCTCTTGGTCTTGCCGCCTGTGTAGCCGACGGTGGTTTTGATGACGCCGGGCATCTGGGCGAACTCTAGTTCGACGCCCCAGAAGCAGCCGGCGGCGAAGGTGGCTTTTTGCGTGGTCACGGGCTTGACTCCTTGTGTGGTTGCTGGGGTGGGTCGGCCGGCCATTGCTTGATCGCGGCAGGCACCGGCGGAGAGGATGAATAGTGGGAAGGCGAGGGCCAGCCATGTCGGTTTGTGAAGGCGTTGCATGAGGATTCTCCGTGCAATCAGGGCCTGCGGGGGGCATGGTAGCCGTGGAGGGGCGACGTTTCCCGCCGGTCAGTGACACGAAAGTAGAAACCGTCTCCCGGGATGGGTTATTCCCGGGAGACGGCGGCAAAATCATGCAATGCAGCTCGGATTATGGGGTTGCGCTGGAGATGATCCATGCCTGGGCATCGAGACCATCGATGAAGGTGTCATTGTTTACGTCGGCGGCGCAGGGACGCGTGTTGGAGACGCCGAGCAGGTGGTCCACGAAGTCGGGCAGATCAAGCGGGTCGGCCAGACCGTCGCCATTGAAATCGCCGGGCTTAACGGTGAGCAGGTAGGTCTTGGTATCGAACCCCCCGCCATCATTTTCAGCCTTAATCGTGACGGTATAGTCGGTAAGCGAGGGGATCGGGGTCGGCCAACTGACGATGCCGGTACCGGAGTCGATGGTCATTCCGCCGGGACCGGCGACGAGCGACCATGTGAGCGGCGGTGAGCCGGAGCCGGAGGGCGTGGGACCGGTGTAGGCCGAGCCACAAAGCGTCACGGCATCTGAGAGCGCGGCGACGGAAGGGGAGGTGGGCGTGAGGATTTGCAACGTACCGCGCCCGTGTGTACCAGCCATGAGGACGCCGGTGGTTGGGTTCAGGTCGAGGTCGAATACTGCGCAATTCGGCATGCCGGTCGCATGGACGGTCCATGATGCGCCGCCGTTCGTCGAACGAAAGACGCCGGTGTCAGTGCCAACGTAGAGAACGTCGTCGGCTTGGCCGGGGTTGTTTGGATCGACGATGATGGACTGTGCAGGAATGTCGGGGAGATTGCTCGAGATGTTGGTCCAAAGCACGCCGGCGTTGGTGGTCTTGAAAACCTTGCCTGCAACGCCAAAGCGATCGCGCGCGACGTAAGCCGTGAGGTGATCGGTAGGATCGACGGCGATGTCGTGGAAATGGTCGACCGAGGTGCCTGCGTTTCGCAAGGCCCAATTCGCACCGTGGTCGGATGTGAAGTAGATCGCACCGCCGGCACATGCCCAGATGACGTTGGTGTCGGTGGCGGAAAGTCCGATGGCATCGATGGCGCTCCCCGTGCCCCAGCCATTAGTGCTAGGGGTGCTAAGCGGAACCCAGTTCTCGCCCTTGTCGATGGTCTCGTAAACTCGATTGGTACCCGTGAGCAGTCGAGTCGGGCTTGAAGGATCAAGGATCAATGGGACGTAGAAGTTGCCTGGGTCGGAGGTGTTGATGCCGGTTTGTTTGACACTCCACGAGCTGCCGCCGTTGTCGGAGCGTTCCCATGTGCCCGAGGTGCGCGGGTATTGAAAGGTGTGATAGAGGATGAGTGGATTTGATGGGTCAACCTCGACATGTCCGCCGTCACCGCCGCGAATGGCCGTCCAACCGAGGAAGCCCGTGAACTTTTCAGTACCGTTGTCTTGGCTTCCGCCGTAAGACAGGTCGAGATTGGTTGGGTCCATGGCGATGCCGATGAATTGTGTTGTCTGGATGTTGCCGTTGAGAGATACCCAATCAAGGCTACCAAGCGTTGGATTGTCGAGCCGGAAGATGCCGCCGTCGTTGGTGGTGAGTAGTCTTCCACTTGCGTCGAAGGACATGTAGTGGAAATCCACATGCGGACCTTGGCCGGTGGCATCCGATTCGATGGTGGTCCACGAGGTTCCACCGTTTTCAGATTTGAGGATGCCGTTGGCACCGGATTGACCTCCGACAAAGACGATGTCGGGATTAACCGGGTCGACGGCAATGCACTGGTCATACCAACCCTGGCCGCCCATGAAGTTCGGGACGCCGAGAACTTCGGCCCAGATGGTCCCGCCGTCGACGGTTTTCATCATCTTGAGCAGACCAGAGGTGGCTGGGTTAGAGATGATTGAATACAGCACGAGTGGATTGTCTCTGCATATGGCTATGGTGATGCGACCGTTGGCCGAGCCGACGGGGTGATTGCCTGCGGCGGCCCAGGATCCACCGGCGTTCGTGGTCTTATAGACGCCATTCTTAAGTTGGCCGCTGTATTGCCCGACGGCACAATAGAGTGTCATTGGGTCGGTCGGGTGCATGAGCAAGTCGGAATAGACGCCAGCGAACGAGCCGCCAGTGACCGCCGTAGTGGTGTTAGTCCAGTTGAGTCCGCCGTCGATAGTTTTCCAGACGCCGCGTCCTCCGGCAGAACCATTAACGCCTCCGCCAGTGGCTACATAAACGGTGTCCGGATCGGTCGGGTGAATGACGACACGTGCGACCGTGCGTCGATCAAAGACGCTATTGCCCATCAGCGTCCAAGATGAACCGGCGTCCGTCGATTTGAGTACTCCGCGGCCGTAGAACGACAGGATGGAATTAGTAGGTTCGCCGGTCCCTGCGTAGACGATGTCTGGATTGCTCTTTGAAACGGCAACCGAATAGCTCCATAGCGTGGCTTGCTCGTCGGTGAGCGGAGTCCATAGGGTGCCGCCGTCCGTGGTTTTCCAGATTCCACCGCCGACGGCTGCGATGTAAAGGGTGTTGGGGTCCGTGGGGTGTGCCGCGACGCCGCCGGTACGACCGGAGGTCGGCAAGTTGCCGGGTGTGTTGCCATTAACGATGGGGGCCGGGCCGGTATGCGTCCAATTGGTAAGGCTGAGAGAAAGGCTGCGGCCGGTGTAGGTGATGTCAGCGGGTACCGGGGGCGAAGGGTAGATGATACCGGGAACAATCGGCGGCATTGGCGGGCGTTGCTGAGGGGCCCCTTCGAGCGCCATGATTGTGGATTCGAGGTGGTTTTCGAGCGTGTTGGCGATAGCGGGCATGGCCGTTCCGGTGAATGCCAGCGCAAACGAGAATACAATAGTCACAATAGTCAGCTTGGACTTCATAAGATGCTCCACTCCGGTGATGCCGAATTCGACACAGTACCCCTCACCAATTTACCCGAACTGCCGGTCGAAATGCAATGATACTCGACATCAATCGCTCGTTCCCCTGTGGAGGGTCGGAATAGGCATTCGATTAGGGGCCGTTATCATGGCCTAGGAAGCGGTAGTACCGACTACCAATGGGAGCCTATGCACATGACGATCCAAATTACCTACTGCACACAGTGAAACTACCTGCCTCGGGCCGCCAGTTTGGCGGACGCGATTAAGGATGAAATCGGGGTTGAAGCTGTTCTTGTGAAAGGGAGTGGTGGTGTATTCGACGTGGAGATGGATGGAAAACTCATTTACTCCAAGCACAAGACAGGGCAGTTTCCCGGAGCCTACGACGTAATCAATCAATTGAAGCCGGTACCTTGAGCGGAGCCGGCTGGTGGCGATTCGCCCAAGGAGCATCAGACGTGCCTGCGCCGACCATTCACTATCAACTTCCCGATTTGTCGACTGACGAGCAGCTTCTCGCTATGGCCGAGTTTCACGCAAAAATGGGGACGCGGCGAAGTTGTCGGACATTCTCCGATCGACCCGTGGATCAAAGAGTTTTGGAAAATGCCATTGCTGTGGCGCACACGGCTCCGAGCGGCGCGAATCGTCAGCCGTGGCGATTTGTCGTGGTGGGTAATCCCACGCTCAAGCGGGAGATTCGATTGGCGGCCGAGGCCGAAGAACGCGAGAGCTACGATCATCGGATGCCGGCGGAATGGCTGGGAGCGTTGGAGCCAATAGGAACGAATTGGGAGAAGCCGTTCTTGGAGATTGCCCCATGGTTGGTGGTGGTGTTCAGGGTTGATTTTGAAATCGGTACGGACGGTCGGCGATTGAAGACCTATTATCCGCTTGAGAGTGTCGGATTGGCATGCGGCCTATTCTTGGCAGCGTGTCATCTGGCCGGCCTGGCAACGCTGACGCATACACCAAGCCCGATGAACTTCCTTAGAAACATCCTGGGGCGGCCCGAAGTGGAAAAGCCGTTTCTGCTGATTCCCGTGGGACATCCGGCGACGGATGCGCAAGTTCCAGACCTATCCAAAAAGGTCCTTTCAGAAATACTTATCTGGAGCCGCTGACGACCGTCATTGGAGCGCATTGCCGATAGGGTATTGGCCTGCATCGTGACCTGAGCTAAACAAGTCATTAAAGATCCCTACACATGTGTTCCTTGGTACTTCTTGAGACGAAACACCATTGATGCGAGCCAAACGGGCGACGAGTTCCTATGCCCTTTAACGTTTCGGGGTTTTGTTAATAACCGCGGAGGATGCCCTGTCGTCGAAGCAGGACAACAGTGCGATTCACAAACAAGCGTCCGAATTGATTCGTCTTTGCGCTGCAGCGCGCCCCACGTCGAAGACCCAGGCTACAGAATAATGAGGGGGCGCAACAACTGCGCGACTCCTGCCGGTGGTTGAGCCTGACACCCATCCCGATCCAAACAGCCGATAAGGGATTATCACCGTTGCGGGAGCGATCCGCACGGAGAAAGTCCTTATGTGGGTGCTCACGTCATTCTTCGCGCTCACGACGTTGCTCTTGGCATGGCTGTGCGCGGCGTATTTCGTGGTGCTTTGTTTTACCAGTTTTCTAAGGCGGCGGCCGATCGCACCGTTGCCGGATGCCTATCCGACGATGTCGGTCATGATCGCGTGTTACAACGAGGCGGGCCTGATCGAGGAAAAGGTGCGCAATCTGGCGGCGTGTGATTATCCACGTGACAGACTGGAGATCGTGTTCGTGGATGGGGGCAGCAGTGATGACACGGTTGCACGACTTCATCGAGCGATCCCGACGGGCTTGCCGGCGCGGGTGGTGGTGTCGCCGCGCAAGGGAAAGATCCACCAGTTGAACCATGTGTTGCCGCAGCTTCGAGGGGAGATCATTGTCAACACAGATGCCGACGCGCGAATGCGCGGGGACTGTCTCAAGCAGCTTGCGGCGGAATTCGCATATGACCGCGGGGCGGGAGCCGTTGGCGCATTCAGTTTTGCGACCAACACGATCTGGCGGGATCGATGTTTTTGGGATTCGCAAAATCGGGGACGGTTGATTGAATCCGACGCGGGGAGCAGTTCGATTGTGATCGCGACCTGCTATGCCTTTCGCCGGGATTTGTTGGAACAATTCCCGGAGGATGTGGTGGCGGATGACGTGTATGTCGGTTTTCTGGCGAACAGTTTGAATCAACGGGTCATCTATTCGCGGCAAGCCATCGTGGAAGAGGTTCGCGGACCGGCGCACATTTCGGAGTTTCTCTCTCACAAGTTTCGCAAGAACAACGCATTTCTTCGAGAGTCGCTGCGATTCCTCTATCGCCTGCCGGACATGAGCAATTTCGCGCGGATGATGATGCTGACGCGGGTGGGTCAACAGTTACTTTTGCCGTATGCGGTGGGACTTTGGTCAGTGTTGGCGCTGACGTTGTTCACCATGGGGCGATTTGATCTGCTGGTGGTGGCGGCGGCGTCGCTGGCGCTGCTGGTGATGATCACCAATCGCGCGTTTCATTGCGTGGCGGTGCCGCCGGGAACAATCAAGCGATTCGGGCTGTTGAAACAGGGGGCGGTGTTCTTTGATACGTTGGCAGTGCTTTTTGCAGCTGCATTGAGCTATCCATTTTACCGACAAAACAGTTCGTACAGTCGGCTCGGTGAAACAGTGCCGACGCGATTGCCTATCGCTGAAACAGAAATCAGTGCCGATGCTCCATTGCTCACCCGCAGAATGGCATTTGTACGACGACCGCCCAGTCCGCTTGCAGCGGGTGCGATTCGTCGGAATGGGACCATTGCCGCAACGGGGCCGCGCGTATGACATGGGGCGACCTGAACAGCAAACGTCGGACAAGCCCGTCGGCTAAATAAATTCTGCATAGTCGGAGTTATTGCGATGCGCATCACGCTTCTTTCACCGCCCTATCAAAACATGTACATGCGGAATGCGCGGTGCGACTTCGTATCACTGTCGGCGACGCAGTGGTATCCGTTGTGGCTGGGGTATGCGGGGGCGTGGCTGGAAAAGTGTGGCCATGAGATTCAGTTCATAGACGCCCCGGCAAAGTATCTGTCGCACGAACAGACCGAGCAGATGATCGTTGACTGGCGGCCTGACATGCTGGTGGTGTACACGGGTCAGAAGAGCCGCGAGAACGACGTGGCGTTGGCGGACAAGCTGACGGAGCGTGTCGGTTGTCGGACCGTGCTGGTCGGGCCGTATTTTTCGGCGTTTCCAGAAGAGACGCTGGGCATGACTCGCAAAGTGCAGTTCGGCGTCGAGAGCGAGATGGAGTTCCCTTTGCAGGAGTTGGCCGAAGGGCGGAACCCGCGCGAGATTCAGAATCTGTTGTGGCGCGATGGCGAGCAGATTGTTAAGAATCCAAATCGACCATATCTCACGTCGGCGCAGCTCGACGAGATTCCGTTTATTTCGCGGTTCTTCAAGAAGCACATTCGCGTCTGGGATTACAAAACGATCTCGGAGTATTACCCATTCATGGACATCATGACGGGGCGCGGCTGCAAGTGGGGGCAGTGTACGTTTTGCCTTTGGGTTCACACGCACATCAAGGGGTTCACATACAACCTGCGCAGCGTGGAAAATGTCGTCGAGGAGTTCGACTTCATTGAGCGAGGGATGCCGGAGGTTCGGTCGTTGATGATTCAGGACGACATGCTGACCGACGACCGGGCGTTGGAGCTGTCGGCCTTAAAGATCAAGCGTGGCATCAAGCTGTCGTGGAGTTGCTATGCACGGAGCAATCTGACGTATCAAACAATGCGGGTGATGAAGCGGGCCGGCTGTCGCGTGTTGCACGTCGGCTATGAGTCGGGCGATCAGAAGATCAACTATGACATCAAAAAGGGCGTAACGGTCAAGAAGATGACGGAGTTCACGATCGATGCGAAGCGGGCCGGGCTTCGGATTCACGGAGACTTTGTCATCGGTTTCCCTGGTGAGACGCACGAGACGGCGAAGCGGACGATTCGTTGGGCCAAGAAGCTGAATCCGGACACGGCCCAGTTTCAGTTGGCCAATGTGCTGGCCGGGACGCCGATGCACAAGCAGCTTAGCGAGAATGGATGGTTGACGCCGGGAGGCGAGCCGAATTACCCGCAGCTCTCCAACACGGAGATTCGATCATTGGCGAAGAAGGCCTATCGGGATTTCTATATCTCGCCGCAGTACGCGTGGAAGTGTCTGCGGCACCCCTATGAGCATCTGTTCGGGCGATTGAAGACGGTCAAGGTGGCGATCCCGGCGATGTTTTGGAAGAAGTGGTAAATGGGAGCCGTTAGCGGAGGCGTCGACCGGAGATCCAGACACCGGTGACAGGGGCGGTGTCGGACATGATGGCGCGGAGTGGATCTGTCGCGGCTGTTTCACAGGGGATCATCACAAGGTCAGCGAGAAGACCGGTGCTCAAGTCGCCGAGGTGATCGTGCAGTTTCAAGGCCCGCGCGGCGTTGACGGTGGCCATCCTGAGTAGCGTTTGCGATTCCACTTTCTCATCGCGCTGCATGAGGAACCGTATCTCGTCGAGGATGGAGAGGGACTCATTGCTGGCGAGGCTGTCGGTGCCGAGGCAGACGTTGATACCTGCAAGTAGCATGTCTTGCCAGCGGTGAGGGGGGTGGCCGAAAAAGATGTGGGCGCGCGGGCAGAAGACGACGCTTGCCTTTTCATTTGCGAGTCGGGTGATCACAGCATCAGAAACGTAGTTGACGTGGGCCAGCAGGGGATTGGCTGCAAAGACGCCGCTTGATTCGAGGAAATCCATTGCATCTGTTGGAGGCGGAGCGAGGGCGGTCGGCAGTCGTCGGACCGTGAGATTTTTCATTAGGTCGCCCCTGCCATTGAGCCAGTCGGACTCCTCTTGCGATTCCAGAAAGTGCATTGTCAGAGGTAGGTTGCGCGCCGTTGCCAGTCGCGCTGCGGCGGTGAGGTCGTCGCGCGTGACGGTGTAGGGAGCGTGCGGGGAGATTCCGATGATCAGTTCATGTCCCTTGGTAAATGCTGAGGCACGATTGATCGCGTCGGACAGTGACTCGGCGTCGTTTGGGGGCATTAGTGCGCCACTGATGAGTTCGAAGAAGCAGACCTTGCGAATCGGCGACGCGCTCAGGACAGCGACATTCAGGCCGGTGCGCGAGATGTCGGCGACGCAGGTGACGCCGGCGTCTAATGAGAGCTTGGCTCCGGCCCGAACGGCGTCGGGGCCGCTGGTGGCGAAGTCGGTCGTGCGAATCAATCTGAGTAGCTCATCGAACCAGGTCCACAGTGGTTGGCGCGGAATGCGGCCGAGGAAGTTCGTGAGTTCGAGATGGGTGTGTGCATTAATGAAGCCGGGGAGGATTGCGACGTGGCCAAGGTCGTGTAGCGTGCCGTCCGGTGCATCGACAGCGGGGCCGAGCCAAGAAATGCGGTCGTCTGTCACCGCAAGGATGCCGTCACGGACTGGCGGGGCAAGGGCGGGAATGATCCAGTCGGCGCGATAGAGGTCCATGAACGTGGTGCTCCACTTGCGACGGATTCACTTCACGGAATCGAGAGGTAGCTCGACGGTCAAAGGTTGCTGCTCATCATCGACGTACTCCCAAAACTTGTCGTAGGTGTCGTCGAGGAGGCGGCATCGCAGGATGGCAAATGCATACTGACCCAGTGGAATCGCGACGATGCCGGTTGCGTGTTTTCTGCGAATCTTCAAGAGGCCGGCGGCGAGTCGGTCGGCGACGGTGGTAATCGTCTCCCCGTCGGGCGGCTCAATGGATTCCGGCTCGGCACGCCACTGACGATGCACCTTTGGAAAACGTTCCTCGAAGTCCTGGATGGTCAGCCCTTGCCAGAGGCCGAGGTTGATCTCTCGCAACTCCTTGATCGTGCGCAGGTGAATGCCAAGTTGATGGGCGATGATGGAGGCGGTCTGTTTCGTGCATTGCTCCGGTCCGCATCGCACCAGTTCGGGCTTCATCGGTGCGATCTGCGAGGCCCAATGCACGGCCTGTCGGTGGCCTTGCTCGTTCAGCGGAAGATCGGTGTCGCCGGCGAGTCGGCCGGCGGCGCGCCACTCCGTTTGCGCAGCTGGGATGAGGATAAGTTTCAACATGCGTGGCGCTGCTTCAAGCCTCGTCGAGGATTTCCAGGGTGGTAAAGGGTTTGCCTTCGAGGAACTCAAGGCTCGCGCCGCCGCCGGTGGAGATGTGCGTCATCTGGTTGGCGAGGCCTGCCACTTCGACGGCCGCCGCTGAATCACCGCCGCCGATAATCGTCGTGGCTCCGTTGCGAGTTGCTTCCGCGAGGGCGATGGCGACGGCAACGGTCCCTGCGTCGAAGGGCGGCGTTTCAAAGACGCCCATCGGGCCGTTC
>JBBTET010000067.1:0-36967 GCA_038042195.1 Planctomycetota bacterium | reverse complement strand
AGCATGATACATATTCATACACCTGAAACTCGAAAAGGTTTCGGGATAGGCTCTAGTCCTTCGATCAAAAGCAGAACAAAATACGTTGCCATACTTATGGCCCTTCACGCTTGTGCCAAATACTTTCTCGAACCAGTAGGCCTCTAACTCACAACTTAAGCTTTACTCGTCCAGTCCTAACTATGTCGCTATGTTTCTTGACAACATCAGATACTAATTTGTTAATAGCTTCTGTTGTCTCTTTGAAGCGATCAGATTGTTCGTATCGCCATTCGGGCGGAATGGAAGCACGACTTATACTGTTGTTCACTGAAAAGGTGTCTCTTGCCATTGTATGCAGAAACTCGTTGACGAGTGCCATTAGTTTTTGTCGTTTCTCTTCCAATTCGCAATCTAGAAACTCATGCTCCGTGTTGTCCCAGTTTGTCACGAAATTCTCAAGGTCTTCGTGCCGATCTCGATCAAATGACCCCCCCGCATAATCATGGTCTCGAATGAACTCGATGCTTCCGGTCGAAGGAAGACATAGAAGAAATCGCCTGAACAAATCCTTGTCTGCTGCCTTTTCGTTAATAGACTCTTGGTAGTCCAACTCTAACTTACGAATGGCCTCTGAAGAGACCTGCTGGAGATCGACCTTGAATAACTCGAGTTTCTTATCATATTCGTGTCGTACCGAATGCTCGATTCGTGTTCCAACCCATTTCTTGCCTAACCACCAAGCAATCGCGATTCCCAAAGCAACACCTCCGAAACTGGTCAATATTGAGGTTCGAATAATGTTCCAATCCATATTACACATCCAACCGGGCGAGATTTACTTAATGGAAAGCCCCGGAACGATCACGTTGACCGCTCCGGGGCTTCGTTGATTTCTATTCAGTTCTTGCGAACCTGTTCATTACATCCCCATCCCACCCCGTCCGCCCGGGGCCTTGGGCTTGTCTTCCTTGATCTCGCTGACGACGGCGTCGGTCGTGAGCAGGAGCGTCGCGACGCTCGCCGCGTTTTGCAGGGCGATGCGCTCGACCTTCGTCGGGACGAGCACGCCCATCTCGATCATGTCGCCATATTCGGCGGTGAGGGCGTTGTAGCCGAAGTTCACCTGCTTGGCCTCGAATACCTTCTGCGCCACGATGCTGCCATCCACGCCGGCGTTTTCGGCGATGGCCTTGATCGGTGCCCACAGGGCGCGACGGATAATGTCCACGCCGGTCTTCTGGTCGCCCTTGAGCTTCTTCTCTTCCTTCTCCAGCACGGCCGCGAGGGCTCGCAGGGGAGCCACGCCGCCGCCGGGGAGGATGCCTTCTTCGATGGCCGCACGGCAGGCGTGCAGGGCATCTTCAACGCGGGCCTTCTTCTCCTTCATCTCGACTTCGGTGGCTGCGCCGACCTTGATTTGGGCCACGCCGCCGGAGAGCTTGGCGAGGCGCTCTTCGAGCTTCTCTTTGTCATAGTCGCTGGTGGTCTTGCCGATCTCGGTCTTGATCTGTTCGATGCGACCCTTGATGTCGGCCGTGGTGCCGCCGCCTTCGATGACGGTGGTGTTTTCCTTATCGACGACGACGCGCTTGGCGGAGCCGAGGTCCTTGAGGTCCAGCGTTTCCAAGGTGATGCCGAGGTCTTCAAAGATGGCCTTGCCGCCGGTCATGATGGCAATGTCTTCCATCATGGACTTGCGGCGGTCGCCGAAGCCCGGGGCCTTGACGGCGCAGCACTGGAGCGTGCCGCGGAGCTTGTTCACCACCAGCGTGGCGAGGGCTTCACCATCGACATCCTCGGCGATGATGAGCAGCGGTCGGCCAGCCTTGGCGACCTTCTCCAGCAGCGGGATGAGGTCCTTGATCGAGGAGATTTTCTTCTCGTGGATCAGGATGAATGGCTTGTCGAGACGGACTTCCATCGCGGCCGGATCGGTGACGAAGTGCGGCGAGATGAAGCCCTTGTCGAACTGGAGGCCTTCGACGACGTCGACGGTGGTCTCCAATGCCTGGCCCTCTTCGACGGTGATGACGCCGTCCTTGCCGACCTTTTCCATGGCGTCGGCGATCTTCTTGCCGATGTCGCCTTCATGATTGGCGGCGCAGGTGCCGACCTGGGCGATCTGCTTGCTATCCCGCACGGGCTTGCTCATGCGCTTGTATTCTTCGGCGATGGCCGCGACGCCGGCTTCGATGCCGCGCTTCAGCTCCATCGGGTTCGCGCCGGCGGCGACGTTCTTCAGGCCTTCGTTGAAGATGGCCTCGACGTAGACGGTGGCGGTGGTGGTTCCGTCGCCGGCGTCGCTGGAGGTCTTGCTACAGACTTCCTTGACCATCTGAGCGCCCATGTTGGCGTAGGGGTCGTCGAGTTCGATTTCCTTGGCCACGGTGACGCCGTCCTTGGTGACGGTCGGTGAGCCGAAGGATTTCTCCAGGACGACGTTTCGGCCGCAGGGGCCGAGGGTGACTTTGACAGCGCGGGCGAGCATGGTGACGCCGGCGCGGATGGCCTCGCGGGCCTCCATGTCGAATGCGATTTTCTTGGCAGCCATTGGTGATTCTCCGTTTATGTTCGTTTCGTTGTTTATTTTCGTTGGTCGGCATTCGCCCCCCGGTCATTGACCGGGGGCTAAATGAATCAGTTCCTTCACTGTTCTTCTTCGTCGCCGATGCCCTGGAAGGGTTCGTCCTGCCAGACGCCGCCTTTTTGTTTGACTTGCAGCTCGACCGTTTCAACGGAAGTGGCGTCGACGAAGATCACGTCGTCCACGACTTCGGCGTCGTCGTATTTCGAGACGCGGATTTCCACGCGGAAGCCGCAGACCTCGATCCGGGTGTAGGCCAGCGGGTGCAGGTGCATCGCATCCTCGTTGCCGGGGAAGGTGAGCACCAGCCGGGCCGCGGGGCCGAACTTGATGGCTTCGTCGAGTGCCGTTTCAAACAGTTTTGGCGTCATTCGTGGCTCTTTGCATTCAGCGATCAGCGAGCGGCGGTCTGCCCATCATTGGTGAAACGCGGCCGCTGACAGCGGGGCCATTATTCCAGGATCGCGAGGATGTCGGTCTCATCCATGATAATGTACTCTTCGCCGTCGAGCTTGATCTCGGTGCCGGCATAGCTGGTGAAGAGGACTTCGTCGCCCTTCTTGACGGTGAGCTTGGCGCGCTCGCCAGTGTCGAGCAGCTTGCCATCGCCGACGGCCTGGACTCGGCCGCGCTTGGGCTTCTCCTTGGCGCTGTCGGGGAGGACGATGCCCCCGGCGGTCATGTTCTCCGCCTCCAGTCGCTTGATGAGGACTTTGTCACCGAGGGGTCGAATCTTTACTTTTGTCACTGCCATCTGAAACTCCTTTCCGAATCTTGGTCGGTATCTTGTTGTTATGCGAATATCAGTTTGAGGCCGAGAGATCGGCCCAGTCCAATTGGTACACTTGTCGAAACACTTTCAACACCATGGGCGTCAGCAGATCGCGATCCGTCTGTGGGGCGATGACGCTAAAGACATTCAGTGCGAGAGCATCTTGTAGGGTTCGCTGATCGGCATGGTAGCAAATAAAGAGGCAGGGCTTGTTCCAGCCAAGCTGCCGGACGCGCTCCAGGACACGCAGGCCGCCGCCGGGGAGTTGGTTGTCAACGATGGCGACATGAACTCCTGTGGTGGTGATGACGTTGATGACCTCGGTGTCGGTTCGGGTCCAATGAAGGTTGACCGGGAGGGGTTCGAGCGAGCGCGCCAGGTCGGCGGCCCAGGGGCTGGGTCCGGCATCGGCGATCAGAAGATTGGCACGCTCAGGTGCGAACACGGTTGCCTCATTTGGACGGCGATGCGGGGAATCCGCGCGGCCGAGTGGAAAGGAGTAGAGCAAGGGGCGTGCCAAGGGCTGATTACGGCGAAGCGGATGGAGTGTAACTTGTTTTTTGGCAATGTGTTACAGTCAGAAAGTTGCCGATGTGATGGGGCTTACAATTGTCAATTAGTCCGCCAAAGAGGCAGGGTTGGCGGCAGGTAGATAGGTTGGGCTGCCTTTGTGGCAGGGTGGGTTGGGTTGTGAAATCTGGCCCATGCGGTGTCGGATTCCGATGCGAAGTGATGCGTCACGAATCGTGGGATTGACGTGCTATGCTATGGTAAGTGCAGCAACGAGTAGGCACCTATCCGTGAACACGCGGGGAGATCGATGTGGCGATGCAGTTTAAGGCTGGGTTAAGTGCGAATCCGCACAAGGGGGCGGCAATCCTCGAAGCGTGCAAGCCGCTGGCGGATTTCGCGCCGGACTTGGCGGTGATCTTCGTCTCGCATCATCACGGACCGGAGTTCGAGGATATTCTGGATGGGGTTTGGGGTAAATTGAATTGCCGCAATCTCATCGGCTGCACCGGCGCGGGGATCATCGGTCCGAATCAGGAAGTGGAGGATTCGCCGGGGCTGGCGGTGTGGGGGGCGAAGATGCCGGGCGTACGCATCCTGCCGTTCGTGATCGATCAGAATGACGTGAATGACTTCGAAGGGGTGGAGGTCTGGCAGGAGCACGTCGGCGTGACGCCCTCCGAGAAGCCGGGGTTCGTCGTATTGCCGGAGCCGTTTTCGATTGATTCCGAGACGTGTCTTGCGGAATTGGACAAGGCGTTTCCCGGCAGCAAGATCGTGGGCGGCATGGCCAGCGGGGCGTCAGGCCCAAACCAGAATCGATTGTTCCTGAATGACCAGGTGCTGCGCCAGGGGATGGTCGGCGTGTCGATGTCGGGGCCGGTGACGATTGACACCGTGGTCTCGCAAGGCTGTCGGCCGATTGGTGAGCCGTTCGTCATTACAAAGGCCGAGCAAAACGTGATCTACGAGTTGCGCGGGAAGCCGGCGTTGGAGATGCTGCGCGGCGTGTTTAACCAGGCTGCCCCGCAGGATCAGGCATTGATGCAGCAGGGCCTGCAAGTGGGCAACGTGGTGGATGAGCATTTGGATAAGTTCGGGCAAGGCGATTTCCTGGTGCGCAATCTGATGGGCGTGGTGCCGGAGACGGGTCTGGCGGTGAACGCGTTGGTGCGGGCGGGCCAGACGATTCAGTTTCACGTGCGCGATAGCAAGTCGGCCGATGAGGAAATGCGCCGAATGCTGTCGGGCAAAGTGGCATCGATGAACGCACCGCCCACGGGTGGTTTGCTGTTCTCCTGCAACGGTCGGGGGAAGCGCATGTTCGGCTCGGCGAATCATGATATTGGAATCGTCAATGAGGTGGCGCGGGGATGCGAGGTGGCGGGCTTCTTCGCGGCCGGCGAGATCGGTCCGGTCGGCCATCGGACGTACGTTCATGGATTCACGAGCAGCTTAGTCCTGTTTCGTGAAGCGGCGAAGGCTGCTGCCGAGTAACGATGCGATTCAATGTCGTCAGGGCTGCGTGGCGACGGACCCAAAAACGGCCGTTTGCCAGGATGGGCCGGTCGCACCGTTTTGGGCCACGGGGAAGCCGGGCAGACTCGAACCGGCGGGCAGGGGAAAACCGATCCCATTCGCCGCGACGGGAAACGTCGGGCTGGCGGTGCCGAACGCCCCGGCATCCAGCGATGTATTGCATGCGGTGACGAGTATTCTCGCTGCGAACATGGATGCAAGCAGCAGACTGACTTTGTTTCGCGTCACGATCACGACCCTCCGATCCACCCGACTCTGGCGCGAGGAATTGCTCCACTCAAATCATAGCGCGGTAAGTGACCATTCGTTAATACGGCCTACTTCGACATCAGAAGGACGCGGATCATCCCCTTGCCCTTTTCAAGCGGTTCGATAGCTTTTCCGAGGATGGTGCCGGTGGAATAGATGGAAACACCGCTGACCATTGTTGCGGAGGCTCGCATGGCGTGGCCTGGCGTGCTCGATGTGGTGAGCAGGTCACCGATGCGAATCGCGCCGTTTTCGGCGGACACTTTCGTCGGAACGATGCCGGTAATCGCAACGGGAATGTCGTCGGAATTAATGCGAGTTTCATCGTTGCCGGAGATTCCGATCATCCCGGGCCGCGTGGAATAGACGCCGGCGACTTTGCAGTCGGCGGCTCGATGACATTTTTCAATACCACCGGGGTGGTCCTGGCTCAGAATCAGCACATCCCCCGGTTCATAGCTGTTCTTGCCTCCAACAGCAGGCATGGCTTCGGCGAAGTCGCCGCCGGCGTTGTAGCTTCCGTTGGCATCAATATGAAACTTGATCGTGGCGGTGGCTCCCCCGTCCCAGTTGATGCCTTCTACGAACCGGTTGGTTCCGTTGGGATTGCGATGCAGTTTCATGACGGGAATGTTCACATTGTTGATGGGAACAGCGGTTCGTAGCCATGCCGCTTCGCCGTTCGCCAAAAATGTCTCTACGTGGAGCGCCGCGCTGGTGGACGAGAGCGATGTGCCGAGAACATTTGATTTCTGAACGCGAAGGCCTCCTGACGCGCGGATGCAGAATTGATTGGGGGCGGTGGAGGAGAAGTCGTTCCCGAAACCGCCGGCATCGGCCCATACGAATGCGCCTTCATGAACGGCCTTGGCAGAAAACCCCGCGGCGAAACTGTAATTGCCCTGGGCAAGGTTCTCGCGGCCGCCGGGGATCGTTGAATCATCGCCGGTGGCGTCGTTATTGTCGCCGTTTCCGATAAACGAAAGATCACCGGTGGCGAAATTGCCAACGCCGGCACCAACGAATGATCCGCTTCCAGACGCCTTATTGCCAGTGCCGGCGCCAACGAAGGCATTACTGGCGCTGGTCCTGTTATTGTTTCCCGCCGCGATGGCGCTGCTCTTTCCGACGAGAATCATGTTGTCCAACCGAGATTCAATCGTATTGTCGATTCCCCCACCGATGAAACTAGAATCAGCCGACACTTTGTTCTTCCTACTCGACGCGACGGAACCATTTTCAAGGATTTCATATCCACCGGCGACCCATGAGCCGACGACGCCGGCGTCTATCTGGTTCGCTGGTGTGCCCATAAACGTGTTACTAGAGCGGAATGTTTGGTCCGGCGCGCCCGGCTCCAGTCGTTCTGCATATGCAAGGCGCAGGGCGCGACGGTTATTGGTGCGAAAGTCCAGCGGATTGTTGTCGGTCGTGCCGAGAAATCGCGTGACAGGGTTCATGCCGGAGTTGCCGGTTTGCGACCAATAGCGAATGTCGGTGAATGCGGTGTCGAGCGAGATGTTGCCATCGTCGACGAGAATGCCCGGGCCGGCGGTGACGTTGGCGTTCGCACCGGCGGGACCTTGTGGGCCGGCGGGACCAACGGTGCCGGGAGTTCCTTGAACGCCCTGAGGACCTTCAGGACCAGCCGGGCCTTGTTCGCCGGGGATCGGGTCGGCGCTTGGCGTCGATGAGGTCATGTCCGCTGGGCAGGACATTCCCGCAAATGGCAAGACCATCAAGAACGTGTAAAGCACGGGACGGGGCATACGGCGCGGAATCATGGCGCTCCTCCAGGATCGGCGGATGTGGAAGGACTCGCGTGGCCGAACGAAAGGCATTGTACCAATAATGAGGCATGGCTTAAAGAGGCATGTAAGGGGTGATTCAACCCGAAAAAAGAGCCGTTTACGTTACACGTCCGTTACAGCCTGCGGGGTCGATTCCCGTTATACTTTTCGTATGGCTTGAGTAATGAATTCGGCCATGCCAAGCGACGAGTTTGATGGAGAATCTCATGGCGTTTCGAGTGTGCCGTACATGGTTTGCGGCGATGGTCATTGCGTGGATGGTGCGGAGTGCTCCGCTTGCTGCCCAGTCACCGGTTGGAAACGCCGGTCCGACCACCTCGCAGCCGGCGGGCAAGGATACCGGTACCAGCGGGCCCTTGGTGCAGCTCAACCCGGGTGAAGTGCCAAAGATTTCCTTCGATTCATTGGAATACACCTACCCGCGCGTGGTGACGGGCAAGGACGTGTTTCACGACTTTACCTTCAAGAACACGGGCAACGGGCCGCTGGAGATTCTGGCGGTGAGGCCGGGTTGTGGGTGTACCACGGCCGGGGCGTTTGACCGCGTAGTTGCGCCCGGAGGTATGGGGCGGATTCCGCTCAAGATGAACACGGACAAGTTCAGCGGCTTCATTAGCAAGAGCACGATGGTGGTGACGAATTGCGTGCAGCCGGACTCGGCGATCACGCTGATCATGAAGGGCGACGTGTGGGAGCCGGTGACGTTCATGCCGAAGACGGTGGGATTCGGGCGTGTGTCGCTGCAGGATCCGAAATCGTTGGCCGCAACGCAGACGCTGACCATCATCAACAATTCGCCGAAGCCCGCGAGCCTGTCGCCGCCCAAGAGCAACAATCCCGGCGTGAAGGGCGAGATGAAAGTCGTGGAGCCGGGGAAGAAGTGGGAAGTCATCGTGTCGCTGGTGCCGCCGCTTCAGGGCGGCGTCCTCGGTGCGTCGCTGGAGTTTGAGACCGGCGTCGCGGAAATGCCTCGACTCGAGGTGCCGGTAAGCGCCTATCTGGCGGCAGACATCGAGATCTTCCCGAATCGACTTCAATTGCCGCCGAATCGGGCCAACGATTTGCAGCGGCAGTTTTCCATTGTGAACAACTCGACCACGCCGATCAAGATTTGGGAAGCGAAGTCGTCGAATACGTCATTGAAGACGAGTATCGAAGAGACGCGACCAGGTTTTGCTTTCAAGCTGTTGCTGGACGTGCCGAAGTCCTATGCGCTGCGCAAGGGCGGAGACGTGATTTCGGTACGGACGGACTCGGCCACGTCGCCGATGCTCTCCATTGTGATCAGCGAAGCCAAGATGGGCGGCGCAATGAGGGGCGAAGCCGTCAACGTGGGACAGCCGGCTGTGGTTGATCCGGCGAACCCAACAGTGCCGGTAAAGCCATAGAGGGTTTCGTCATGAAAACCACGACCATCCATGCAGTTGGAATTCTGATCGCATCGAGTGCGACAGGCGCGGCCGTGAATCTCGTTCGACCAACATCGCTGCCGTGGATTCGGCCGGAACGGGTGATGACCAATCCCGCAGTTGCTCAGCCGACTACCACGACTGAAACGCCATTGAAGATCGCAAATGCCGGCTCCACCGCAAGGGCATCGGAACCGACCCCGGCACCACCCGCAGCGACGACGATGTCGGCCGAGGACGTGCTGGACCACTTAAAGAACGGCACGGCGCGATTCGTCGATGCCCGCGAGCCTCACGAATGGGTCGAGGGGCATTTCCGCGGCGCGATTCATATCCCGGCCAGCGCGATCTATGCAAACATCGACCGTGTCGTGCGCGAGGTGCCGCCGCATGAGAAGCTCATCGTGTACTGCGGCGGCGGAGATTGCGAGGCGAGCCATCATGTGGCCGACGCCCTGACGAACGACTTCAAGTTTCAGAACGTGGTGATTTACACGAAGGGCTGGCAGGAGGTGGACTCGAAGAAAACCGAGTTCGCACCGTATGTCGCGACAGGGGCAGAATGATGAACCGTCATCAGCTCAGGGCTTTATCACACCTTTGCGCACTCGGGGTCGCGGGTGCGTTCGTATGGGCGTCGAGCATAAAGATTTGGGAGCCACGCCAGTTCGCGATGGACATCACCAACTACCGCATCCTGCCTGAGTCACTAGCGAATCTGATGGCGATCCTTCTGCCGTGGTGGGAGCTGGCCGCGGCAATCGCGCTCATCATCCCAGCCACGCGAAAATCGGGGGCGATGCTGGTCACCGGGATGTTGATGATGTTTATCTGCGCGGTCAGCTATTCGGCCCTCTACAAAGGGCTGCACATCGATTGCGGATGCTTTGGCAAAGATGGCTCAGCAATGGCGGGATGGAAGACGATCGGGCTTGACGTATTCCTGCTGGCAGCGACGGTTGGGGCGGTGTGGTTTCTACCGCGAAGCGGGTCAGATCAAACGCGCTCGGGCTTTCCCATCGAGGCGGTCTCGCAGACGGCGTAGTTCATTTCACGGGTGCGAGGCTCTCGCCAGCGGCAAACAAGTGGAACCTAAAACTGACCAAGGCCGAGGTTGACGACCACGCGCGTGCCGTCGACGAGATCGATCTTGATATTGTTTGACGCTGTGCCGAGGTTGAGGGTCGCAGTGGTGTTGGTGACGAGGAATCGCAGGGTGTAGCTGCCGGCGGAACGGACCTCAAAGCCATAGCCTCCGCCGGCGTTCGTGGATTTGGTGACCTGGCCAAGTTGCACGTTGCTGTTGGCGACGCCTTCGCCAAAATCATACCGATTGTTTTTGTTTGTATCGTTATAGACCACGCCCAAAACGAAAACCCCCGAGCCCTGGCTGGTGCCGAAGTCCTGGGTCTGCATCATGGAGTCGTAGGTGGTGGTGGTGGTGAACGACCCGCGCAGGATGCCGATGCCGACCTCACGAAAGTCCTGGTTCAACATGCTGATGCGATGGCCGCGCCCGGCGATGCCTGTGTCCACAAACAAATCGACATGTTCATCCTCGACCATGCTGAGTTCGTTGACGGTTCCGGTGGTGCCGCGCCAAGCCAGATTCTGTCCGGCGGTGGCGATGACATAGCCGGCATCCCCCATGCGGTCGAAGGGTGACTTGCCGTCGGGATTGACGTGCTCGAAGAAGTCCCGGTTGAGCATGTCCTGACTGTGGTGACGGGCGGTCTGCATGAGTATGGCATTCAAGGCCAGGGGTTGTTTGGGGGTCGTGTTGAGTTGGCCGGGGATGCCTTCGTCGATGGCGATTCCGTTCGAGGACGCCTCGTTTGCGGGGCGAAGGCGAGCGCGGTTAACGCGTTCAAGGGAGAGCTGTTCCAAAATGGTGGCGGCGACGGATTGAGTGACGCCGCCGGGGGTGCCCGCGCCGGTACCGGAGGTACCACCCATGGTTGAGCCGCCGGTTGTGCTGCCGCCCGGGATTCCTGTCCCGACCGGCGCGGTGGTGCAGGCACCGACCCAAACCACGAGGGCCGACCAGGCGATGACGGGTCTGAGAAAACGGCGTTTCAAGGTCGGAAATCCTCGTGCGGGAGATCGCTACGGGCGGTAACAAACTTTACGCAATGTATAGTGCTTTCGGCAGGGAGAGCATCCAAACAGTATAGCAGTAATTCAGCGGCGGCGCAGCACTGGTGAGTGGCCCGGCGTGGTATAATCCAGTACCCCGTATTTCACCGGGGATGCAGTCGCGGGGGACGGTGCTCCGTCGAGGGAGGATTCAGCCATGAATGGTCGTACTACAGTTTGCCTGGTGTTGATGTTCGCGGTCGCGCAGATGGGATGTGCCAAGTCGGATGACGGCGGGCAGAAGGCGCAACATGCCCTCGGCGCGAGCCGCCTGATGCCCGGTGGGATGCCGGAAGCCGAGTCCGCCTATGTGATGGATCAGGCATCCGTGAAGACGCTTCCAGCGCGCGAAATAAAGTATGAAGCCTTGGAGACGTTTCGAGCCGCGAAGACAGAAAAGGGCGAAGAGTCGAACAGCGACGCGGAGTCGGCGGACGCGCCAACAGAAGACGAGGCACCGAAGAAGGCCAAGTCAGATGCTGGGAAGAAGGGCGAGAGCAAGAGTGGATTTCTAAAGGCCCTCGGTGACAAGCTCAACTCTGTAACAAAGCATGGGGCGAAGGAACCAAAGTCCGCCAAGAAAGAGAAACCGGAAAAGCCGGTCGAGAAAAAGGCTGAGCCGGTGAAGAAGTCCGCTCCGGCGGAGGATAAAAAGGACACCAAGAAGGCGGAAGAAAAAGAAGAGCCGCCCGAGGGTGACAAGGACGCTGAAACCGCGAAGGAAGAAAGTGGCGACGGTGAAGCCGCTGAAGGACAGCCTGAAGGGGACGAGGCCTCGCCACCCGAAGAGCGAGAAGGAGGCTCCGAAGCGGAAGGCCGGGAGGGCGGCGAGTCGGAGGAAAAAACTGAAGAGGGCAGCAAGCCTGACGAGGGTGGTGGTTGATTCGCAGGCAACGGTGATGGATGATCCGCCGCATCGTCAGGCGCGCATCCTATGTCCCCACCGGAGAATCACGTTCGAGTTCACAGTGTCGCCGAGGCCTATCTCTATTTGTTGACGCTGCGATGCCCGCATTGCGCACGTGGCCCCGTTCAGGCCTCGGGCGAATTAACGAAAACGGGTGATGATACTTCGTCGTGGGCCATCGGAGCGCGCTGCGGGGCCTGTGAACATCTCGGTAGCATTCGATTCACCATTAATCCCACGCCGACGCGCGAGGCCGCGCGGTCGGATTGCATCAATCCAACGAACGAACCGTCGCTGGCCATCGACCTCCTCGGATGGCTGACTCTTTTTCAATCCATCATTAATGCATCAGAGAAGGAACCGGATCGGTCGGCGTCGAGGCAGCTTGCCCATGAAGCGGCACAGTGCCTGGACGAAGCCATGAAGTTCTATGGCGAGGAGGGTGAACTGCCGTCCGTGGATGCATTCTTCGGCGACGAGGCGCGTCGCCGGTTTCGCGAGCACCCCGAGCATTTCGCGCGAGCCAAGTGGCGGCAGCGTCGGCTGATGCTCCCGGAGGCATCGGTGAAGACGACACGCGAAGGACGCAGGGGAAAAAGGTGGTGGCAATTCTGGCGCGGGGGCCAGTGATGTCAGGCTCCACGATTGATTTGAAGACACTCTCGGCGCTGCTTCCAAAGCGACTCGACCTTCTCGCGCCCGTGGGAAAACTCCTCGAACTCCCATCGACCGGCGGTGCCTACCTGCTATGCGACGCGGAGGATCGCCCGATTCTCCTTGCGGCAGCGGAGGATGTGCGTCACGCCGTGTGTCGACGACTAGGCTCGCCGACAGACGAGAAAACCCGACGGGCCAATCTGTCCGAGATCGCGGCGCGCGTCTATTGGCGGCCGACCTTCAGCCGATTTGAGACGGCGTGGGCACACTGGAAAGCTGCGCGGGTGATCCATCGTGGGGCCTATCGGAAGCAATTGATGTTCGGCCCATGCTGGTTCGTGCGCGTAAGGCTGGAGGATGCTGCGCCAAGATTTCAAAGCATGAAGGAGTACCGGGACGATGGCGCGACCTACATGGGGCCGTTCCCGGCTCGCGCGGCGGCGGACGAATGGGTTCACATCCTTGAAGATGCGTTTGACCTCTGTCGGTATCACGAGGTGCTCTCACAGGCTCCGCATGGTCAGGCGTGTTCCTATTTCGACATGGGGCGTTGTCCCGCTCCCTGCAATGGAACGATTTCCATGGAGGCGTATCGACGGTCCATGCGCGAAGCCTTGTCGCTGTCGGTCGGGGATCGACAGGCCGGGTTTGAGGCGCTGAATTCCCGGATGCGCGAGGCCTCGGGGCGACAGGCCTATGAGCGAGCGGCGGGGATCAAGCAATCGATGGAGCTTGCCGAGCGGTATCTCTCAAAGCCGGAGCATACCCACTTGACGGACATCGGGCGGGTCGGCTGGTTCGTCGTGCAACGGGCGAGTTCGCCGCGCAAGGCGGTCAGGGATCAGTTGATTCACGCGTGCGTGGTAACTCGATCGACGTCGCGCTGGAGTGCGCCGATGTCGATTGGGGCACTGGAGACGGGTGTCGCTGATTGGTTGGCGACTTCGCGCGCGTGTGTCGAGTCCGACACGCCCGATGCGAGCCAATGGAGTGAAACGGTCTGGCTGATCGCAAAACACTTGTTCGAAGGCGAGCGAGCACCGGGGCTTTTCTACCGACTTGATTCCATCCCCGAGTCGACACAACTTGTCGCGAACATTCTCCATCGTTTCTCACGGGCCGGCGGCGATACCGCGCCGTCGGGCCCCACGGCTTGACCGGGCCAATGGCCCCGATATGCTAGGGGTGTCCGAAGTCTGGTGTGAACCAACTCGGAAGCACAACAGATCTACGACATTTCCAAGGAGAATTACAATGCGTCGAATGGCGTTTGCAATGGCGGCGGGCATGTTGCTCGTAACAGGAACAGGCTGCGGCACGATGGTGAAGCGCACCTTGGCCGAAGCGAAGGGTGCCTCCTCGAAGGCCGATCCGATTCCGGGTACGGGCGGCGCTAGTTTCGCGCGGTTCGGAACCGTGAATATCGAGACACCCCGAACTGAACTGGGCGGACTGGTCCCCTCGGAGTTCAATTCGATGCTGGTATCCGAGCTTCGAAAGACCCTCACGCAGGGCAAGGACCCTGTCTTCAAGGGCGGGTCGCCTGCCCTGACCATCGAGCCGCATGTCATGTGGTTCAACAAGAGCGGTTCGGCGTTCCCGCACAAATACGCAGTGGTCTTGTTCTACTTCAAGGGCGATGGTGCCGACCTGGGCAAATTGCAAATCGTGACCAAGAGCGAGGCATCAGGCACGGGGGCGGACGACCTGGCCGAGGACATGGCGAAGGAATTGGCCGGCTACTTCGAGAAGCATGGCAAGAAGGCTGAAAAGAAAAAGGACTGATCGAATCTCAGAGCGAGAGAATTCGTCTGACCGTTGACCAAAGGGGCGGAGCGGCTCGTAAGAGTTGCCCGCCCCTTGTTATTTCGACGCGAAACCAGTGTCGAAGTGGGCGTGATTCCGGCCGTCGGTCGATCTATAGTTAGATAGAGTTCACCCATGTGAGACGTTTCATGCGCCGCATCATTCCAATCATTTTTCTCTCATTGATGGTCCGTGTTCCGACCGTCACGCAGGCGCAGGAACCCGCGTCACAGCCCGCGCCGGCGCCGAGTGCGTCGTACCTCAACACCAGCTTCGAGGCGACGGAAACGCTGGATCGCGCAGCAAAGCTCGCAGCCTCGCTACAATGGGGCAGCGCCGCGACGGCGATGCAAAACGCGGGCGAGAAGTTCGGTGAGTATCTCGTGGCAACGGATCAGCACCGGCATGTCTGCATTCGGGAGTTCGTGAATGAGCAGGTGAGCGGTTGGCCTGCGGAAGGGTTGGCGGCCTATCGCGCGGCCTTTGAAGGTGCAGCGCGAACGGCGCTGAAGTCGGCCATGCTGGAGAGCGGCGAAGAGGCGTTGATCCGCGTGAGTGATCGGTACTTCGCCACACACGCTGGCGCGGCCGCGCTGGATGAGGCGGGGGAGCGGGCCATTGAGCGCGGGGCCTTCATGTCGGCTCGCCGGTGGTATCTGAAACTCGCCGAGCAGCACCCGGACAAAACAACGCAATCCGAGGGAACCACACCCACGCGCGCGACCAACGGTCGTGCATGGACGGCGAAGGCAGCCATGTGCAATGCCTTTGAAGGGGACGAGTCGCCATTGCGAGCATTGATCGGCGCGTTGGAAGATGAAAAAAGCGAGGGAACGGTTACCTGGGGCGGGCGCGATCAGCCATTGGTTGAGTTTCTGCGTGGTGTCTTGACGGAAGCGACTAAAAGCTCCACCCAGCCCGCTCGCAGCGAGGCGATTGCAACGGGCACTCCGATGCTAGGCGTCACGGCGAATCGCCGCGGCTTCTCGGTTTCATCAACCGTCGCGGAGGCGCGGTTGTGGAAGTTCAACTCGTTCGGTCGTGCATGGTGGGAGGATGAGCTTGCGGGGTATGAGTCGCAGTCGGCTCGCAAGGATGCGTGGATGCGCATGTTGCAGAGCGGGCGCATGTTGGCCTGTGTGCCGGTGGCCGGGTCGCCGTCTAGCGACCCAACGGAGCCGCCGTGGGTGTTCGTGCATGATTCGCGGAGCGTCTGGGCGATTGATCCGCTGCGGCCGGATCGACCTGCGTGGAGCTATGACCATCCCGGGACGACCACGGCGCGGCCCTCGTGGAACGCCGAGGACGAGCCGCCGCTTCAATTCACATCCTTGCTCGCGGACGGGCACCTGTATGTTCACCTGGACATTGAGCAGCCGGTGACGGCCTCGGGCCAGACGCTTATTTCATCAGTCCTCCTGTGTCTTGATGCAAAAACCGGAGCCGTTCTCTGGCAGAACAAACTCGATGGCTTCAGCACGGCATTCGAGGACACGCGACTCGATGGCGCTCCGGTGCTGCACGAGGGTAAGCTGTTCGCATTGGCCCGGCGTCGCAAACCATTTGGCTTCGAGGCGTGCAATCTCCTGCGATTCGACGTCGAGACCGGCAAACTGATTTGGACCGTGCATCTCGGCGAGGCGGCGACGGGGAGCTACGGATATCACCGACCGACGCTCACGCATCCGGCGGCCAACGGCGATCTCGTCTTCGTGCAGTCGAATCTCGGCACGGTGTCCGCGGTGTCGGTGGACACGGGTCGAGTGGTCTGGCTGACTCAATACGAATCAAAGTTCGCCGACGCGCCGGAGGGATTCTGGCCGTCGCGCATGGGGCGACCAACGCGATCCTGGCAATATCCGGCGGCGGTGACTTGGCGCGACGCGGTGATTGTGATGCCGCTCGATTCGGATTCGCTCATGGCGTTGAACACCAATGACGGCCGCGAACTGTTTCGCGTCGGGTTGGAGGCGCTGGATAATTCCGAGCAGATCATCGGCGCGCGAGGCGACCTGATCTACCTCGCCGGTTCGCAGGTGACGTGCTTCGACCTGTCCGTGCGCAGCCGCGTGTGGCAACGACCCTTGGATCATGGACAGCTTTTCGGCCGGGCCGCATTGACGACGAATGGTGTATTCGTGCCGACGAGTCGAGCACTGCTCACCTATCCATTGAATGGCGGGCCGGCAACTTCCTACAAGTGGTCGCTGGAAGAGGCCGGGAATTTGGCGATGCTATCGGATCAGATCGTGGTGGCGTCGGCGACCAGCGTGTTTGGCATCTCCGGCAAGGAGGCGGCTTTTGCACAGTTGGGGCGGCGCATGGAGCAATCACTGGAGGACGCGACCATCCCGCTGGCCCTGGCGGAATTGGCCTTCAGCACGGGTGAAAATGAGCGAGGCATGGCGGCCGTGGAAGAGGCGATCCGACGAGCGGGCGGGTTTGCGCGACTAACGGATGACGACGTTCGGCGACGGTTCTTCACTTCGCTGACGCGCTTCACCTCGATGGTGATGACGCCGGATGAAGATACGGTTTCGCATCGGTCGGATTCCGGTGCCGCTGAAGTGGAATCGGCGCTGCGGCTGCTCAGTTGGGCGGCGCAATGTGCGCCCGATGCGACAGGTCAGGCGGCGTATCGGCTGCAATTGGCAAGAACGCAGCTTGTGCGGCGAGATGTCGTCGCGGCGGCGAGTGTGTATCAACAGATCATGTCGGATCGAAGTCTCCGCGCGGTTCGCATGAGGGTGGCGATGGAATTGTCACCGCCGGGCTATCGACCAAGTGGAGAGGCCTCGGAGGATGATTCGGACGAGGAGATTGGGCCGATCGTGACGCGCTGGATTGCATGGCTCATCGCAACGCACGGCGACGAGGTCTATGCGGCCATTGAGAAAGCGGCGCGAGATCGTCTGACGGTGGTTCGGGCGACGAAGGATGCCTCGGGTCTGTTGGAACTCGCCGACGCGTATCCAAACAGCAAAGTTGCGACGATTGCGCTCGGGGATCATGCCCGCGTGATGATGGAGCAGGGCGATTTGGCGACGGCATCGCGGTCTTATCGCAGAGCCTTGGCACAGGTCAAAGCACCGGATCGACCGGAGTTGATTCGGGAGTTTGCGTCATGCCTGGCAAAGGATCGGAAATGGGCCTTGGCGGCACAGTGGGTGGATCGCGGGCGGCGTGATTACCCGCAGCATCGATTCTTTGTGAATGGTGAACGAATCGACTTCACAACGTATCGACGACTGCTCATCGGTGAGCACGACGTGCGCGACGTTGCCTGTGCGATGGGGGAATGGCCGGTCAAGGAGTCCTTCAAGCGGTTGTACCCCGAGCGAATCAGTGTGCTCGATCCGACGGCTGCCACGCCGGCGCGAACGCAGTGGGACGCACTCATCACCTATTGCGGCGGACAAATCGAGGCGCGACATCCGGGAACGTGCAGCGCCCTGTGGTCCCGGCCGGTCCCCTGCGCAGCCCAGCCGCAACTGCTGGGAATGGATGACAGTCGATACATTTTTGCAACGAACCATCGACTGTTTGCATTGACTCGCACCAGCGGGCAACAAGCGTGGTCGGTCGGCGAAGAACCGAATGATGATCCGGACGAGGATCCGGAGAACAACGAGACGTGGACCTGTCACGCGCTCAGCGCGACGAAGCTGGTGAGCTCGACGGATCGGGGCGAGTTGGTTTGCGTGGATACAAGCACGGGGGCCGTTCAATGGCGCAAACAGGCCGACGCACACACCAACAATCAGATCTTCGTGAACGAAAAGTTCGTGTGTTACGCAACGTGGCAGGGTCGGCAGCACGCCATCGTCATTCTCGATGCCGTCACGGGCGAGACCATCGCCGACGCCCGACCCGAGGAGGATTGGCCGGTGCAGGGGCTGGCGATGATGCCGCACGGGGTGCTCCTGGTTCTGTTCTCAAATGCAATCCACGTGGTGGATCCCGCGAATGGAAAGAGCCTCTGGCGCGTGGGGACGAGCGATCGATTCGTGCCGGCAACGATGATCGTGGATGAAGAGGGACTGTTCATCAGTGTGGATGGTCGGCGGCTCACGAAATATGATCCGCTGTCGGGTCGAGTCTGCTGGACAACGCCGCCGATCTCAAACGGGACGACGGATGGGCTTTGGTGCCAGGCGTCGGATGGCGCGATCTACGCGACGTGCGGCGAGCAACTGGCGGCCTACGACACAGCGGATGGGCGAACCCTGTGGAGCGTGCGGTTGAGATCGGGGATGAGGGTCGATGCACCTCGACTGACGAGCGAGAGCGTCCTGGTGACGATCGTGGAGAAGCGGGCTTCGGAAAAGAAGGAGTCGGCCAAGGCCGAAGGGGCGAAGGCCTATCGCATCGTGCGCTATCGACGAGCGGACGGGGAGCAGGCGGACATGATTGACGGCGGCGATCTGGTGACGCCCATGCTGCCTTCGTTTGGCGGTCTGTTTACGCGCGACCGCAGCGCGATCATCCTCGACGGCAACCAATTGTTTGGCTACGCTGCCTCGAACTAACCGACTAACTCCAAACGTCACCATGCCGTCATCATTGCACATCGAGTGTTTCGTCGATCCCAGCTTTGGAGAAAATGCCTACGTCGTGTGGACGCGGGAGGCCGGGCCGTGCTGGATCGTCGATCCGGGGTTGCCGCCGTCTGCGTCGGAGATGGTGGGTTTTATCAAGTCGAAATCGCTGACCCCGGATGCCATTGTACTGACACACGGCCATGCTGATCACATCGCGGGAGTCCCGGAGATGCTCCAGGCGTTTGTGGGATTACCGGTGTGGATGGCGCGCGAGGCACAGCCGGCCATGACCGACCCGAATGAGAATCTATCGAGCGACATCGGATTCGCGCTACGCGTGGAAGCGAAGACCATCGTCGATCTCCCGGCAGGCGGCCGGATCGAACTCGACGGGACGACGTGGCATGTGTTGGACACATCGGGTCATGCCCCCGGCAGTCGGAGTCTGTATTGTGCGACGGGCGGTATGGTCATCGTGGGGGACGCCCTATTTCACAGCTCCATCGGCCGTACCGACTTTCACCACAGCGATCACGACGCCCTGATCCGCAACATCAAGGAGCGGCTCTTCGCGTTGCCCGATGAGACCAAGGTGTACAGCGGCCACGGTCCCATCACGACGATCGGCCGGGAGAAGCGGCAGAATCCATTCTTGCGATAGTCACTCGTCGTCATCGCTCTCCGCCGCGAGTTGCTCGGCGATTTTCTTCTTCGCATCGGCGATGGCGGTGTCGAGGGCCTTCTCAGCGGGGACCGCGATGTCGGGCGTGACACCGGTGCCTTCCCAGTTGGTCTTGGTGATCGGATTGATGGCCCGGGCATAGGGGACGGACATTCCAAATCCGCCGGCCAGTTCGACAAAGTTCACCGGGTGCGCCCCGCCGCCCGTGGTCTCGCCGACGATGGTGGCGCGTTTGAGATTCTTGAGGTTGTAGGTGAACTCCTCGGCGGCTGAGAACGTGTGACCGCTGGTGAGAACATAGACAGGCACGTCCTTGTCGAATCGGCGACCGGAGATTTTCTCATCGGTCCACGTCTCCGTCGTGCTGTCATTGGGGCGGTTGTAGAAGCTGTTGAGGTGCGTCTTCTTTTTGAAGAAGTAACTGGAGATGAACTTGATCATCTCCGGCGAGCCACCGCCGTTGTCGCGAATGTCGAAGATCACAGCCGAGGAATATGCGGAGAATGCCAGCGCGCCGCCGGCCACTTCCATGGCCATTGGAGTCGGGTCGAAGCTGTTGAGTTTGATGTAGGCGATGTTGCCGGGGAGGATTTCGACCTTGCCGAAGCCGAAGTTCTTGTTGGCCTGATCAATGCCGCGAACCGAGGTTCTGGTTGGCGCGCCGTGATTCGGACTGCCCGCGAGCACGCGCAGATGTTTGTCGTGGCAGATGGCGCGGAGGTCGTCGGTGAGCCGCCGGGCAAGCGGGCGGGCCTTGTCGATGGAATCGTAAGTGCCGCTCGACAGGTTCTTGTCCAGCGCAGCGCACATCTTGTCGGCCACATCGGGGAAGACATAATTTGTTTTCAACTGATCGCGAATCGCTTCGACCACGGATTGCTTGGTGGCAGCATCCAGCGAGCGGTTGCCCTTGGCGGATTCGGCGGGGTCAATGGGGCCTTTGATGGCGATGCCGTCCAGCCCACCTTCTGGCTGCATGATGAAAGTGATTTCAAAAGCCTGGTGATCGTTGGTGGTCTCGACAAGAACCGTCAACTCCAATTCCGAGTCGTCGAGGATCATCTTCGGCGTGGCCTTGCCGGACTGGCGAACGACCTCCATGTGCTGGCGAATGCGATCTTCGAGGCTACGTCGTCCGGCACCAACCTTGGCACGATGGGTGTTTTCAAAATCGGTCCATGCCTCGGTCGTATTGACGGCGACTGTCCTGAAATAGGCCTCGGCACAGAGGCCGACCGGCGTCTTGGGAAGATTCACCTTCTCATTGGCGACGACGGCAAGCGTAAGGACAGCGACGAGGGTGCCGGCGCGAACGTAAGTAGCGAGGAACAACATCAGAGACTCTCCTGTGAATGCGGCTCAAGCCAACAACTAAGGGACGGGCGAAGGGTCGGTGCCCTGTCAATGAAAACGGTCTGTGGGCGCGGGATTTTCGCAACGACCGAGTGTATTGGGGCGCGTAGGTAAAAGATTCTCACTACGGTCAGAGGAATTTTCAGTTAGGGATGGGTGATCGGCGATTGGGCACGCTGGGCAGCGGTGAGCAGGGAGTCGAGTCGATTCTTGAGTTCATCAAAGAGTTCGTCATACGGCTTGTTAAGATCGGCAAGGGACTTCTTACGGGCCTCTGCATCGCGAAGAGCGTTGGCATCGGTCACGCGGTCGGTTTGTGTCTTCTCGATCTGCGACGCACGAGACCGCACTTCCCGAAGCATGGCCAGGGCGGCATTGGATTGTGCATCGGTGAGGCCGTGGTCGGAAATGAAGCGGCGAACGAGTAGTTCCCAGGGATGCAAAGGCGCAGGGGGCGGCGCAGGTTGTTCAAGCGGCTCCAGCGAGGAAGGCGCGGTGGTGGGCTGCGACGTGGCCGCCGTACGCTGTTGACGTTGTTCGCGTCGCTGTCGGAAGGCGGACATTCGCTCATCACGGCGTTTTCGACCAGCCTCGGCCTGCTCCGGGGGGATGAGTTTTTCCACGCGCTCGATGGCGGATTCCATGTCGATGGGGTACTTATTTTCAAACTCGTTGAGTTTCGCTCGCACATCGCGGAATTGCGGATCGTTTCGTAGGTCGCGCAGATGGGTACGACGCGACTCCGGCGTGGATTCCACCCCACCAGGAAGACTCTGCATTTTCCGAACTTCCTCGCGGAGCCGGTCATACTCAATGGCATCGGCCCCCATGGCCGCGCGGCGCTCGGCGCTCATGGCGTCGATTTGGTTACGCACCATGGCTCGTTGCAACTCATCAAGGTTGTAAAGCCGTGCGGCCGACTCAAGCATCCGTTCGTATCGTTGTCGGTCGCGGTCGTTCATTGATTCCGGTCGCGGTTCGATCAGGCGTTCCCGGCGACGATTGTCGCGCTGGTCCCCACGGCGAGGTTGTGTCGTGGGCGTGCCGGTCGGTTGCGACGTTTGAGCGCACGTGACGACGACGATGATCATGATGAGATGCGAGGCAAACATGTTCATTAGCAGATCGGTCGCATGGACCGACTCAGTTCATTTCGGGCCCGCGACGGCATCGCCGGAAAACGCCAGCGTTTGGTGCGGGCGGGCCAGCCGACGATATAGCTCAATGTGTTTACTCACCAGTTGCGCAGGCGGATTGGAGATACGAACATGCCCTTGGCCCGCCGCCGCCAGCATGCGGGCGAATTCGGTGTCGCCAAGCAGTTTCAAAAAGCAATGGGCCAGCGCCGCGTCGCTGCCCTGCGGGAAGAGCAACGCCGTCCGTTCGTGGACCAGTTCATCGCAGAGCGACCCTTCAGCCGCAACCACGCAAACGCCCGCCGCCAGTGCCGCCAACGGCTCTTCACGCCAAACCGTCTGGGCACGCGGGATGCAAAAAATGTCGGCGGCGTCGAGGACGTTGCGCCAGTCGTCGAGGCGGCCGGTAAACGTGACGTGGTCGCTAATCTCAAGCGACTCCACCATGCGTCGAAGGTGATCCTCGGCCGGGCCTTTTCCCAGGAGAAAGAGCAACACGTTCGGGTGACGGCTCACGACCTGCTTCAAGGCACGCAGGAGCGTCTCAAGCTCCTCATTATCGGAGAGCGGCCCGGCATACACGATCACGGGGGCGCGTTGTGCATTCTTAAAAGCCGCGATCTGATTCATCGGATGGACCCCGATCGGAATGATCTCGACCACCTTGGCGGATCGCACCGACGGCGGAAGCACTTCGGCGAGCAGTGGAGAGATCGGTGCCAGCGCGGAGGCACGCGAAAGCAACCGCATCGACGCGGCATCTTCGATCTGCTTCATGGATGAGACCGTAAAGACCAGTTCGCTGCCGCTTTCAATGGCCACGTCGGACGCGATGTCCATCGTGCCGGGCGCGAGGCCGTGAACGATGGTCGGTGCGTTGCCGTTCATCGCTTCAAGCTTTCGGGCGATGTCGGCGATGAAGGACCGTCGAGACCAGCGGCCGAGCGGCCACGCCAACGGGCGATCTTGCAGAAGAAGCATGGTGCCCGTCTGGAGCGTGGTGAGCGGCTCGCCCTGCGTCACCACCCGAAGCGTGGGAATGCTTTCATCAACCAGGCCCAGTTGCAGATATTTGAGCAACGTGGGAAATCGCTCGACCGCATCGCGCCCGGCGATGAGGCAGACGACCATTCGCGGCGTGACGTCCGATTGCGATTCCACTACGGGTCGCTCCATGTGTACAGAGTTGGGGACGACTCTGCCACAGTATATGATGATACCTCGGCTCGATGGTCACCTTCCACTAGCCCCCCGACTCTGCCGGGGGGTTCGACGGGAAGCCATCGTTCATAGTTGGAAAAGCTCTAAGTAGAGCCGCGGAATCTTTACTGTGGCACCGGCGTCTCGCCGGTGCATGGACAGGCGGGACGCCTGTCCCACATTGAATGATTTATTCTGCGGTTGCACTTAACCCCCGTGGATGCGTGCTTAATGAAAATTGCAATCGGTGCGGATCACGGCGGCTTCGGCTTGAAAGAGCACCTGCGCAAGAAGCTCGCGGAGCAAGGGCACGCCGTCGAGGACTGCGGCACCTTCGACACATCGGCGTGTGACTATCCGACCATCGCGGCCGAGGTGGCACGACGTATTTCAGAGGGCCTTTGCGAGCGCGGGATCATCATTGATGGTGCGGGCATCGGGTCATCCATGACGGCCAATAAGTTCGCAGGCGTCCGCGCCGCCCTGTGCTACGATGTGTCGTCGGCGAGGAACAGCCGCGAGCATAACGATGCCAACGTGTTGACGCTCGGGGCATCGCTGATCGGCACGGGCCTGGCCGAGCAGATCGTGGACGTGTTCCTCTCGACGGATTGCACCGCCGATCGGCATCTCCGCCGCGTGGCGATGATGGTCGATATTGAGAAGCAGAACCTCGCCCACCCCTGTGCGTGTCGTACGGGGCATGGTGCGGATGGCATTGACACAGGCACCGTCGCCGCAATGACCAAGGAGATCGCTGACGTGTCGGACCTATCTAGCGAAGACCTCGAACGAATCGCCTCGCGCATCGCTGCCATGATCGGGCCGACGGGCTGGGGCGGCGGCTTGTGCGCCTGTTGCGGACCAGAGTGTCGCGGCCACTGTGCGGAGAAGAACCCAGGTGCCGTGCGCGAGATCATCGCGGCCGGCGCGGGGCGCATCGGCTACGGCCTCGGCGGCGGGCCGATCTCGGCGGACGTGGCCAAGTTCATCGATCACACATTGCTCAAGCCAGAGGCCACTCGGCAACAGGTGGAGCAGCTTTGCAAAGAGGCGATGCAGTTCGGCTTCGCGTCGGTGTGCATCAATCCATCATGGGTGCCGGTGGCGGCAAGCATCCTCAAGGGGTCCAGCGTCGCAGTCTGCACCGTGGCCGGCTTCCCACTCGGCACGCACCTGCCGGAGATCAAGGCGACGGAGGCGCGATTTTCGATCCGACAAGGGGCGCGCGAAGTCGACATGGTCATCAACATCGGCGCCCTCAAGAGCGGCGACGACGACCTCGTCTATCGCGACATCAAGGCGGTGACGGACGCCTGCATCGACGGCCGAGCAATCAGCAAAGTAATCATCGAGTGCGCCCTACTCACCGATGACGAAAAAGTGCGAGCCTGCCTGCTCGCCAAACGGGCCCGTGCCGACTTCGTAAAAACCAGCACCGGCTTCGCCTCCGGCGGCGCAACCGCCGCCGACGTGGCCCTCATGAGCGAAGCAGTCGCCGGCACGCGCATGGGCGTCAAAGCCGCCGGCGGCATCCGCAGCTACGACGACGTGAAGAAGATGATCGAAGCCGGTGCAACGCGGATCGGTGCGAGCGCGGGGATTCTAATCATGAAGGAAGCGCAAGGGGGAGGCTCGGCAGGGAGTGCGACGGCAAAGGCGGCGAGTGGGGAGAAGTATTAAGGCACGGTTTCGATATCGATATCCATGCAGCCCAAGCGACCCGATTCAGGTTATCCCAACCTCCTGCTAATCATATGGCAGGGCCTTTAGTTTGCCCGTCATTCTTGGTATCCTAGAGCTCATCTGAATTGTATTCCAAGGTGTCCAATTGGGTTCGGGAGGCATCAGATGATCAGGCGCTTCGCAATCTCATTCTTCATCAGTGCAATCGTGCAAGGCTTTATGAGCATGGAGCCGGTTTCCGCCCAATGCAGCTACGGCTTGTTTTCAGGTCCCGAACACGGCTTTTTGGGAATCTCTAGTGGGCATTCATTTGTTCAATGGGATCCAGACGGAAACGGGCCTTTGGACAAGTGGCTCGTCATAGGAGGCGAGTTTTCATATGCCGGTCACTTGCAGGCCAATCGAGTCGTCGCATGGGATGGGACGAGGTTTCATCGTCTCGGCAATGGCATGGAATCTGGCATCGTTCGATGCCTCGCAGTCTTTGAAGGGCAGTTGATTGCCGGCGGTGATTTCGGCATAGCGGACGGTGTCCCTGTCGGTGGTGTTGCACGATGGGAAGGTCAGCACTGGGTCGCCATGGACAATCCGTTTCAGGGCGGAAGTGCCTATGCTTACGCATTCGCAGAGTTCAACGGCCAACTAATAATGGGAACTGAATATGGAGTATACCGATGGGATGGAAATCAATGGATTGAGCTGGAGAAGTACGGACCATACCAAGTACGTTCGCTGATCGTTTATGACGGTGAACTCGTGGCTGGCGGATCATTCGCCGTGAATAACGATTCGTTTTCGTATGGAATTGCAAAATGGAGCGGGACCGAGTGGAAGGCCCTGGGTACAGGCATGCTGCCATACTCTGGTGGAGTATTTTCTTTGGCGGTTCAGGGGAATGATTTGATTGCCGGCGGCCTCTTTTCAAAAGCCGGAGGATTGCAGTGTAAGTCGCTGGCGCGATGGAACGGCCAAACATGGAGCCCGATCGAGCACCAGCTTTACGGCTTTTATGGTTCCAGTCCAATCATTAACTCGATGGTAGTGAGTTGTGACCGTTTACTTGTCGGAGGCTCTTACTATGGGTATACGACCGACTATGATATTAGCTTAAATATTATGGAATTTCGCGACGGCGAATGGCATGCACTCGACCATGGACTTACCTCGACATCCTCATGGGTTCGAAGCATTGCTGAATACCGCAGCGATATCTTTGCAACTGGGTCTACTTTAATCTGCAACGATCTAGCTTGTGACGATCTCGCACGATGGGATGGGAAAGCGTGGCTGCCGCTCGGATCAGGCTTGACGATAGCTGCAAGTAGTTCGACTTGGCCAGTTAGCTCGGTTTGTATCTGGCACGAAAAGCTCGTGATGACTGGTCAAATAACTCAGGCAGGATCGAAGCGGGTTGATGGAATCGTGCTCTGGAATGGAGCCACATTTGAAGGCCTCCCTTGGTTGTTCCCTCCCCAACACAGTCCTTGGTCTCCCCCTACAACCATTCATGCATCCACCGTGCATGGTGATGACTTGGTCGTCGGCGGCTCATTTGGGTTGTATTCGTCACCAAGGAATATAGCACGATTTGACGGCAGTGCATGGCAGCCGATCGGCGATGGATTACAGTCAAAAGTTGTAGCGTTGTATAACCACGACGACCAACTAATCGCTGCCAGTGATTCAGAATTATCTCCTTATTACGGAGAAGTACATTTGTGGGACGATCATCAGTGGAATCGTATCGGTAATGTTGGAAGTTACTTAAACCCTTATGACACAGTAAATCAGTTAGGTTCTTATCATGGTGATTTGATTGCAGCAGGTTATTTCAAGAGTATTGGGCCAGTGAGCATAGCCAACAGCATTGCTGCATGGAATGGTTCCAACTGGCGAAGTTTATCAAGCGGGCTTGTTACGAGTAATGGCAGTTATGGATCAGTCTTTTCCATTGTGGAATTTGAGGGCGGACTTGTTGTAGGTGGGTATTTCCAGAAGGCAGGCGGAGTCGTAGTCAACAATATCGCCAAATGGAGTGGTTCGGAATGGCAAGCATTCGGCTCAGGCCTTTACACAGTTGTTGCTGTCGCGGTTCAAGATGGAACACTGCTTGCGTCGACTGGCCCGACCCCTGCGATTGCCCGATGGAATGGTGTAAATTGGGAGGATGGAATCGGTCCTTTCATGAGTAATTATCCGACTCAAATTGTTAAATACCATGACGATGTTTTTTTGATGGGTATCGATGTTTCGGGCGCGCAGAATAATTCGGTCGTTCATGCGTGGACACGTTACGGCCCGCTTGGCCCCATGCCCTTGGTTACTCAACAACCCTCCTCTCCTCGGGTCTGCCAAAACAGCGCCGTATCCCTTCGTGCCACCGCAACCGGCGACGGATCGCTCAGCTACCACTGGCGACGGTCAGGTGTGGACTTAGTCGACAATGATGAAATGATAGGCACGCAGTCGAACACGCTCGTATTCCTGCACCCAAAACCAAGCGACACCGACAATTATGACTGCGTAATCAAGCTCAACGACTGCACGCAAACCACCAGCAACGCCGCTGCCCTGTCCGTCTTTCCAGGCGGGTCGGCAGACATCAATGGCGACTTCGCTGTCGATTCTCGTGACATCGCTCCCTTCGTTCAGGCCTTAATCAACCATGACCCGGTGAGTGTGGCCCTTTGCGCGGCGGACCTCTCTGGTGAGGGCATCGTCAACGAGGCGGACGTGGAGCCGTTCGTGAATCGGCTGTTGGCGAATTGATGGCGTCGGCAGCACACGCACGGACTGATAGTCTGTGCCACGAAGTACGTACAATCCTCATCTACGTCGGCTCAAACCGAATCGGAATAATACTGCTCCCCCCCGTCTCCCATTCCTTGCGAACCAGCCCCAACCCATACGCGCAGATTTCAAACTCGTCGCTCAGCATTTCCAGCACCCGGCGCGGCGGTTGGCCGGTGTCGTCGGAGAGATGCGACGCGATGCCGTAGGACCGCTTGCCCTGCTCGAAGTAGCTGACCAATTCATCGCGGTCGTGACGGCGGTGCATGCGGCGAAGGTTCTCAGGGTACACGCCCGTCCAGAAGAGCGTGTAGTCGCCGATGTGGCGATGCACCTCGCGCAGGCGGGCGTCGCGCTCCGGGCTGGGGTTCTTCTCAATCGTGTACAACATCCCGGAGAGGTCTTCGATCCGTTGGCCGCTGCCATCGGTGAGCGAATTGATCCGCTCGACGTGGATGAACTCGGTGAGCAGGCCGACGAGGTAGTCGGTCAGCGACGGGTCGCAAAGGCCGACGCGCGTCTGAAAGCTCGCCTCCACAAGGCCGGCGAACCACTTGCGGATGGGATGATCGGATCGGATAGGGGGTGTCATAGTGGTGGCTCCGATTAGTGAGAGCAACGGTCCTGATGCACTAATACTAGGATTTGCGCGATCGCCGGGTAAAGGGGGCCGTGACGAGAATCCTTCATACATATTTTATCGGCCAAAGACGCAAGGGTTGCGTCAACACGCCGCGAAAGGGTGCTTTTCGGGGCGGCAATCATGGCGTACAACGGCGGGATGCTGTGGGTGCTGCTACCGCTGGCCGTGTTGGCGCTCTTCATCGCGTGGGCGCGGGCCAAGGTCGGCGGGCTGCGCGAAGGGGTGCTCATCGGGGCGGGGGTGTGGGGGGCGGTCTTGGTTGTCATCACGGAGGCACTGAGCCTTGTGAAATCAATCACATGGGGCGGACTGGTCACGGCGTGGGTGGTGGCGGGTGTTGTCGCGTGGTTCGGATTCGTGTTGGCTCGGCAAAAGCCGAAGTCAGTTGAAGCGACGACGCGGGGGGATCGGCTCGACGCAGTCTCAAAGATTCTCATCGCGTGCCTGGCGGGTTTTGCCGGCGTCCTCCTTTGCATCGCGCTTGTCGCCCCGCCGAACACCTGGGACGCCATGACCTATCACATGGGCCGCGTGATTCACTGGGCGCAGAATCACAGCGTGGCCCATTACCCGACCAACATCCTGCGGCAGGTACACCTGAATCCTGGCGCTGAATTCGTTATTCTGCATTTTCAGATTCTCACCAACGGGGATCGATTCGCTAACCTTCCACAGTGGCTCGCGATGGTCGGCAGCGTCGTGGGCGTGTCACTCATCGCAGCGAGGCTCGGTGCTGGGATTGCGGGACAGGTTGTCGCGGCCATCGCATGCGCCACGCTGCCGATGGGCATCTTCCAATCGACGAGCGCCCAGAATGACTACGTCGCGGCCTTTTGGCTGGTATGCCTCGCGTGGGGCGTGTTGGAATTCATACAGCAACCCGTCGGGAAACGGCTGACGCGACTGACCTACTACGTCGGGCTGGTACTGGGCCTGGCGATGCTGACCAAGGCGACTGCCTATCTCTTTGCGGTTCCGCTCTGCCTCTGGTACGGCATACATGTGCTTCGGACGAGGGCGTCGCAGTGGTGGCGGCACGTCGGGGTGGTCGCCGCGATGGTGATCGTGCTAAACGCGGGGCACGGCTGGAGGAACTACGGAGTCTTCGGGTCGCCGCTGGGGCCGAAGGAAGAAGTGGGGCAATATTCAAACGCGGCGATGGGGCCGTGGCTCTTGGCGTCGAACGTCCTGCGTAGCCTCGCACTGCACGCGAATACGGCACCAAACGGACTGCAGCGGCCCGTCACGAATCTCGTCGCGAAGGCACATTCCATCGCGGGTCTTGATCCGCACGATCCGCGCACCACGCTGAGCGATACCTACTTCGGCGTCGAGGAGCAGCCGAACCATGAAGACAGTGCCGGCAACGGGCTGCACTTGATGGTGATCCTCGTATCCTTGGCGTTACTACTCCGGCGTGGTGGTGTGTTGCGAGGGCGAAATATCGCGATGGTCATCGTCGTCGCCGGGGGGTTTCTTTTGTTCTGCGGGTACCTTCGTTGGCAACCGTGGCACAGCCGGTTGCACTTGCCCCTCTTTGTGCTTGCGTCGCCGCTCGTCGGGAGTGCATGGTCGAATCGACCCAGGCTCGGTCGACTCCTCTGCGCAACATTGGTACTGGCGGGGATGTATCCACTGTTCTTCAATTTCAGTCGGCCCATCGTCAGCGAGAACAGCATTTTTCGGATTGCACGAAGCGAAATGTTCTACCTGACACGCCGGGATGTGCGTGAAGGGCATGTTCAACTTGCCGACTATGCCCGGCGACGCGGTTGCCTGCGTATCGGAATGATGATTGGGGCGAACGAATGGGAGTATCCACTGTGGGCGATGTTGAATGAGTCACGAGTGGATGGACCGTACAAGTTCGATCACGTCAATGTGACAAATGCCACCAGAGACCTCCCCGGCGGGGAACATCTTGATCCAAAGTCGCCGGAGTGCATCACGTCCATGCAAGTGCGCGAGGCAAGTGAGATTTATGGAAAGGCGAAGCGACCAGGGAGTTAAACCTGTCGCCACAACCATCCAGTGGGTCGCCTATTTTTCGATCTTGATCTCTTTCTTCCGGCGTCGCTCTTCCTTTCGAATCTCTTTGGACATCTCCTCGTATTCTTCTTTCGTGAAGCGCTCGAGTTCATCGATGCTGGGCTTGTAGCCCTGCTGGCGGAGGTAGTATTCCTCATCCGGAATCTTCTTCTCTCGAGATACGTTCTCGCCGACCCAGTCGTTCCAATTGGTTTCAAGCCGCTCTTGCTCTTTCTTGGGGAACTTGTCATCCCAAGCCGTCATCCGGTCGCCCTTGTAGGTCGTCTGGCGGTCGGAGCCGACGCGGCGAGAAAGATCGAAAATTTTTCGGAAGTCAGAGCGGCCTTTCGTGCCCGAGTGCATCATGTAGGCCGCCAACGACCAGGCCTGGGCATAGTTCAGGAAACCCTGGCCATCCTTCGCGGTCATGTCCTCGTGCCAGGTCTTGGGGTCAATCGTCCAAACATAGTGGAAGTCTTTCCATCGATCGGTACTGTGCAAGCGGCGGATCACCGGGGCATAGCGGCCGCGATTCGGAATCTCAGCGAAGTTCTCATCCACCGTTTTCTCAAAATCCCAGTATTCAAACACCGCCGCGTGGCCCTCATTCCACCAGCGCGGGCAATCGACCGGGAACCCAACCACGTTGTAAAACAACGTGTAGCCCAGTCGAAGTTGAATCTCCATGTGGGCGGCCTCGTGCTTGAGCGTGCCCTTGGGCCACTTGTTGAAGTTCTTGATGCCGTCGGTGAACTGTTGCAATCGATAATGAGACGCGGGCCAAAAGGGACCGCGGTCGTTGAGCAAGTGGACGGCGGGATGGAAGAAGCCACCGCTGCCGGCCGAGCCGCCGTTTTTTCGATAGACCGCCTGATCGGCGAAGATGATGACTTCCACCTTTTCTCGCAAATCGGCCTTCACGCCACCAAGCAGCTTGGAATAGGCCGCGCCATATTCACGGTGAAGCATTTCCATGTACATCGCGGAGTCGGCGGTGAACTCCTTGCTGATGTCGGTGCGGACGATGAACGGGTGCCCCATGTAGGTCCAGAGGCGAATCTTTTCGCCGGCGGCGTTTTCAAAATGGCCGCCGTTGAAGTCGCCGTGCTTGTCTTGATCGATCTTTTTCAGCAGCGCGTTGTAGCGTTTGTCATATTGCTCGTCAGTTTCGTTGCGGCGTTTTCCCCAGCGTATTCGTTCCGTCGGCTCCTCGGCTGCTTCCTCTTTCTTGTCGGCTTTGTCCTTCTTGTCAGACTTCTTCGCCTTCTTTGTTTTCTTGTCGCCGTTCGCGGGCGGATCCTTGTCGTCAAGGCATACCAGTGAAACGGCTCCTTCCACCGGGCTGGACCACGCCGTGGAAGTGAAGATGAAAGACACGACTACCAGCGTAAACAGAAAAACGACACAGCGCCCGAGATGAATCTCTTTCATGAATCAGTTCCTTGACAGTGGACCCGAGGCTGGCGGCGAGCGCGTCGATGGGACTGCCCTACGCCCTACTCCTGTGGTACCCGACTCTGTCCACCATTCTAACCCATGATAGGGTGATGATGTCAATAGGCCGGCCATTTAATCGAGTGGTGTGGCGAGGCGAATTCGCTCGTAGCCGCTGGGCAAGGCGTCTCGCATCTGCACAAGGTGTGGAGTGATTTGGAGGGTGCGTTTCAACGTGGGCCAGAGGGACCGTTGCGTCTCTGGCGGCGGCGGACCGGGGGTGCCGGGGTCGGTCCAATCGGAGGTGCGGTCGTAGTCCGTCGTATTCACGACATAGTCGGTCATTGATGCGGATTGAAGTGTAACGTCGCTTTCATAGTGTGCCAATCGCGGCCAGAACGGCTGATACTCGCGCACACGACACGATTGCCTCGTGAGGTACGAAAGCAAATGGGCATCGAGAATCTCGGCGGTGGCCGTTGGCAATCGTGATTCGACGAGGGAATCGGCGACGACGTGCAGCGGATGCGGCGCGCCGATGGTCATGCATAGCGTGTATTGTCCGGCGAGCCAGCTAGCGCACAGGATCACCGGCGCGGCCTTGCCCGCGAATTGAAATCGCCGATTGACCGCCACCGCTGCGAGGAGACCGGGGATGAATGCCCAAAGAGGCAGCAAGTATCGAATCGTGGTGAAGCTGCAACTGCAACCTCCAAGCAAATAGAGCGTGACCGTGCCCGCAACGCCGAGCAGGAGAAGCGTGACGGGGGATCGTGCGACACCGCGCAGCGTCATCAACCGGCGAACCTCATTTCGATACGCGATGGCAATGACGCTGCAACATACCGCGATGGAGGCGAGCACCAATCGATCCGACACGGCAACGAGTGCCGACGTGAAAATGTCGAGCGGCTCCAGTGCATGATCGCGTCCGACGGTGACATGAGAGATGAAAGGGCGTGGGTCGGCCCCGAAGTAGAGCGGCAGTCCGCAGAGCAGATAGATCATCGTCTCGCCAGTTTTCCAGAGCGGCCGAAATCCGAGCGGCAGGGCCGGCTCCATCTCGATGCCGGACAGACTGTGTTGCACGACATACCAAACGGCGGGTAACGCCCCGAGGATCGCACCGAGCAGCATGACGGCATTACGCAAAGCGATAGTGCGTACCGCCGGGATCAGATTCGTGCGACGCGCGAGTTGCCACGTCGTTGCTCCGATGATGATTGCGATAGCCCCGACGGCAAAGGGCGTAGGAAACAGGCCCAGAAGCAATTGCGACCGCACTCGGCCCTCGTCAACCCACACGGTCCATAGCATGTTGACTGCAAGCACCGCAAAGATCGCGATCATGGGCAGCGTCGTGCCGGCGAGTGATGTACGCAGCCTTCGCATTGCTATCCGCAGGAGTGGCGTAATGCGTTCCAGGAAAGGCAATCGACTCAACGCCGTGTGGGCCACGATGGGCAGAACGAAAAAGAGGACGGACGGGTTAATCCAAAAACCGGAGCCGAGAACAAGCCCGAACGCGAATTGATGAAGCCTCGCCCGCGCGTGATGAGTGGACCGCATGAACCACTCGGTGTAGGACCATAACAACAGCGTGCCCCAAAGCAGCACTTCGATGTAACCGCCACGGGACGAGATTGACCACTGCGCAAACATCGGTGACCCGAAGATGAGGGCCGCTGCGCCGAGGAGTCCGCCGCGCCTCCCGAACCATCGAGTGAGCATCAGATACTGAGTCGCCACGAGGATCGCGAAGAAAAGACACGGTGCGGATCGCAGGGCGTGAATCGGATCGTCGAACAGCGGAGTCAGACCTGCAACGACGTAGGACTCCAGCGCGCCCATGTAGCGCTGGCCATAGAAATAGATCGGAAGGCTTCGACCGGCGGCAATGTCCTGGGCCATGATGCCGACGACTGCCTCATCAGGGTGAAGCAACGTCTCTCCGCGCTCGATCAACGGCCATCGACCCGCAAATGCGGCGATGGCGAGGCCGATGGCACAGAAGATATCAACGCGCGTCAGTCGGGGGATCGCTCGTTGAGGCTTGGTAGGAAAAGAGGTCTGGGGTGAATTAACGATTTGCGCGGCTTGCTCACTACGGTGATACGTCTCAACAGTGACGATATCGACATCGTGAAGGGAAGCGGCACGTCGTTTGTTGGAATCGGATTCCGCCACATCGCACCCCGCCCAGCCGATCCTCAAAACTTGAATCGCGAGCCTCGGTCACGACATCTTGCCGCTGCGCAGGATGGCGATGAGCAGCCCCGATGCCATCACGAAGCTCACGGCATACCCGACGAAGCCCAAATACCGAATGGGCACGCCGAACACGGTGAGTTCATTTTGCACCGACAACAACATGGTGCTGCCGATGATGGTCGAGGCCACGAGGACCGAGAAGGCCAGGCGATTGCTCGATCGATCCAGCTCACTGGCCAGATAATCGAGATTCTCATGGCGGATGTTGATCTGAAACTGGCCCCGTCCGATACCGCGCATCAAATCACGAATCAATCGCGGGGCATCTCGGACGATGCTGGCAATGTGCAATCCCGACACGCCGGCCAGCCGCGCGATGCGCTTGGGGCTGAATCGCTCGCGCATCAGCTTGGAGAGCTTGGGCTGCAATAGTTCGAGCAGGTTCAACTCCGGGTCAAGCTGCATGATTACGCCCGACACCGTGGCCAGCGATTTGAACATCGACACAAACTCGCGCGGCAGCACGGCGTTATTACGTCGCACGATGTCAATCAACTCGCGAAAAAGCGTCTTGAACTCCATGCGATGCAGGGGAAGCCCATAGTATTTCTCCAGCCACGTCCGCAGGTCGCGCGTCAGAGCATTGCGATCCGTCTCACGGCTCAGCGCCCCGAAGTCCGCAAGGATGTCAACGATGACATCGATCTCCTTGTTAACCATCGCGACGATGCCGAGCACAAGCCGACCGACAATGTCGTCGTCGATCTGGCCGACGATGCCGAAGTCGAAGAGCACCACGTCGCCGGGCGGGCGTATCAGCATGTTGCCGGGGTGCGGATCGGCGTGAAACAGACCCAGTTCAAAATACTGATGCAGGAAGCACTCCGACAGCCGACGAGCGACGAGCTTGCGATCCACCTGATCCGACTTGCCGTTCAACGCGTCACGGAGGTGCATCCCCTCCATGTATTCAAGCGTGAGAACGTTGGTGTCGGTCAGCTCCCAGTGAACCTTCGGCGTGCGAATGTGCGGATCATCCGCGAAGGCCTCGTTAAATCGGCTCGTGGCGGAGGCCTCGTTGACGAAGTCCAATTCCGTGTGAATGTTCTGGGCAAACTCATCGACCAGCATCTTCGGGTGATACGGTCGTAGCTCCGGGAAGAGCGATTCAGCCCGCTCCGCCATCCACCGCAACACATAGATGTCCAGTTGAACCGTCTGATCAATGCCGGGCCGCTTGATCTTCACCACGACATCCTGGCCGTCCGCCGTCACCGCGCGATGGGCCTGTGCGATGGAGCCGCTGGCGAAGGCTTCATCGGTGAAACGCTTGAACGCCTTCTCGACCGGCATCCCGATGTCATCCTCAAAGATCTTCCGTGCCTGCTCCGATGGAAACGGGGCCACGTCGTCCTGCAACCGCTCCAGCGCCGTGAGAACCTGCGGCGGCAAGACATCGGGGCGCGTCGACGCAAGCTGGCCAAGTTTGATAAACGTCGGGCCAAGCTCCTCGCAGACCTTTACCAATCGCGCCCCAATGGCGGCGAGCGGATCGGACTCAGACTCTTCCATCGCCGGTGCCAGGCGAAAGCGAATCGCCGAGGGGATATACCGCCCCAATTGCAACCGATCCACGAAGTGCCCGAAGCCGTGACGCGAGAGCACCTGCGCAATGGCGCGAAGCCGTGCGAAGGTCTTGACGGTCTTGGGCAACGTGGCCAGTGACATGGACGAGTCCTACACGAAAGAGGTGCCCGATGGATAATTCGATCTGCCGAGAGGATTATTCGGTCAGAAGCGCGACCGCGTCAATCCGACAAATGCCCCCATCGCCCTTTCAAGCCGCATTTCGCAGTCGGGGCCAATAAAAAAGGTGGATTCCGCAAAGGAATCCACCTCGTTATGTACGCAGGATGTGCGCGGCGATCAGAATATCACGTTCAAGACCACCACAAGCTCAACCACAAACAGAAGGGTGGCAAATGCACCGATCGGCCAGAGCGCCAATCCACCGATCGCCCAGAGTAACGGAGCAAACGCGGCGGTGTCCGCCTTTGGCTGGGCCTGATCTGTTGACGAGGAAAATCCCAGATCGTCAGCCTGCTGAGACAGCGAAAAAAGTTCTGCATTAGCCAACACGAACTGATCCACGTCCCCCGTCGCCCGCGCCCCCGGTGCCGTCGGTGCGCCCGGAGCCGACGGGGCGTTCGTGGTCACCGGCCGCTGCCAAACGCCCTGTGCTGTGACGACATCGGTGATCTGCTTCGACGAATTAATCGACAGCGTGATCGCCCGCTCGCCGTTCGTCACGACAATCTGTGACACATAGTGGTCGCCGTTCGCATCCGTCGCCACCTGCCCCGTGATCCGTGCCGACCCGTCGGCGTACACCACGCGGAAGCTCTTCGTGATCTGATCGAACTCAATCGCCTTCGCCCCGGCCATCGGCGTGCCCGCCATCGTCTGACCGAGTGCGTCGGCCTCGGAGACCGGCGTGGCGATGGTGTTGGCCGGTGAGAACGCCGTCTGACCGCAACCGGGCAGCGCGACGTGCAGGCCGACCATCAGGCAGATGCACAGGACGGCCTTGGCCTTGTGAATGAGGGTGTCGATAAATCTGTTCATGTGTGTGCCTCCGAAAAAAGAGGACCAGAGATTTCAGGGCATGGAACCTGAGACGTCGAACGACGCCACGCCCAGCCCCGCGACAAGTAACAATGTGTTTATATCAAAATGAGTTTGACCGCGTCAATTAAATTAGGCGTTATCTCGACACCCGATGTTAGTTTGGAGAAAGTCGGCAGGTTGTAGCGACGGCACGTCGGCACGTGTCACACCATGGAGTTCTCGCTTCGCAGCTGGTCCCCTCCCCTAGACTTGTCCCCTCCCCTTGATAAGGGG
>JBBTET010000066.1:0-19514 GCA_038042195.1 Planctomycetota bacterium | reverse complement strand
GGCCCGCAGCGCGCCGGCCTTTGCCCCCGGCGAGTAGATGGCGAGGTCGCCCTCGACCAGCACCGACCCGCTGTAACCCCACTGGGGCACCTTATCGTGGCTGGCTGACCAGATTTCCTTACCCGTCTCCGCGTCGCAGCACACCACGCGCCCTCGCGCCCCCATGATGTACACACGGCCGTCGTTCACGGTCGGCGTGGCCCGCGCCCCGTCGCCCATGCTGTCGTTCCACTGTTCCTCGATGGGCTGCCGCCACAGGGTCTTGCCATTCGTCGCGTCGAGGCAGACCAGTGCCTGTTTCTTCTTTTCCGTCGTGCAGGTGTACAGCCGATTTCCCACGCAGGCGAAGGAACTGTACGCCGCCCCAATCGGCGTTTCCCAGAGCTTCTTCGGTGAGCCGGACCACGACTTTGCGAAGCCCGTCTCCGTGGAAATCCCATCGTGCTTCGGCCCGCGAAAGTTCGGCCAGTCTCCGCGCAGGCCGTTGCTTGTGATCGCCGCACAAAACGCCGCCAGACAAAGTATGGACCGCCGCATATTGGTATCTCCTGAATGGGCTCGGCATGAATCGTAGTCCGCTCCGTATGCCCCCGCAATCAGGGCCACACCGCTTGCACGAGAGCACCGTCGCCCCGAAGATGCAATTTGCTTGGGTGTTCGGACAAGGCCTCGCGATAGTCAAGGGGATTTCATGAATCGCGTTCGATTTGGACTCACAATAGCGGCGCTTGCAATCTCGGGCTGCGGCACCGGCGTGCTCGATCCGTTCATTCTCAAGCCGTCGGCGACGTACAAATACCTGCCGACCGAGCTGGGGTACGCCTACACCGAACACACCGTGACATCGTCCCTTGGCGAAATGGTCAGCCTTTGGCGCATCAAACCGACGGGCACCTCGCGCGGCATCATCATCATCATCCCCGGTAACGATGCCAACATGGGTCGCTACGTCGTCACACTACCCTTCTTCGTGGACAAAGGTTGGGAAGTAATCCTCTTTGACTACCCCGGCTATGGCACCAGTACCGGCGAGGCCACGCTTCCAAACATCCTTGATGGCACGCGCGCCGTGGTCGAATATGCGCTCGACGAGGACGACGTCGTCATCGGCATCGGTGTGAGCCTCGGCACTGCCGTACTCGGCCGCATCGCCCCTGACTATCCGTTCACGGCCTGCATATTCGAAAGCACCATGAATCTCCATGAGACCGCATCGAGCTTCCTTGAATACCACAAGGTGTTGCCCGAAATCGGCGATTTCGGCGATCTCGCCGCCGCGGCCCTCACCTCGCCAGATTGGGATTTGCGCAAATGGGTCGCCGAAGCCAGGATGCCCAAGCTGTTCATCCATTCGCCGGATGACAGCGTGACTCCCTTCGCCATGGGTTTCCGCGTGTTTGAAGCGGCCGCGAAGCCCAAGCACATGTTCGTGACCCAGGGCGATCACGCGTTTCAGCTTTTCATCGATCCCACGCTCTATCGTTCCACGGTTAACGGCTGGCTCGACGGCATCCTGCGCGTGGACCCCATCACGATTCCCGGTTTTGAGGATTTCCTGCGCACGGATTTGCTGGCCAACATCGCGGCCTATGGGCTCTCGCCGGATCAGGTGAATGGCCTGTAAATTAGGGACTGACGACCACGTCGCCGCCGTTGGAGATGAATGTCGCAAGACTGTTGATGCCCAGCCCAGCATGGCCGGTCAGCCGAATCGAACCGCCCCCTGCAAACGTGATGAGAAGATCAGCACCGGAATCGGCAAACGTCGTGATCGCGGCGATATCGGCATTGTTGATGACCATGTCACCCGAAAAGTCGGTCACGCCAAAGAAGAAAAACGCGTCTGTGCCGACGAATTCGTAATCCGAGATGACATCGGCACCCGGCGCGGCATTGCCCGCCAAATCGATGATGAAGATGTCGTTGCCCGATCCGCCCGACATCGTGTCATTACCGCCAACACCATTCAGAATGTCATTACCGGTTCCGCCGTTGAGGGTGTCGTCACCCACGTCGCCGAAGAGGTTGTCGTTGTCTGCGTCGCCGTTGAGTGTATCGCCTGACTCGCGACCGTAGATGTTGTCGTTGCCGCCGCCGCCGCTCAGCACGTTTGGCGTGTCATCGCCGCTGAGGGTGTCGCCAAACGGTGAACCAATGACGTTCGAGATATTGTGTAGCTGATCTTGCCCAAACGTGCCAAAGAGTTTTTCGGTGGTATAGTTTGCATTCAGGTCGACGAACACCACTCCACTGACAGTGGAGTAATCAACTGTATTTGTGCCCCCGCCTCCGAGAAAATAATCACTGCCATTGCTACCAAACAATGAGTCCATGCCGTCAAAGCCCAGTAGGAGATCGTTCCCGCTGGTCCCCGTCACGGCGTCATCCGCGTTCGTGCCGGCGCGAAGGTTGTACAGCCCGCTGAGTTGAAAACTGATCTTCTCAATGTCAATCAGATAGTCCGTACCGTCGCGATTGGGAGTGGTGTCCGCCATCTTCACGGCGTTGTGCTCGAACGAATAGTTGTATTGCAGGATCAACCCCTCTGCGATCGACCCCTGCACGACGGCCGTGTCCGACCCCGCGCCGCCCTGAAGGATGTCATCACCCAGTCCGCCCGTCAGTGTGTCCGCCGTCGCGAATCCCAGGAGCAAATCGTTGCCCGTCGTCCCATCCAGCATGTCACCAACCGCAGTGCCGGCGATCAATTCATACTCCTCCGTCGGAGAGAAGCGAATCCGCTCAATACTCGCCAGCGAATCGGTGTCGTCCCGCTCTTCCATCGAGTCGGAGATGGCGACGGTTAAATCTTCATTGAGATCAAAGGAATACTCGTACCACGGTCCTTGATACTCCGCCCGATCCACATCCCCGCCGCCATCGAGTGCGTCATTCCCAAGTCCGCCGATGAGCACGTCATCGCCAGGCCCGCCGTTGATGGAGTCAGCGCCAGCGATACCGGAGAGAGTGTTCGTGACATCGTCTCCCGTCAACGAGTCGCCTTGGGGAGAGCCGACCACGTCTTGGATCACTCGCAACGTGTCCGTGCCGGATGCACCGCCAGCCTTTGCCCCAGTCCCGGCCACAAGATCGACTGTGACGGGGTCAGTTAACAGCGAGTAATCAACGCTGTTTTGCCCAGGGCCGCCAAAGATGTAATCCGCCCCCGCGCTGCCATGGATGGTGTCGTCATCATCGAACGCGAGAATCAGATCGTCGTCGATCGTGCCGTTGAGCGAGTCCGGGCCGGTCGTACCTTTCACGATGGAAAGAGCAAACGCCCCGCCGTTGAAACCAATCCGCTCAATGCTGATCAGAAGATCGCTCGCGTCCCGAAGTGACATCTGATCGACCACGCGGAGATTGGCCCCTTGGAGGAGAAAGTCGTATTCCAGCGGCGTGCCGACATAGTCCGCCCGATCCGTGCCCGGCCCGCCGTCGAGCGTGTCGTCACCGCCTCGTCCCATCAGCGCATCGTCACCCTCCAACCCCTCGATGGTGTTGGCGTCATCCGACCCGCGAAGCAAATCGCCGCCATTGTTCGTGCCGCGTAGATTCTCAAACCCCGTGATCTGATCGCCGGCCTGCTCGCCCAACTCATCACCGCCCGACTTGATCGTCGTTATCGTCTGCAAATCCGCGAATACAGGTCCAATCACCAGCGAATAATCCAGCAGGTCGATTCCCAGCCCGCCTTCAAGCTGATCCGACCCTTCGCTGCCATAGACGTGATCGTCATCCAATCCCGCGTCGATGTGATCGTTCAAGTCGCCGCCGCGGATCGTGTCGTTTCCGGTATTTCCGAAGAATGTAGTTGCCGGGTCGAATCCCGCCAGTGTCGCCGCCGCCTGCGTATGCGGGAGCGTGACATCGTCATTACCCGCGAGTGCGTCGTATTGCATGCCTGCCAGATACGAGTCCGCCGTGACAAACGCGAAGTCGATCACATCATCGTCCGGCGTGAAGAGTGCCCCCGGCGTGACATTCAATTGAAACTCATCGGTGGTAATCGCGTTGCCCGTGTCCGTCGCTGTCACAACGACCGAAAGAACACCCCGATCCGCGAACAGCGGCATTCCCGCAAACTGCCCGCTCCCCGGCGTGAAGCTGACCCAACTCGGCAACGGCGCACCGCCGGCCAGCGTCGCCGAGAGCGTGATCGAATCGCCCGCGTCGATATCCGTGAACACCCCCGCGACATTCAGAGAAAAGCTCCCGCCCACCGGCACGCCCTGATCAGCGATCGGCGTCACCACCCGTGGGGCGTCATTCACCGGCGTCACCGTGATCGCCACCGTCGCCGTCGAACAGTTCTGCGGTACGCCGTTGTCACACACACGATACGTCAATGTGTCCGTCCCGTTGTAGTCCGATGTCGGTGAATACGTAATCTGCCCGGTCGTCGTGTCGGCCAGGGCCAGTCCGTGAGTCGGTGCAATCGTGACACTGATTGTTGAAACGGCCAGCGTCCCATCTGGATCGCTGTCATTGCCCAGCACGGCGATCGCACCCGGTGTGTCCTCAGCGGTCGTCAGCACATCCGCCGTGAGCGCGGGAAACTGTGGCGATGTCGGTTGGTTGTTCTGACCGTTATTCCCATCACCACCGCCGTTCCCGTCGCCATCGCCATCGGGCACCGGGTTCCCATTCGGCGGATCGCCGGCCATCGGAGTTCCATTGATCGCATTGAGGATCGCTACGATCAGGATGAACAGAATCGTCAGGATGAGGACGCCTGAAATCCCAGAGAAAATGCCCGCAATGAAGAATAGACCGATTGGAAATGCCGCCAAGCCCTTGCCGCCGGTCGGCGCGCCGGGAATCACCGGCCCAGTCGGTGTCGTCGGTTGCTGTGGCCCCACATCCGACCCAACGGCTCCTGCCTCCAGGGCCACCAACTCCTCATTTGCCTTTGTGAATGACGCAAGATCATTCGTCGACGTCGGCGTGGTGATCACCGTCACCGGCCGCCAGTTGAACCCATTCGACGCTGAGAGATTCGTCACTTGCTTCGTGACGGGATTGATCTGCATCGTGGCCGACGAACCGTCCCGCGCGAATGTGAACTCGGCCGCCGCGTGCGACCCGGGCGCGCCGCTGAGGTGCCCCGACATCTCGCGTGACGCATCGGGAAAGACGAGCTTGAAAAGACCCCGACTTGGAAACACCACGATCGCCGTCGCGCCGACGAACTGCGTACCGGAGAGCGCCTTCGTCACCGCATGATCGGCTGTCAACGGAATGACGATGCCCTCATCCGGATTCGGCGAAAGCGACAGTCCGCAGCCCGACCAGTAGTGCGCGCTACAGACCAGCAGCGCACACAGCACGGCCTTTGCCTTTTGAAAGCGACGCTTCAAATCACGACCTCCGCGCGCCTCGTCGGCGCGGGCGGGTCAGGCTCCGCTCTTGCGTGGGTCAATCACGTCCGCACCCCGCGCACCGCAGGAGGGGAGCCCCCGGTATGCATGGCTCTTTGCACATTCATCATACCCGGACCATCGAATCCGGGTCAACGAACTTGTGCCCCAATATCAGACTACGCAACGACTTAGCCCATAAAGTCGGACTGCCCCACTGTGGAGCATGCGACGCCCGACGTCCGAGATGAGTCGCTCACTGCGCATCCCCTTGAAATGACAAATTACTCCGAATATCATTGGAGAGCCTTGCCACCGTCGATCGTCGCGTCAATGGGGCAGAGCGGAGGGGCGAACATGCGTTATGCACTACTGGGCCTCGCGGTCATCGCCGTGGGTTGCAACGTTTTCCCTGCGTTCATCACAGCGCCCGAAGGCCTGAACATCATTCCCGGTGGGATCTCCAACACCAGCCCATTTTTCGGCAGCTTCAAACTCGCCACGACCGACAACGCCGCCGAATCACCGCTCGGCGTTTTCATGCTTGCGAGTTGCGGCTGCGGCGACTGGCGTGTGTTGTTCCGCTCCAATGACGGCACACAGCAGAAGCAATTTCCAGTACAGTTCTATTCGCTCGGCGAATACAACGCCAACGGCCTCGTCACCGTCTACGGCGAATCAGACGGTCAAATCGTTAGCGCCTCCCTCGATCAAGACGCCGGCCTTGTCATGGGTCGCTCGGCAAACAACTATGGCAACACCGACATCGCCGCCATGCGCGGCAGCGCCCACAATCAGGAAGTGGAGGCCTGCGGCTACTGCCACCTCGGCGACGATCCCGTCTGGCCCCTTCCACCACAACATCCGCCGAAGTACAAGACCAATCCCCGCGTCTGCTTCGAGTGCCATACCGTCAACGGGCAGTAAAGACGCTCATTCGAGCTGGATCAATTTGCGGGAGCATGTCACGGATCGACGATTCCCGGATCGGCGGGCTTTCCTCGCACATGGGCCGCGACATGTTCATAGACCGTCGCTAGGAATCCCATCAGCGGGAACTTGCCGCGCGGGAATGGGAGCGGGCCGAGGCGCTTGAGTGCGGGTGGAACAGCCTCGAACACAGGCTGTCCGGGAAGCTCAGCTGCCAGCGACCAAAACCGCGCGGGGTCGGTGAGAAGGTCCGTCGGAGGCTTCAATTCGTTTTCGGTATCAGCCATGTGTCCCTCTCAACTCTCCACCACCGCGTCGTCGGTCAGGGTCAGATAGTCTCGCAAATCCCTGGACGACATACCGGTCAGCCACTCGTCGCCGCTGCCGACGATGCGATCGGCGAGGGCGGATTTCTCTGTTAATAACTTGTCGATGCGGTCTTCCACCGTGCCGATGCAGACGAACTTATGCACCTGGACGCGACGGGTCTGGCCGATGCGATGAACGCGGTCGGTGGCCTGGTCCTCGACGGCCGGGTTCCACCAGCGATCAAAGTGGAACACGTGATTCGCCTTGGTGAGATTCAGACCGAAGCCGCCGGCCTTGAGGCTGAGCAGAAAGATTCGTTGCGGGTTCGCCGGATCCTGGAAGGCATCAATCATCTCGTTGCGCTTCTTCATAGTAGTGCCGCCGTGCAGGAACGGAACTTGCACGCCCAGGCGCTTAGCCATGAGTCGTTCGAGCAGGTTGCCCATCTCGCGGTACTGCGTGAAGACGAGTGCGGCGTCGCCTTCTTCGAGGACTTCCTCCAGCATTTCGATCAGCCGCTCGCACTTGCCGCTGCGTCCGTCGAGCGGACCGTCGTTCTTGAGGAAGTGGGCCGGGTGGTTGCAGATTTGTTTGAGCTTGGTGAGCGTGGCGAGAATCATCCCACGTCGGCGGATGCCCGTGGCGAGGTCCACTTCGTTCATCAGTGCGTTGACGGTGCGTTCATAGATCGCCGCTTGCTCAGTCGTCAAATTGCAGAAGACGCGCATCTCCATCTTCTCCGGCAGGTCGCAGGCGACGGTTGGGTCGCTCTTCAACCGACGAAGCAGGAACGGTCGAATCATGCGGCGAAGCTGGTCGGCGCGTTGCTGGTCGCCGAGCTTCTCCACGGGCACGGCGAACTTGGTTCGGAAGGAGGAGGCCGTGCCGAGGAGGCCGGGGTTGAGGACTTCCATGATCGACCAGAGTTCGGAGAGGTGGTTCTCGACCGGTGTGCCGGTGAGGGCGATGCGGTGGTCCGCGTTGAGATTTCGCAGCGCGACGGTCTGCGCGGCGATGGGGTTCTTGATCTTCTGAGCTTCGTCCATGGCGATGCGATACCACTGAATCCGTTTGAAGTCTTTTTCACAGCGATGAGCGAGTCCGTAAGTGGTGATGATGACATCGTGCTGTTTGGTGGCTTCAATGAAGGCGTCGCCACTGAGGCGCTGGGGGCCGTGGTGAACAAGGACGCGAATGGTCGGGGCAAATCGTTCCATTTCGCGTTGCCAATTGCCGACAACGGACATCGGAGCGAAGAGGAGGGTCGGTCCAACGGCGGACTCGTAGGGCACATCCGTGGGCGCAGCCTCACGGTCCCGTTCTCGTTCAATAAGCAACAGACTGATGAGTTGGATGGTCTTGCCGAGGCCCATGTCGTCGGCGAGACACGCGCCAATGCCGAGGCGATGTAGGAAAGCAAGCCAGGCCATGCCGCGCAATTGATACGGGCGAAGCGTGCCCTTGAATCCCGCAGGTTGGGGAAGCTCTTCGACCTCGGAGTTCGGCGTGTCGCGAAGGAATTGATCGAGCCAGTCGGCACCGGAGATGCCGATCACGGGCAGGCCGGCGGCGGTCTCTTCCGCGCCACCGACCAGGCGAAGGGCCGCGAGCAGCGTGATCTTGCCCTTGGCCTCCTTGCGCATGAACTCCAGGGCACGCGTGGCGGCTTCCTGGTCGAAGCTGATCCACTGGCCACGGAGTTTGACGAGGGAGGACTTCTGTTTGGCGATTTCCTCGAACTCTTCAAGGGTCAGACGGTCGTCGCCGAGGGCCATTCGCCAGTCGAATTCGAGAAGTGCGCCAAGCCCGAAACGACCGAGCGAAAGGTCGCTGGTGCCGGCACCGCCACTGATCGGCTTGAGGTGAAGTTGCAGGCCGAGTTGCCGCGTGGCGTTTCGCGCCCAGTCGGGCAGATCGAGCGAGAAGCCCTCGGTAATCAACATCGGGGCATTCTCGCGCAGGAAGCCGTAGACCTCGTCGTTGGTGAGGTCGAGTCCGTCGGGCGAAGGACGGCGTGCGAATCTTGTCAGCGGAGGAAAGAGTGCGCCGGCCCGATTGAGTTCGGCAACGAGCTGGGCGCGGCGATTGCCATAACGACGACCCAGCAGCGATGGTCGATCTCCACGATCACTTAGCACCGCGGCGACATCGACCAACCGATCTTCTGCGTCGATCAAATCAATGGCCAGCCGCCAGACTTCGGCGGAGGCGTCCTCCGCTGGTTCGACGAGTCGGAATCGCAAGACGTCGGGAGTCTCTTCGGCCTCTTGCGTGAGTTTGGAAATCCATGTGTTGATCAGCGGAGCGATCGGGGCGATCTCATCGGAGTGGCACTGGATGCGACGATCCTTGCCGAGCAGGCTGGAAAGCCAGGCCAGTTCCCAGAGGCCTTCGGTGCGGGCGCGGTCGTGGATGTCGTCAAAGAAGTCGTCGCGGGAGAGGGAGCGACGAATCACGGCGTCGGCCGTCTCGGTCAGAAAGCTGTCGATGAGGTGGACCGGGTCCATCGTGGCTCGATCGCCCGTTGCCACGCTACGGCACACGGGCGGCATCGCGGCCAGGGTGGCTTCGAGATTCTTGAGTTCATCAGCTGAGCCGGAAAGGACATGCCAACGACCTTCGTAGGCGTTCTCGGCGACCTCCATGATGTTCGGCGCGAATTGCTGCCGAGCGAGGGACTGAACGAGAAACCTTGCAATGGCCGCCCAGTACCGGAGCGAATCGGAGAGCGATCCTGCGTCCTCAAACCCTGTGAGTAGGTCTATTGCGTCTGCGGGGCCGAATGCCAGCGTGGGGACGCTTTGCCGATTCCACGATGTCGCGTCTGTCGTCGGCAGCCACAATTCGAGGGACGAGACTTCACCGACTGAGGCCAATAGCCCGTCGGTGGTGAGTTCGCCCATCGCGGATTGAATCGACGCGGGCACCTCGGCGTCCGTGGCACCGATGCGAAACAGGTGGAAGGCGTGGCCGGTCCATATGCCGTGCAGGAAGGATGAATGATGATCGTCGGGCGACTCTGGCACTGGCATTCGGACGCATCATAGCATGGAATCGATGATCGCGGCGAGGCTGTGAAGAATTGACACCCCCCCGCGCGCTGCCTATCATCGGCCCCCATCGAACGCAGGACGCTTGTCTCGGATGACGGGGTCACGTTCGGATATGAGTCACCCGCCGCAGGACCATGGTCCACGCATGGCGCGATCAGGCACGATGAGGCGACCGCAACGGATTGTGCCGGCTCTCTGCATCACCGCGCTGCTGGCGGGGTGGCACGTCGAGACGGCCCGCGCGCAGAAGGTGACGGGGTCGCCCGACCTCGCCGAGATTCAGCCTCTCATCCCTCCGGGCATCAGCGACTTCAACTTCGAGCTGTTCGGCAAACTCGCGTATACCTGGAAGGATGGCGGCGCGAACGTCATCGAACTCCTCGGCAACTTCGACGGCCGTCTGGGGCCGTATCAGGTGCGCAGCCACGACGCGGTGATCTGGGTCTCGCAAAAGACCTGGCAAGACCGGACGTACTCCGACATCGATATTTTCCTCTGGCAGGATGCGGAGATCGTGCAGCCGGCGGGGACGGTGGAGCGTGGGCCTGCCCTGATCGTGACCGTACGGACATTTGGGAAGCTCGTGTTAAACGCGGATGGTCACGCCCCCAACAGCGACGCAGACAGCGAACTGTTCAAAGAAGCCACTAAAGCGCGCCGGCTGCTGACCATATCGCCGGCCGAAGAGGCGACCACAACCGGTGAGCCGATTCGCGTTGCGCCAACGGTGGATAAGCTGACCTTCGCAAAGCCGAAGGTGATCAAGCAAGTCGGCTTTTCGGTCGACCCAACGAGCGGTGACATTTCAAGTCAAACCGTCGGTGATCAGATGCTGATCATTGCGACGAGCGACGTATCAGTGTTTCAAGGCTCGGCCTCCGATAGCGCGGAGTACGTCGAGATTCGCGCGGATGCAGCGGTACTCTACCTGCGCAAGGAACAGGCCGGAGGCGGAGGGCTGCCAGATCTGCTCAGTGGCCAAAAGAAGAAAAAGGAAGTGCGCGGCGGGGACTTGAATACGACGCCGGCGGAACCCTCCGCACGAGCCGAGCCGAAAGTCAGCGGCCGCGAGCAGCCCGACCGCGAAGCGATGAAGCAGTGGGTCAAGGCGGTCTACCTCGAAGGCGACGTGATCCTGACGCGCGGCGCGCGGAGCATTCGGGCGAGTCGATTGTATTACGATTTTGAGGAAGAGCAGGCGTTGATCCTAGACCCTGTCATGCGGGCGTTGGATTCATCGGGCAAGGTGCCGATCTACGTCCGGGCCGAGCGCGTTCGACAGCTTTCTTCCACGCAATATGAAGCCGAGCGGGCGCAATTCACCACCAGCGAGTTTCACACGCCTCACGCCTCCATTGGTGCCGAGCGGTTGCAATTGACCGACAAGACGCCGCGCAATGAGGCCGGCGAAGTGATCGGAGTGCAAGCCGGGACCTACACGGCACGAAGCACGACGTTGCGCATGGGCGGGCTGCCGATTGCATATTGGCCCTTTTCTCGTGGCGACTTTTCGGCGGATCGGCAGGCATTTCGCAGTGCGAAGTTCGGCTATGACGGTGACTTCGGGTTTGCAACCCAGACGCGGTGGTACCTGTTCAACCTGATGGGGATTCAGCCGCCGCCGGGGTGGGATGCGACGTTGAAGCTGGACTACTTCACGGATCGCGGCCCGGCGACGGGCGTTGACATGGACTACGCGGGGGATGACTACTACGGTCTCGTTAATTCGTTTTACATCAACGATAGTGGCGAGGATCAGCTTGGCCCGGAGCGCAGTGGCGAGCCGCCGCACGACAATCGAGGTCGCGCCCTGTGGCGTCATCGTCAATTTCTCCCGAATGACTTGGAACTGACGCTGGAGGGGTCGTATGTCAGTGACCGCAACTTCATGGAGCAGTATGAGCGTCGGGAGTTTGAGAACGGCAAGGACCAGGAGACGCTCGCCTATTTAGTCAAGCGGCAGGACAACTGGCAGATCTCATCGTTGGTGAACGGCCGCGTAAACGACTTCCAGACGCAGACCGAGCATCTGCCCGATACCACGTTCACCATGATCGGTCAGCCGTTGGGCGATGTTGCGACGTTCTACAGTGAGAACCGGGCCGGCGTCGTGCGCTACAAGTATGACAGCGACAGCCAGTTCGGGTTGGCAAAGGATAATCCGTGGGCCTACGAGGATACGGGGTCGGTGATGCGCGGCGACACGCGGCAGGAGGTGCGATTCCCCGTGCCGGACCTGGGGCCGCTGAAGATTTCGCCTTACGTCTCGGGGCGCGGAAGCGAATATGACGACGGCCCCGATCGATACAAACATCATAACAGCGGCAATCTCGGCCGGGCGATGGGAAGTTACGGCGTCACCGGCAACACCGTCTTCAGTAAGGTGGACGAGTCGATCGACTCCGACATCCTCGACCTCCACCATCTGCGGCACATCGTGAAACCGGACTTCGCGGTGTGGAACTCCCATGCCAATCAAGACCCGGATCAGATGACCCCGTTTGACAGTGGTGTCGAGGACATCTCCGACGCCGGCGGCGGGCAGCTTGGTTTGCGGCAGCGATTTCAGACCAAGCGCGGCGGCCCCGGCAACTGGAAGACCGTGGACTGGATCGTGTTCGACGTTGAGGGCGGCTTCTTCAACAACAAGCAGCGCGGCGAGAACACGCACGGCGACTACATCTACTCGCGCCCCGAGGACAGCATCTCCAGCAACTTCATCGCCACGAACTTTCAGTATCGAATCAGCGATTCAACCGTCATCGTGCATGACAGCGTGTTTGACACCAACGACGGCAACCTCGGCACGAGCAATCTGTCCATCGCCGTGGAGCGCGAGCCGCGACTGGCCTACTTTGCGGGATGGCGCTACATCAACGCGACCCGCAGCAACATCCTCGCGGGCGGCGCGAATTACAAACTGAGCGAGAAGCACACTGTCGGCGTGCGCGAGATGTATGACATCGATCTAGGGCGGAACTATCAAACGCAGTTTGTCTATGTGCGCAAATGGCCGCGGTGGTACTCCGCCGTGTCGCTAGACGTGGACAAGGCCCTCGACGACGTGGGGATTCAATTTAGCATCTGGCCCGAAGGCGCCCCGCGCGTGGGCCTGGGGTCGAAGCGGTACACGGGCTTGGCGGATGGCGTGGGGATGAATCTGCGGTAGGCGATATCTGTAATAACCCCCTCGGCATCTTCCTGAATTTGAAGGACGCCCGTGGCTCAAACGATCTACATTGAAACAAGTATTCCCAGTGCATATGTCTCCACTCGGACGGACTTGGGAAGCAAGTTTCGCCGAGAGGAGACTCGGTTGTGGTGGCACTCGCAGCGTGACCAATTCGACGTGCTGATTTCTGAAAACGTCCTGATCGAGCTTTATCGCGGAAATTGGCCAGGAAAGTCAGAGGCCATTCAACTGGTCGAGCATTTGCCCCGATTGCCCACGACGGACACGGTCGAGGCAACGACCAGAGAGTACATTAAGGAACGCCTCGTTCCGGCGGACATCGTCGGCGACGCCGCGCACCTGGCCTATTCGTCCGTTCACGGCATTGACTTCTTGTTAACCTGGAACATCCGCCATTTGGCCAACCCCAACAAGACGAAACACCTTGCTATAATCAATCAACGGCTGGGCTTCTCGACGCCATTGATCATCACTCCGGAAGCCCTCTGGATGGAGAATCGAACATGAACCCCGATGCCGCACATCCACCGGACCCCCTGCTAGACGAGGTACGCGACCGTCGGCGACAAGTATCCGCACAGTTTGATCATGACGTTGACAAACTCTTCGATGAATTGCGACGCCGAGAGTCGGAGCACCCGGGTGACCTACTGGCAGATTATGTACCCCAAGTCAAAGCGACGGAGAACTCCTGAGATGACCTTCGTGTGCTGGGTATGTCCCGGCTCGATGAACCAACGATAAACCAGTCATTTCCGACGGTTTTCCGATCCCCCCCATCTCCAAGAGTGTCGGCGCGATGTCCGCAAGCCGCCCGCCCTCGCGCAGCGTTCGCCCCTTCAACCGATCATCAACCACGATCAGGTCCACGTCATACGTCGTATGCGCCGTGTGCGGGCCGCCGGTGGCCGGGTCGATCATCTGCTCGCAGTTGCCGTGGTCGGCCGTCACGATGGCCGCGCCGCCTTTGGCCATGACCGCGTCCACCACACGCCCGACGCAAGCGTCCACTGTTTCGACCGCCTTGATCGCGGCCTGCAAGTTGCCGGTGTGGCCCACCATGTCGCCGTTGGCATAGTTGAGGATGAAGAGATCGTACGTGCCGCTCGCGATCCGACGCAGCATTTCCTCGGTGACACCCTGCGCCGACATCTCCGGCTTCTGGTCATACGTCGTCACGTCGCGCGGGCTGGGGACGATCTGGCGATCCTCGCCGTCGAAGGGTTCGTCACGATAGTCGTTGAAGAAGAAGGTGACGTGCGGATATTTCTCCGTCTCCGCGCAACGAAATTGTTTCAAGCCGAGACTCGATGCATACGCCCCTAGAATATTCACCATCTTCGCCGGTCGCGTGAAGGCCACCTTCACCGGCAGCCCCTTTTCATAATCACACATCGTGCAATAGTGGAGATTCTCGATCTTCGGGCCGCGGTCGAAACCTTGCAGCCACTTGGCCCCGCCCATGTCTTCGGCCTCGAACGGAAAGGTGTCATACACAAACGCCTTCGTAATCTCCCGCGGCCGATCCCCCCGAAAGTTGAAGAAGATAACGCTGTCGCCGGCGCGAATGGGCCGCGCGTCTCCCACCACCGTCGGCTCGATGAACTCGTCACCGGAGCGGTTGGTATCGGTCGGGTGGGCGTAATAATTCTCGAAGGCTTCGGATGCCGTCGTGACGCGCGCCCCCACGCTACGTGTCAGCAGACGATACGCCTTCTCAACGCGGTCCCACCGGTTGTCACGGTCCATCGCGTAATACCGGCCAATCACCGTCGCCACACGGCCGACGCCGATGTCTCGCATCTTCGTCTCGACAGCCTGAACGAACTTCACTCCCGAATTCGGCGGCGTGTCGCGCCCATCGCCGAAGGCATGAACAAGGACTTGATCGCGCGAGAGACCGCGCCGTTTAGCAAGTTCGAGTAGGGCGTATACGTGTTCAAGTGCGCTGTGTACGCCGGCGTCACTGCACAAGCCAAGCAAGTGAACCGCCGCGCCGCTCGACTTGGCGCGGTCCATCGCTTCACACAGCACCGGGATATTAAAAAATGATCCGTCGCGGATGGTGCGTGTGATGCGCATCTGCTCCTGATCGACAATCCGACCCGCCCCGATGTTCTGATGGCCCACTTCACTATTCCCCATGATGCCGGCGGGCAGGCCCACATCCTCGCCGCAGGTGTGGATCTGGGTCCACGGGTACGCGGCGCGAAGGTGTTCATCAACCGGCGTGCGGGCGAGATGGACGGCGTTGGCATGGTTCCATTCGGGGAAGGGATTGTGGCCCCAACCATCGCGGACGACGAGGAGCAACGGACGGCGGGCGAGTTGAATCATGGAGAGTCTCCGGGTGTTACGAATGCATTGTAATGGCCCTGAAACGCCTCTGCTGCCTGATTCGTGGTCGGAATTGCTTGATAGGCAGCCCCTGAATCGGGTACGATCATGGATTCAGATTGGATTCTCCGCACAACGACTCGGGAAGAGACATGAGCAAAGCACCCATCCGCATCGCTTCATTGCTTGCCGCCACGCTTGCAAGCGTGCCCGCAACTTGGGCCTCCCCACCCGGCGTGGTCATCTCGCAGCAGGTCGACATCGCGACCTACACCTATTACCACCAGGACCTCCTCTACATCCACACCGGGCAAAGTCGCGGCCTCGTTGGTGCACAACACGACCCGGCACGGACCAATATCTTCAACACGTTTCAGTCGTTTGGCCTGACGGTCGCATTGGAACCTTTCATCTATGCGGCCAATACATACTACAACGTCGTCGCCACCCAACCCGGCACCGACAATCCCACACAGACGGTCGTGATTGGTGCCCACTTCGACAGCGTCAACTGCCCCGGTGCCGACGACAACGCCACCGGTACCGCGATGGTCATGGAACTCGCCCGCGTCCTGTCCCAGCATCGCTCCTCCAAGCGCCTCCGCTTCGTCGCCTTCGACCGCGAAGAGCAGGGCCTTCGTGGCAGCATTGCCTACGTCGCGGCACACGCCGCCGACAACACCGTCATGGCAGTCACCGCCGACATGATCGGCCACGACAGCGGCGCGTATGGCATGGACCTCTACAGCAAAGCGTCGTCGTCAGCCGTCACCAACGGCGTGGCTTCCGCGATTGCGACCTATGGCAACGGGCTGAATTCGTTCATCAACGTCGGCAACTTCGCGTTTAGCGATCACTGGTCCTTTGAAAACAACGGCATCCCGGCCGTCGTGGTCATCGAACGCTGCTACACCTGCAACACGAACTACCACACGACCAACGACCGTCTGGAGTTCTCACCGACGTACATCAGCTATCCCCTGCTCAACGACATCGTGCGCAGCATGGCCGGCTACCTCGTCGATGCCGTGCCGATCTCGCTCTGGGGCGACAAGGACAATGACGGCGACGTGGACGACTCGGATTTCACACAGTTCCGCCTCTGCTTCGGCGGCCCCTCGGCCCCGGTGTGTTATGCCTTCGACAAGAACATGGACAAGGTGATCGACTGCAACGACTGGCCCGCCTTCCAAACCGCCTACCAAACCAGCACCGGAAACGCGGCCCTGCTCACGCCCGATGCGTTCACCGCCGTGCTCTTGCAGATCGACACGACGCCGGCAAACGTCTGCGTGTGCGACTTGATTCCTGACGGAATGTTTGATGGACGGGATGTGCAGGCCTATGTGGCAGCGGCGACCGCACCGTAAGCCGGTCTCGCCACCACAATACGGTAATCTCTCGGCTGATAAAGCGACTGATTCTCACAAGAGGAGAATCCAATTGGTTCAAATGCCTTGCTACGGACGTAGCAGGCGGGTAGAATGTACTCTTGAATCCGAGGGCCGCCGCGATGCCTCGCCAATGCAACCGTTTCGTACTGGCTATCCTAACGATCCATCTATGCACGCTTGCCGGAATAGTACAGGCTGATCCCCCCTGCCTGAATTGGTTTGACCGGAGCACTATTTCCCCTCGTTATAACCATTCCTGTGTTTATGATAGCGTTCGCAACGTAATGGTCGTATTTGGTGGTTTCGGAAGTCCATGGTGGTTAAATGAGGTTTGGGAATGGGACGGCGTGATCTGGCGCAATCGTACCACTCCAACAATTCCTTTAGGGGCCTATTCTGGCGATGCAGTATTCGATCGTATTCGAGGAAAAACTGTATTGTTTTTCGATGGGCAGACATGGGAGTGGGATGGAATTGATTGGTCATTGCGATCATCAACAGGGCCAACGCATCGCATTTATTCTTCAATGGCATACGACTCAAGCCGTGGAATCTGCGTCCTATTTGGCGGCTATGTTCCAAATAACCTGCCTTTTGGATTAACAAATGAGACATGGGAATGGAACGGCTATTCATGGGCGAAATGCAATCCCATTCACAGGCCTCCAGCTCGTCAGTCCGCCGGCATGGCCTACGACGAGCTACGCCATCGCATGGTCATGTATGGAGGTGATAACAACATGGCCAATGGAGGATTCAATGATACATGGGAGTGGGATGGGATTGATTGGTACTACGCCCAAGCGCAGAACGGGCCACCTCGTCTTTACCATCACGCAATGGCATACGACGCTAACCGCCATGTGACTGTCATGACGGGTGACGCAACCATAAGTGGTTTATGGGAGTGGGACGGCCAAGCATGGAATTCACGCCAATCAACCATGACGCCGTCAGCGCAATACGGCGCGACTCTAGTTTACGATTCCGCGCGCGAGGTCGTCGCCCTTTTCGGCGGATGGACACCAGACGGTGCCTCACGTGAAACATGGGAATGGAATGGTGCCAATTGGAATAACGCCTCCGACGATGCGCCTTATAGCTTCAGCCAGCAACTCTGTGGCTTCGATACGCGTCGATCCCTATCCGTTTTCATGGGATTGACGCCATTTGATTCTGATTTCATGACCTATCTGACTCCGTTTGAATGGGATGGGATCAAATGGCAAAAGCGAACGGACGCAATCGGTCCTGAGTATTCACTTGGAGGAGCCATGTGCTATGACGTGACGCGCGGCCTTTTCGTGCTGTTTGGAGGCATTGATTCCCACACAGAGATTATTCAAGAAACCTTTGAATACGATGGACAGCATTGGAATGTCCTTTCCGCCATACAAGGACCTCCCGGTAGAACAGATGGGTGTATGGCGTTTGACAGTCAGCGACAAGTCTCAGTGTTGTTTGGCGGTATTGGTGAATCGGGATCATTCCTGTCCGACACATGGGAGTGGGACGGCCAAGTATGGGTAAAACGCTATAGTACTGATCGACCCCCATCACGTGCTTACCACACGATGGCCTACGATTCTACTCGTGGTGTTTGCGTACTGTTTGGAGGTAGTGACGCCGGTAGCTTGCTTGGGGACACATGGGAGTGGGATGGCGTCGATTGGAATCAACGAATTCCCGCATCCAACCCAGCAGCGCGAAGGTTTCATTCGATGGTCTATGACAGCGCTCGTGGATTTACCACCCTTTTCGGAGGAGAGGGGTACGCATACTTCTATAGCACGTGGCTTTGGGATGGAAACAACTGGATCAACTGGACAGTGGAGCACCCTGACATCCATCCACCGGCGCGCGCATACCACGCGATGACATTCGATTGCACTCGCCAGCAGAATGTTGTCGTCGGCGGTTCTGGCGATCCCCTTTACGGGAATGTCCAATACATAGATACATGGGAATTCGGTGCTCCGAAGCCGCCAGAGGTGGTTAAGCAACCTGCCTCGCCTTCCGTTTGCGAAAACTCACTGATCTCACTGCGGACGAAAGTTATTGCCGAAAGCGGAGGCAGTCTGACATTCCAATGGCAAAAAGATGAAACGAATCTGATTGACGACGAGAATCATCTTGGGTCCACCTCGCCGACGATTACCATCACTCATGTTTCTGACTTGGACGCCGGCTCGTATCGCTGCATCGTTCATGACGGATGCAGTGAAGCGATGACGAACCCATCCACCATGACGGTGTACGCGAGCGGAACCATGGACGGCAACCTCGACGGCCAAACCGACGCCCGCGACATCGCCGTGTTTATCGATGCCCTCACCAACTTCGCCCCCGTCTCCGCCCCCCTCTGCGCCTTCGACCTCACCGGCGAAGGCATCGTCTCCATCGCCGACATCCCCCCCTTCGTCGCCCACCTCCTCGGCGAATAGCCTCAATCGCCCGCCCTGTGCCCCAATCCCAATTCGTAGGGTGCGGTTGTACTCAACCCACCACAATCGACAACCACGAGAATCCGCAATCCAGTCCCGATCCCCGGCCACCCTATTTTGACGTTTCGATTTTTCAACGTTTCCCCTTGCCCCCGCCATTCCCCGTACTATACTAAGTTAGGTCACAGTTAGCACAGCCGCCCAAGCCTGCGAAAGGAGGCCCCGAATGCTCCGCGCCTCTGCATACGTTCAAGTTGCGCAGCAACGCCTTCCTTCACGTGGCCCCTCGGCCTCATTTCCCCTCAGCCCCTCGCAGGTCGAGTGTGCCAGCAAACGCCAGCAAATGTCGGCTGCTTTCAAAACCCCCGTCCCAGTTCGTCCCACTTATTCCCAGTTCTTTTTCATCCGGGACATCTCAAGACCCCCGTTGGTGCCGGCGCGATCAAAAGACCAATTGGGGCTGTTGAAAAAGTTAAGCGTTTTCCTGTTCATGC
>JBBTET010000065.1:0-5454 GCA_038042195.1 Planctomycetota bacterium | reverse complement strand
GAGCCCGCGCTGCCACCCGACTCGCCGACGCCAAAATCGAATCCCTCCGCGCCGCCACCGACAAAAAGAACACCGTCAAAAAACCCTTCAACCACGATGAGTTCATGGCCCAACTCCGCCCCGCCATCCGAGACATCTACGGCCTCGAAATCCCCGATGGCTTTGAGAAAGACTTCCCCATCACCTCCGACTGCGACCTCACCGCCCATTCCACGTCGCGACGCGCCCCAACCACGCTTGCCTCTTCGCGACAAAACCCCACAAACGTCACCACCCCGGCCCGCCGTTTGGCGGGCGACCATCGGAAACACCCCCCACAGACGCGCCGCTTGGCGAATCACTCAAACGCAACCGTGGCCTCAGGCACGCCCGCCAACACCCCCACCACGCAACCCTTTTCTCAATTCCCAATGAAAAATTGCCAATTCCCTCCCGCGCAAGAAAAATGCGAGGGCCGCCTCCCCTCCGAGGACGGCCCCCGCCGCGCGGTATGGAGCAACATGAATGAGGGCAGGGCCGTGATGACGACGGACCCTGCCCCCGCGAGTGGAACCTAACTCAGTTCACCGGACACGGATTCGTCGCCAGCAGGTCGCTGACAAAGCCCGGAATGTCCAGATCATCGATGATGCCGTCCGCAGTGGCATCCGCGTTGTGGCGGAAGCAGCCGCACGTGGCATACGTCATGTCGTACATCGCCGGGTTCAACACGGCGAGGATGAACGCGGCCACATCAGTGCCGTCTCGCTTGCCGTCGCAGTTCACGTCGGACAAGCAATGCACACGGCATGAAGAAGTCGCACCCAGGTTGGTGTTGAAAATCGCCACGTCGGCGGCAGTCACGGTGCGATCACCGTTGAAATCACCATCAGCCCAGCCGGCGGACAGCATGCCGAGGTTGACCGAAGGATCGTCAAGCACGTTCACAACGCCGTCGAGATTTCGATCGCCGTAGTGGGTGCAGAGGATGTCGCGGACAACTTTGTCCACGTCCGCCTGATTGATGACCAGATCGCCGTTCATGTCGGCCGACAGGTCAATAGAGGCCGCGTCGTATCGCAGATTGGCCCAGTTGCCAAAGTTGCGATAGACGTAGTCAATGTCGAGACCGTTGACCGCGCCGTCATGTCCGGTCGGCTCCCAACCGGGAGTCGGCATGCCGCCCGCGATGTCGGCCATGGCCGCACCGAGTACGTGCGCATCCGGCCACGCCGGGAGGTAGAAAGGCAGTGTCGGATGCCACGGCGGAGTTGGTGCCGCGTATTCCGGTCGAACAACGCCGGGGTTCGGGAAGGTGGTGCCGGGGCCGACCTTGTAGTACAGCCACCAGGCGTCGACCATTTCCCAACCGAGGCAGCGGTTCAGCTTGCCGGTGGAGGGATCCATGGCCAGTCCGTCCGCAAAGTAGCGGATGTCCTTGGTGTTGAAGTTGCCATCGCCGTTGAAATCGCCGGAGATTTCAGGCACAAAGAAATTGCGAGTCAGCGTGCCGAGCGGATTCGGCGAGACCGGCGTGCCGGAGAGAACCGGTACGCCCGTGCCAGAGAACGTGAACTCGTCGCGCTGGAACTTGCGCGGATTCTTGAGGGCCTTCATCATCTCAGGGATGTCCTTGAGATTGCGGGCACCGTCGTAGAAGAAATCACCACTGGTCTGATTGCGGTGGTTCAGGCTCGACGAGTTGGCCAGCGTAAACGTGCCCAGACCGTCAGCGTCATAGCTGCCGTTCTGGTTGCCGTCGCTGTAGAACTGGGCCAACACCGTAATGTTGTTGCGCGTCGGGACGCGACCGGCCACGTTGATCGAACCATAGTCACGAATGTTGACGGTGTTGTTGCAGCGAACGTTGTCCTGCACATTTTGAAGCAGAACGCTGGTTGAGAAGTCGGTGGGATTCAGCGGACTATGAACCGCATCCACTGCCGCGTTCAGGAAGAACTTGTTGGCAAAGAGCTGTGCCGGCATCAGATTTGCATCCGGTGTACCCGGGGCAGCGGTGTAGGCCGCAATGCTGGCGAGCAAGTTACGGATGTAATCACGCGCGGCAAGATTGCTCATGGCCGGATTAGCTGTTCCCGCCGAGTACGGGGGAATGCCGGGGCCGGAGAGCGGATCACCGCGAGTGCCGAGGGTCTGGATGCCACCGATCTGATAGCCGCAGAGCGGGTTCGCGTTGTCCAGAACGGTGAACAGGTTGGCTCGGACGTAGCCGTTGTTGCCCGGCGTCGTATTCGCCGGAGGCGTCGGGCAACCGGGGTGTCGCGGAACCACGCCGCCGGCGGATGGATTCGGACCACCGTCGCAGGCCTGTAGGCTGCAAGGGAATCCGACGATACCGACGCCGTCGGAATCCACGTCCTTGCAGACGTTCAACATTTCGTAAAGCCCGGCGGCAATGTCGCCTTCCGTTCGGGAGGAACCCACAAGGCCGGTGTAGCCGATCGCCAGACGCCAGCTTCGCACGGCATCCTCAATAATGCCCGAACCACCGCAGTTCGTCGGTTGCGTTCGAGAGCCGGCAATCAGCGGAACCTGATTGGTCGGCACAAGACCGATCACGGATTGGGTGGACGATTCAATTCGCGGCCCGACGTTGTCGCCGTTGGCCTGGCTGGGATCAATGGCCAGCGAGTTGGCCCACGCATTGCGTGTGCCGGAGCCGGTATCACGTGTCGCGCCCACCAGATTCTCGCCGTTAGGCATTCGTCCGGAGACATAAAGGTGTTGAAGTTCGGTGTATCGAATGTTCTGCTTGCCGGCACCACGATTTGCGATGGGGGCAACGGGCGACCATGCGATTGTCGAGTCATAGATCGTGTTGGCATCTGGTGCCGCGACGTTCAAATTCAGCGAGCCAAACGCGCCGCGATCCAGCGATGCGAGTTGCGGAACGGTGCTAAAGCCGTTATTCGTAAAGCTCGAATCATTGTTGAGACCGTATCCCGATTGCGTCGGCTTGCGATCCCAGCGGGCGTCTCCGGTCACGCCTGCCTGAACGCCGAAGGCCGAAGGAACGTCGGTATTCGATGCGTCGATCGAGGTCGGGCAGACCGGTGTACCCGTGTTGTCTGTGGGGCCGGCAGCGCCGCAATCGGCCTGACAGGCCGCGGCCGGACCTCCGATGACGCCGGTGGAGGCATATCGAACGCCGTTAATGAGGCCGCGCTCGGATGGAACGTTGGTCGGAAGATTTCCTGTCAATTGCCATTCGACGAATTCACTGAAACCCTCAATGGAGCCGACGGAGCGGTATTGCACCAGCCAATGGCCGCGCCAGCCGCCGCAGGTCCAAGCCGGTGCGAGCTGGTCCGTGCCGTCAAGGCCGCCGGCACAATCGCTATCAGCAAATTCGACGTAAGGACCGGTGGCCACAATCTGCCCATCTACCAATGGGCTGCGGCAATAGATCGAATCGCTGTCCATATTATAGAAGTCATTGGTGGACGCCGGCGTGTTGTCGAAGAAGTCGGCAAACAGCGTCGCACCGCTGATGTTGAACTGGCCACCGTTCGACGGCGTAAAAACACCGTACGAATTCGCAATGATGGAGGCGCAGGTCGCCGGCGGAGGAACCCAGGTGCCTTCCTGAAGGTTGCACTCCGGTTGCGAGACGGTCACGCAGGAATTCGATCCCAGTGGGTTCAACACGCACGCGCTACGAGTGCAATCCGATGTCGCACAGGCGCTGCCGTCACCCAGATAGAACGAACCGGCCCCGAAGGCGGCGCACGCGGCCGAGTTGGCAACGTCGGCGCAGGTACCGTCCGTCTTACAACACGCGCCGGCCGCGTAGGCCGATTGGGCCAGCGCCCCGAGCGCGACCGTCGCCATTGCGACGAGTCCAAGCGTTTGCGTAAAGTTTCGCCTCATAATTCCCATTCCTCCAAAACTGTCAGGATGTTGGCTGGATCACCAAGGCGGCCCTACGCGGGTGTCGCCCGTGACCGAGTAAAACTTAAAACCCCATTCCCGTTTCTCGATGGTCGTGAGCACGGATTTCTTTTCCACATGGGTGTCGGCATACAGGAAGTTCGCCGTGCCGCCGATGTAGCTGCCGCCGCCGGGATGGTGGCGACCGACAGCGTTGGTCTCGACGATGTTTCCGCCATCCACGATGTTGGAAATCTTTTCGTGGTCCGCGCCGGACACAAGGCCGTAGTTCGGCCCTTGTCCATAGGTGAAGCCGGGCGTATTGGGCGGGCTGCCGTATTCATCCGTGCCGGAGCCGATGTGCATGAAAGGATTGAGCGGCCGATGACTTTTCGATTTCCAACCGCTGCCGTCGCTCAGGGCGGTCGCTTTCCAGTTCTTGGAAAGCTCAGCGAGGAGAATCGTGGTCGAGCTGGCGAACTCTTTCTCATTCACGCAGCGATTCACACGCTGACCGCCGGACATGGTCGGGGTGAACTTGTTTCGCGGAAAAATTGCGGCGTTCCCGGCGTAGGCGATTCGTGGAGCCTGACGGTCCTGAAACTCGCTGGTCGAGGTCGAACCGTTCTGGTCGATCTGCTCACGCTCCCAATCCGAGAAGTTGCGACCCGGATTGGTACGTGGCGCTCCGCCATTTGGGATCGACGGACAGGAAAACGCTCCATCTCCGGTTTCGCCGTGGCCATAGAGGTACCACGACCAGTGTAGATAGCCGTTGGCGGGGTCTGTGGAACCCTGATCCTCCTGTCGAGTGAGGTCGTAGTCGACCCCGGAGTTGTATGGATAGACGTAGGCAGGCGGATAGACGCCGTTGTTCTCGGCAAGATAGGACCCCATGGCTTGGCCGACGTGGTGCAGGTTGGCGGCGCACTTGGTCGTCTGGCCCATCCTCCGGGCCGACTGGAGCGCGGGAAGCAGGATTGAAATCAAGAGCGCGATAATGGCAATCACAATCAACAGTTCAATCAGGGTGAAGGCTTTCTTGCGAGGTGTCATCAACATCATCGATCAATCTCCATTCACATCCCCATGGGTTCCACTCGCGCGGCACGCACCGCGCAACTCATCAAGTCGATCTCAGTCACCAACTCGATCGACTCGCGCGAATCACTTCCGTCACGAGAGCAGAGCGTAGAGGTTTGTTGTTAAGCCCGTGGGAGGAATGGGTTAGCATGCCATTATTTGTTTGGCCAATTCCTGAACGGGCGTCTCTATCGCGCGACGATGTGAACGGCGGACGAATGTCGCCGGGTCCGAACAATCGAGGAGGTTATTGGGTGATTGTTAGATTCGTATGAGACTGGCGCGAAGGAACCGCGTCGGTGATGTGAAGAATGTGTTGAGATTGTGCAATGGCGCGACTGAGCATGATAGTCCGTGCGCCGTTGGACTTGTGTATGGCGACCGTTGCACCATGATTCAACACTTTGCCGCCGCGCCTTCCAAGTGATGCCCCTGCTTATCCGACGCCCGAACCAATCTCTGCAACAATCCTCTCCATGTCACGCGATCAGATGCACAGAT
>JBBTET010000064.1:0-21890 GCA_038042195.1 Planctomycetota bacterium | reverse complement strand
TGCGGTAGCGGAGGACGAGGTGGACTTTGTCGTTGGTGCAGGTGGCGGCGATGGCGAGGTCGTAGCAGTCGTCTTCGTTTTGAGGATCGCCGGGAGTGGCGGCCTGCATTCGTTTTTGGGCGTAGGCCATTTGGGCGTTGTAGGCGTTTCGCATGGCGGCGGTTTCGGCTTCGTCGGCGTGCAATAGGAGCCAGCGTTTGGCGATGATCTGTTCGGCGAAGAAGTGCTCGGTGTGATCCTGGGGGTCGATCTCCTGGATCATGTCGTGTCGGAAGTGGATGAAGCGTTGGTGGTCTTCGGGGGTGATGAAGAGTTTTCGGCGGCGGAGGCCGTGGGTAGCGGGGCGGCCGGGGGAGGGGGCGGATGTGGGAGGTGGGATGTCGGAGGTGGGATTGGCGGACATTGGGTTCTCCTTTTGGTTAGCGGTTTCCCCCGGTCATTGTTCGCCACGGCGAATCTGCGAACCGGGGGCTAAATGTGTTTGTGCGGACTGGGCGCGGTCGCGGGCGAACGGTTCGCGCGCTGGGTTCCACACGAACGTACACCTAACTAATCTTGCTCAGCGCTTCGCACAAAGCGCGAAATGCTGTATGTCGTTGAGGGGACAGGAGTTGGAACCATAGAGGCGCGGATTCAGGCGGAATGAGGGTCGGTGCGAAGTGTTATGACGGATAAGTTGGCGAATTCACAAAGAATTGGCGTTTGTTCAAATCGCGGGTCAACGTGAATGTCGATGGAGGTGGGTTCAGGAAGAACCCACCCTACACTTGCTTCTGGATGCAAGGCTTTATGGCGTTTCGTTTTTTTGCCCGCATTTGCTATACTGGTCCGTTCTGGACTCCGGCGTTCTGCCGGGGTGGGCTGATGGACAACCGGACCACGACCGATGGCCTTGAGCCGTTGGCGAGGGTCAGATGATCGGATGACGCATGAGCACTGAGATTCGCTACGAGCAGGCCGGCCCCGTTGGTCGGATTACATTTGTCAGCCCGAACGGGATCAACCTGTTGTCGGTCCCGCTGATGGTCGAACTCGAGGCCAAGCTGGAGGAACTGCGGCGCGTGCCTGGGGTGCGCGTTCTGATTCTGACCGGCGAGGGCAAGACGTTTATTGCGGGTGCGGACATTGCCGAGATGTCCACGGCACCCGGCGACTATGGCCGGGCGTTTTCGCAGCGCGGACAGCGGTGCATGAACATGCTCACCAAGTTCGAGCATTGTGTGACCATCGCGGCGATCAACGGACCTGCGCTGGGCGGCGGGTGCGAGGTGGCGCTGGCGTGTGATTTGCGGGTGATGGCGGAGGATGCTCGGATTGGATTCCCCGAGGTGAAGCTCGGACTTATTCCCGGCTGGGGCGGGACGCAACGAGCGTTTGCGCTCATGGGGCCGGCGCGAGCGCGGCACATGTTGTTTACCGGCGAACATATTAATGGCCGTCTGGCGGCGGAGTTTGGATTGGTGAATGAAGCTGTGACGCAGGCGGAACTTCTTCCGACGGCTGAGCGGCTCGCGAAACAGATTCTGTTGAATGGTCCCGGCGCGGTGCGGTTGGCGAAGCGGGTGTTCTGCACCGAGGAGACGAGCTGGCTGGAGAAGGGGTTGGCCGGGGAGGCGGAGGCGTTCGGGGAGGCGTTCCTGAATGATGAGGCGCGAGAGGGGTTGCGGGCCTTTTTGGAGAAGCGGCAGCCGAGTTGGGCGTTGCAGGAGGCGTAGTCGACAAGTCGCGTGAACGGTTTCGGGCGTTCGAGACCCCACCCTAGCCCTCCCCTTAGCAAGGGGAGGGGATGCGGCACGCGCGGTTATTTCATAATCAGTTATTATTCAAGAGTCTTGATGAATGCGATGCCGCTGCCGTTCTGCGGGCTGGCGTAGGGGGCGATCTTCCAGCCGAAGAATTCGGGGTCGCGGCCTGATGCGACGGAGTGGCCGACGACGGTGCCGAGGACCGCGCCCATGACGACATCACTGAGATAATGCTCACGGTCATCGAGGCGTTCGATGCCGGCGAGGGTTGCGAGTCCGTAGAGGGGGACGCCGACGAGGGGGCCGTAGGCTTCGTGCAGGACGCTGGCAAAGACGAAGCTGCTCGATGTATGGCCCGAGGGGAAGGTGCCCCATTCGCCGTTGGGTGAGCGATCCCATGATGCCGCCTGACCGGCCATGACGGTGAGGCCGTTGATGGTGAGGGCGGAGAAGAGGGTCTTGCCGACTTCGTAGGTTTTGTCGTCCATTGTTTGCTGGCCGAGGAGGTACCACGCGCCGGCGAGGGCGAAGTGGGTGACTGGGTTGCCAATTGCGCCGAAGGCGTCGCGCCAATCCTGATTGTTGAAGATGTGTTCGGGGGCGCGGAAGTCGTTGTTGCGATTGAAGCGATGCTCGATGGTGCGATCGGGTCCGGACTCCTGAATGGCCAGGCTTCCGCCGTAGGCTGTGCCGAGGAGGACGAGGTTGACGGGGTTGGCATAGACGCGTTTGGTGTCGCGCCAGAGGTCGGAGGGCATGGCCTTGAGGTCGCGTTTGGCGGTTTGTCGGAAGCTCTTGAGCGGTGGGCGGCGGAGGTACTTGTCTTCTTTTTCGATGGCGAGGTCGTCGTGCGCGGTGGAATCCGTGGAGGAGACTGGCGGCGGGTCTTCCATGTCGGAGAGGGTGAGGGCGCGTTGCCAGGATTGTTGGTCGGCGATGGCGAGTTGCACGGCGATGGGGGCAGGGCGGTTGGCCGTGACGGAGGGCGGCGTGGCGATTGGATTCATGGAGTAGGAGGAAGATTGATGTTCATCACCGGGTGTTTGGAGGCGGGTTTCCTCCAGCCGGGCGAGGCGGTCATCGAGATCGAGCGGAGAGCGTGCCCGATAGGTTGAGGTACAGCCTGTGAGCGTGAAAAGGGTGAGGAGTAGGGACGTCCGTGTCATGGGTCATCCTCGGTTCGTTGTTGGCCAGTGTTTTACATCCTACAGTTGATCGACTAAGCGAGCGAGCGATTCAAGGTATCGCGGACTATTGCCAAATGAACCGGAGAGGGGGGGATTCGAACCCCCGGTACAGTGTTACCCGTACGACGGTTTAGCAAACCGTTGCTTTAAGCCACTCAGCCACCTCTCCAAACGAGCGCCAGTGGAACACTTTACGATACCTCATGGAGCGGCAGTTGACAAGCAAATTGACGGGTTGTGATGGCGTGTTGCGGGGGGATTTCACAGGATGAGTTTTTTACCACCTCTTGCAGATTCGTCATTGCCCCTTGACCGAAAGGCCTGAATTCCTTGCAATAGGACTACGGACTAGACTCCGGCGAAGCATCAGGGAGTTCTGCGGCTCACCGTCCGCGATCATTTTTCAGGGATGACTCATATGCGAACTAATTCCACCAGCAACGTACTCACGCCGGCGTTTCTGATTCTGTGCGGCCTTGCCTTCGCGGGGTGTGAAGGATGGAATCGACAGCATGATTACGCCGTGGTCGATGTGAAGCCGCCGGCGGAGGATGAGTATGATCGGCCTCGTGCGCAACGGGTGAATGTCAACCTGCCCGACCTTGTCGAGAACATGATGTCGGCGCGGCAAGCGTATTTGAACAGTATCGCCGAGCTTGAGAAGTCGTTCCTGATGGCGGGGGACTCGAATCGGGCCGACTGGGCGCGTCGACAGCGATCGAACACGGCGGGGGTGGAGGTGTTCCCGTATATCAGCGATAAGGCACCGGAGCAGCGGGTGGAGGTGGTGGCGGAGCAATCTGTTGCCGAAGCGGACGCACTCTTCAACAAGGCAGTGGCGATTTACAACGACGTGAGCGCGATTCCGCTGGCCGGGACGTTGCCGCACAACAAGAAGAAGGCCCGCGAGGCGCTGGATATGTTCAAGAAGCTCTTGTCGGCCTATCCGCGGTCGGACAAGGTGGATGACGCGGCGTTTTATACCGGTGAGATTTATAAGGAATATCTCCGCGAGGACGATCCCAACGATGAGATGGCGATTCGGTATTACAAATGGGCCTTCGATTTGAATCCGAAGACACCGCACCCAGCGCGGTTCCAGTGCGCGGTGGTCTATGATTTCCGTCGGCACAATCGTGATGCGGCGCTGGAGCTGTATCACAAGGTTCTGGACCTCGAAGAAAACAACAATCAGTCAAATGTGCGATTCTCCGCGACGCGCATTGAGCAACTCAGCGATGAGGACTTCAGCCACGTTCGGCCTGAACAGCCTCGCGATCGGCCGGGGCCATCAGAGCCGAAGCCGGGCAATTCGAGCGACATCGAAGACGAGTCCTCGAACATCAAGCCGGCTTCGTCGACGGATCGACCCGTCAAACAGCCGGCGCGAGCGCCATGAGGCGTTTGATTTAACGTACTATGATGAATCGTGACGATCGCGTGCGGCGTGTGCCGCGCGCGGTGGTTCACTATTCACGTTGAGTGTCATGGCGAATCAACCGGAAATCATTGAGCAGTATCGCGCGGTTCACGCGGTGGGGGGGGTGTGCGCCCGGACGGATCGTTCGTTGATTGAGGTGGTGGGGAAGGATCGGGCGGCGTGGCTGCACAATCTGGTGACGAATGCCGTGAAGACGCTTACTCCGGGCGAGGGGAACTATGCCTTCGCGACGAACATCAAGGGGCGGGCGGTGTTCGATCTGAATCTATTGGTGTTGGAGGATCGAATCTGGCTCGACGTGGATGCTCGTGAGGCCGTGAAGGCGCTGGGCCATTTGGGAAAGTACATCATTACTGAGGATGTTGAACTGAAGGATCGATCCGGCGAGATTTCTCGGATTGCACTTTTTGGTCAGAAGGCGATGGATGCTTGCACGTCGCTGGGGTTCGCCAATTTCGTCACTTGGGCGGGGATGCAGCACGCGGGTGGGGCGGTTGCGGGCGCGGCGTGTCGGTTGGTTCGGGACGATTTCACTGGTTTGCCGACGGCGGAGTTTTTCATCACAGCGCCGCATGCAGTTGCGATGGATGCAATCAAAGCGGCGGCCGCGTCGTTTGGATTGGTGCCGGTGGATCGTGAGACGATGGAGGTGTTGCGGATCGAGGCGGGGCGACCGGCGTCGGTGGACGACATCGATGAGGACGTGGTCCCGCCGGAGAGCGGCCAGATCGAGCGCGGCATCAGCTATCACAAGGGCTGCTATCTTGGGCAGGAAGTCATTGAGCGGATGCGCTCGCACGGTGTCCTGATTCGCAGGCTCGTTGGGATACAATTGGACGGCGATGTGCGGCCCGAGCGTAATGCGAAGGTTTCGATCAACGGACAGGACGTGGGGCGCGTGACGAGCAGTTGTTGGAGCGAGGCGGTCGGCGCGATTCTTGCGTTGGGGTATGTGAAGAGCATTCACGCAAAACCCGACACGGTTGTGAGCGTTTCAATCGCCGGCGGCGAGAGGGGGGGGCGTGTGGTGTCGCTGCCCGTTTGTTGTGCGCAACTGACGTGATCGTGGTGCGTCGTGTTTACGGCACGGAAATGACGTGTTAGGATCAATACTCCGGGAGCGTAGCTCAGTTGGTAGAGCATCGGCCTTTTAAGCCGTGGGTCCTGGGTTCGAGTCCCAGCGCTCTCAGTCATTTCCCTCCTCAAGCGTGTTAATACACGGGCCAATCGTTTGCCAAGTCCGTTGCGGCACGCCTTTTTCGGGCCGGTCCTTGCGTCGGCGCTAACGGAACCTCCCCGAATCTGATAGAATTAGCGTAGCGCGCTTGATATCCCAGCAAGTGCCATACGGAGGGAACCCCATGAGAAGCCGGTCCATTTGTCTTTTCGTCGCCGCAACGGTTGTGTTCGGCGTTCAAATGCGCGTTAACGCGGAACCGCTCGCGGTGTTCCAGTCTGTCATTGTGGATCGGCCCGGCGAGGTGATCAGGGCAAAACTTGATACGGCGGCGTTGGCCGATTGGCAGGCGACCGGGGCCGCGCGTGAGCTGTCGATTCCGCTTCCGGATGGACGATTGGCCAAGGCGACGCTCACGCCGTTCGAGGTGATCGGCCCGAACGCCCGCTTTGTGATGATGACGCCCTCCGGCGAAGTTGAAATGCCTCATCCCCAAGTGACGCTTTATCGAGGCACCATCGCCGATGTGTATCCGTCGAGCGTTTTTCTGGCGTTGACCAATGACGGCGCAAGCAAGGGCATGATCGATCTCGCCGGCGAGCGGTTTTACATCTCGTCGGAGTCGGTGTCCGGGCAACGCTCCGTGACGGAACTCACCATTCACAAGCCGGCTGAACTCGGCGACGGATCGGACGCTCCGGCGTTTTGCGGTGTCGATTCGGTACGGATCCTCCACAACGAACACGCGGCCCTTCGCGGCAGCCCGCCGAACAATCAAGGCCCGCGACTGGCACACGTCGCCATTGAGGCCGATCAACTCTTCGTCAATCTTTTTCCGAATGCAGGTGACTGCAACACATACGTCGTGCAACTCCTCGCGGCGATCGCAGACATTTACATGCGCGACCTGAACGTGCGACTAAGCCTGGATTTTGTGCGCCTCTGGCCGGCGGGCGGCGAACCGTTTAGCCCGGATGATCTGTTCGGGTTCGCGACCTATTGGATCGATAACGAGGATCCAACGCCCTACAACTTCATTCACATGCTCAGTGGAACACGAGCCACCAGTTACGCCGGAATCGCCTACCTCGGCGGCACCTGCGACCTTGAGCGAACTTATGGAATCAGTGGATTCTTGAATGGTAGTTTCGCGTCGCCCGTGGGTGCGCCGACTTATATGAACTGGGACGTCATCGTTCCCGCGCATGAGATGGGCCACAATGCGGGCACGGGACACACGCACGATAGTTACACCCCTCCCATCGACACCTGCGGCACCACGCCGACGACGCCCCTTCGCGGGTCCATCATGAGTTATTGCCATACGACCAGCGGCGGCACCTGGAACACCGATATGTGGATGCATCGCCGTGTCGAGGATGTGATCGACCAGAATATGGCGGAGGGCGGTTGTTACCTGCACGACTGCAACGGTAACCAGCTCGCGGACGAGGATGAACTCCTTGCGAATCCAGTGTTGGACGCCAATGGCGACGGCGTGCCGGATTCGTGCCAGGATTGCAACAACAACACCATTCTCGACCCCGTTGATTTGCTCAACGGCGCGCCGGACGTGAACGGCAATGGTGTGATCGATACGTGTGAACCGGATTGCAACGGAAACGGCACACCCGACCCCTATGAGTGTGGTCTGACTCCTGCTATTGATGCAAATGGCAACAATGTCCCGGACTCCTGTGAACCCGATTGCAATAACAACGGCACGGTGGACTGGGTGGATACCAATTCGCTTGCGACGCCCGACGTAGACCGCAATTCCATTCCCGATAGCTGTCAGGATTGCAATGCCAACGGCGTTTCCGACTGGCTCGACATGGGCCGCGGCGAGAATATCTACATCGCCGACCGGGCCGACTTTGTTCGCGAGTATTACCGCACGAGCGGCTGGCCGATCAGGACGCTTATCTCAGGCCCTGTCCTCGATCCTTACGACTGTGTATTCAAGAGCGACCGATTGCTCTACGTCGCCAGTTACGGCGACGATCGGATTATCCGAATCAATCCTGACACGGATGTCGCGTCCATATTCGTGACGGCCGGCAGCGGTGGCCTGGACGGTCCATCGAGTCTAGTATTCGGTCCGAACGGAAATCTGTTCGTCGCCAGCCGCTTGAACAGCCGCGTGCTTCAATACAATGGCACGACCGGTGCGTTCATCAACACGTTTGTCGCGGCAGGCTCCGGCGGCCTCAGTCTGCCTTACGGCCTCACGTTTGGTCCAGACGGCAATTTGTATGTAGCCAGCGGCAACAACACCGTCATTCGCTACAACGGCGTCACCGGCGCCCTGATCGGCACCTTCGTGACGGCCGGCAGCGGCGGTTTAAGCAGCCCGCGCGGCATGGCGTTCATGACCAGCGGCAATCTGCTCGTCGCGAGCTTTAGCAGCAACAACATTCTGGAATACAACGGAACCACCGGTGCATTCGTGCGCGTGTTCAATGGCCCCTACGTCATGAACGGCGTGTGGGGCCTGCGGCTCGCACCGAATGGCAACATCTGGGCCATGCGAACCTCCACCAGCATCCGACTCATTGAATTCCGCCAGAGTGACGGACTGCTGATTCGATCGATTGTCCGATCCGATGCGCCGCTGGTGACGCCAACCGGGTTCGCCATACGGCCTGAGTTCATTGGCGACTGCAACGGGAACAAGATACTCGACGCGTGTGAGCCGGAGTCTTCTGACCTCGACCTCTTTGTGTCGGAATTGCTGGCTTCGCCGCAGAATCCGGCGTACTTGTGCCTGCTCGATCAAGACGGTGACGGGTCGCTCGATGGCGACGATATCGCCGGGTTTGTCACGAAGCTGCTCGGACTGTAACCACAACGGACGAGCGGATTGGTTGCTATTGCCTCCGCTGGCCGGATCGGGGGCCGGACCCTAGAATCGCGTTTTTCCGCCAATGAAGGCGAGACTACACACACGCGAGCAGGGGTTTGGCATGGTTGTCGGCGAGTTCACTCAAGAAACAGATCTTCTCATCATCGGCGGTGGTCCGGGCGGCTATGTGGCGGCCTGCGCTGCGGCCGACCACGGCATCAAGGCGACTGTCATTGAGAAGGCTGACATGCCCGGCGGCGTCTGCCTTCGCGAAGGGTGCATTCCGAGCAAGACGCTCCTGAATATCGCCAAGATCATCGACGAGGCCGAAGAGGCGGCGCAGTTCGGCGTGACGTTTGGCAAGCCCAAGGCCGACGTGGAGAAGATTCGCGAGTGGAAGAACGGCGTCATCAAGAAGCTTGCCGGCGGCGTGAAACAACTGCTTGCCGGGCGCAAGGTCGATTACATCAACGGGTCGGCCCGCTTTGAAAGTTCCACCAGCGTTCGCGTTGAGGGATGCGACGTGGCGCACGTGAAGTTTCGCCACTGCATCATCGCCACGGGATCGTCTGCGAAGCTGCTGCCCGAATCGTTGATGCCGCGCGAGTTGTGTTGGGACGCGGCGGATGCGTTGAAACTCAGCGAGGTGCCCAAGCGGCTTCTCGTGATCGGGGGCGGATACATTGGCCTGGAGCTGGGTCAGGTGTATGCGAAATTCGGCAGTGAGGTCACGGTGCTGGAGGCGATGGAAGGTTTGTTGCTCGGCGCCGACCCGGACCTGTCACGCCCGTTAATCAATAAACTCAAGAAGCAATTCAAGGCGATCCATACGTCGGCTGTGTTGAAGGGGGCCAAGAAGAGCGGCTCAGCCGTCGCGGTGACGTATTCACTCGGGGGTGTGGACCGCACGGAAGAATATGACCGCGTGCTGGTATCGGTGGGGAGAAAACCGAACACGGATCAGATCGGTTTGGAAAAGACCAAGGTCGTGGTGAATGATCGCGGGTTTATTGAGGTCGATACTCAGCGTCGCACTGCGGACAAGCGCATCTTCGCCATTGGCGACGTGGCGGGCGAGCCGATGCTGGCGCACAAGGCCATGCGCGAGGGCAAGGTGGCGGTTGCGACGATTGCCGGCAAGGCGGCGGCATTTGACCCGGCGTGTATCCCGGCCGTCGTGTACACCGATCCCGAGGTGGCGTGGTGCGGTGTGACGGAGGCCGAGGCGAAGAAGAAGGGGTTGAATGTCAAGGTGACCAAGTTTCCGTGGGCGGCGTCGGGCCGAGCCGTGGCGATGGGGCGGACCGATGGTTTGACGAAGATGATCTTCGATCAAGTTACGCAGCGGCTTCTGGGTGTGGGCATTGTTGGCGCGCATGCGGGGGATTTGATCTCCGAGGCCGTGCTGGCGATGGAAATGGCGGCGGTGGCGGAGGACATCGCGGTGAGCATTCACCCGCATCCGGCGACGAGCGAGACATTGGCCGAAGCGGCGGAAGCGATGCTGGGCTTTGCATCGCATGTGTGAGGAACTTGATGAGATTAGATGAGGGGGATCGAGACGCTCACATAGTCATTAAGTTTATGGCCAGACGCAGTTGCCGGCGATGTAGGTTTGTTGGACGGTGATTTTGTCGAGTGCGTCGGGGGGGAGTGTTAGGGGGTCTTCATTGAGGATGACGAAGTCGGCGGCGTAGCCTTCTTTGAGGAGGCCGAGGGTGTTTTCGTCGCCGGCGGCGTAGGCTGCGCCGGAGGTGTAGGCTTTAAGCGCTTGCTCGACGGTAATGTTTTGCTCGGGGACGAAGGTTTTGCCGTCGAGGGTGCGGCCGGTGACAGCGGAGTGGATGCCGGTGAAGGGGTTGAGGGTGACGACGGGCCAGTCACTGCCGAAGGCGACGTGGGCACCAGATTCAAGGAGTGAGCGGAAGGCGTAGCTGGTCTTGCAGCGTTCGGGGCCGATGGCGGCTTCTGCGTAGCGGCCGTCGTCGGCCTTGTGGAAGGGTTGCATGGAGGCGACGACGCCGAGTTGGGCGAAGCGGGGGATGTCGGTGGGTTGGAGGTGCTGGGCGTGTTCGATGCGCGGTCGCCAGCCGGGGTCGGCGAATTTGGGTTTGCCGGATTTGCCTGTGTCGGCGGTGGCGCTGCGAAGCACGGACTGGTATTCATCGAGGACTAGGTGGATTGCCTGGTCGCCGATGGAGTGGATGGCGGGGCTGTAGCCGGCGGTGAATATGGCGCGGCACATGGCGTTGAAGAGTGAGCCGTCGAGCGTGTCGGAGATTTCGCCGCCGTGCGCGTCGCGGATCATGAGTTCGCGAAGGATGCCGTGTTCATTTTTCTTGTCGGTGAATGGGGTGGACATGTAGGCAGTGCGCGAGCCGAGGGAGCCATCCATGAATTGTTTGAACCCGCGGATGCGAAGCCAGTCGGTGTCGATGTGGCGTTTTGCTTTTTCGATGAAGGGCCGCCAATCGTTTTCCATGATGAAGACGCGGGCGCGCAAGGTAAGGGTGTTGGATTTTTCGGCGCGATCTAGGACGGCGAGGTCGGTGTAGGGGGACATGGTGTGGACGCTGGTCAGGCCGTGACTGTTGGCTTCGCGCATGGCGGCGACGAGGGCGGCGTCTAGTTGGCTGTCGGTGGATTGGGGGATGTGATGTGAGACGAGGCCGATTGCAGCGTCTTTGAGGATGCCGGTTGGTTCGCGCGTGGTGGGGTCGCGGTCGATGGTGCCGCCGGGGGGATCGGGGGGGCCGGCGCGGGTGATGCCGGCGCGTTTCAGGGCGACGGTGTTGGCGAGTGCGCCGTGGCCGTCCATGCGGGAGAGGAGGACGGGGTGGTTTGGTGTGGTGGGGTCGATCCACTCCTTGCGCGGTTGGGCGGGGTCGGGCCAGCTTTCGGTGGACCAGCGGCCGCCGAGGATCCATTCGCCATTGGGGGTCTTTTTTGCCCAGTCGGCGATGGCGGTGATGAAGGCGTCGCGGTTGGCGGCGTCGCGGAGTTGAAGGCGGGATAGTTGGAGGCCGCCGGAGATGAGGTGCAGGTGGGAGTCGATGAGGCCTGGGATGATGCGTGCGCCGTGGGCGTCATAACGGATTACATTAGAACAGGCTCGGCGGATGACTTCGAATTCGTCGTTACCGACATAGAATAGTTTCCCTCCGAAAGCGGCGAGGCAGGTGGCGGCGGGGTTGGCGTCGTCGCCGGTCCAGATGTGGGCGTTTGTGATGAGGAGGGGGACGCTGGCTTTGTTTTCAATTGCGTTTGGGTTGGCGCAGCCGGTGTGAAAGAAGGCGGCAAGAACCAGTGCGATGAGTTGTACTTGTTGAACGGCAGATTGACGTATTTGTTTTGTGTTCATGGGATTAGGCGGGATTGTATGGGGGGCTGGGGGCGTCGCAAGAATGAGGGGGTGTGCGGGCGATTTGAATTCGGCGCTCAAAAATCGGTGGCGGGGATTCTGGTGTGGGGCTACGGTGTGGGTATGAATCGTGTGCCGACAGCAAAAGAGATGACGCGAGCGTTCTATCGGAGCGACGCTGGGTATGACGGCATTTTCTTTGTGGCCGTGCGGACGACGGGGATTTTCTGCCGCCCGTCGTGTTCGGCGAGGAAGCCGAATCCGAAAAACGTGGAGTATTTCCTGACGGCTCGGCAAGCGCTGTTTGCGGGGTATCGGCCTTGCAAGCGGTGTCGGCCGTTGGATACGAATGGGGTCGCGCCGGAGTGGGTGCAGGCGATCATGAAGCGCGTCGAGGAGATGCCGGACGCGCGAATGACGGCGAAAGACCTGCGGCGGTTCGGCGTTGATCCAGCGCGGGCGAGTCGGTATTTCGTCAAGCATCACGGGATGACATTCAACGCATATCAACGAGCGAGGAGACTTGGCATGGCACTTTTGCAGATTCGACAGGGCAAGGGCGTGACGGACGTGGCGATTGGCAGCGGGTATGAATCGGAGAGCGGGTTTCGCGATGCGTTCCGGAAGAAGTTTGGCAAGGCACCGGGGAAGAGTCGGGCCGAAGAGTGCATCGTGACGAAGATGATTGAGAGTCCGGTAGGGCCGCTCTTGGCAGGGGCGACGAGCCAGGCGGTTTGTTTGTTGGAGTTCACGGATCGGCGCGGGTTGGAGAAGCAGCTTGAACGGGCGCGAAAGAAGTTTAAGTGTCCCATCGTGCCGGGGAAGAATCGGCACCTCGATCAGTTGGAGCGGGAGTTGGCGGCGTACTTTGCGGGGAAGTTGAAAAAGTTTGAGGTGCCGCTCGATTTTCCGGGAACACCGTTTCAGACGAAAGTATGGAAGGGGTTGCTCAAGATTCCGTTTGGAAGGACGTGGTCGTACGAAGCGTTGGCGGACTATGCTGGGCATCCGGGGGCGCAGCGGGCGGCGGGGACGGCGAACGGTGCCAATCGGATTGCGATTGTGATTCCGTGCCATCGCGTGGTGAATAAGGGTGGAAAGCTCGGCGGGTATGGTGGCGGGCTTTGGCGGAAGCAATTTCTGCTTGATTTGGAGCGGGGGCAGGTGTGAACGGTCCGCACAGCGGACCCTACACGGAAGCAGCGAACCGTGTGATAGCGGGCGACGTACTTGTTCAATAAAGGGAAATTGTGACTACACATCGTGCGGCTGATGGGCCGTCTACATTGAAGCTGCTCGTTGCGTTCGCCTCGATTTATCTCGTTTGGGGGTCCACGTATCTGGCGATCAAATTCGTCGTGGAGACGATGCCGCCGTTCATTATGGCGGGGGCGCGGTTTCTACTCGCGGGTGGGATGCTCTATGCGTGGGCGCGATGGAAGGGGGCGGCGCGGCCGACGGGGGCGCAGTGGCGGGCGACTGCGATTATTGGCGGGTTGCTACTCTGCGGAGGCAATGGCGGAGTGGTCTATGCAGAGCAGCGCGTGTCGTCGGGGTTGACAGCGCTGATCGTGGCGACGGTGCCGCTTTGGATTGTTGTGTTGGAATGGTTGCGGCCGCATGGGACGCGGCCGACGATGACGGTGGTCATTGGCGTTTTGCTTGGCCTGGCGGGGATTGGGATTCTTGCGGGGCCGGGGAAGTTCGCGGGGGGCGAGAGCGTCGATCCGATTGGTACGTCGGTGCTGATCTTTGCAACGTTGTCGTGGTCCGTCGGTTCATTGTATTCGCGCAAGGCGAAGCTGCCGGGGGCGAGTTTGCTGTCGACGGGGATGCAGATGCTGGCGGGTGGGGTGCTGCTATCAATCCTTGGGACGGCGACCGGCGAGTGGTCGAAGCTGAATTGGGCCGGCATCACGATGAAGTCGGTGCTGTCGCTCGCGTATCTGGTGGTGTTCGGATCGCTGATCGGATTCACGGCGTACACGTGGCTGCTCAAGGTGTCGACGCCGTCGAAGGTGTCGACGTATGCGTATGTGAACCCGGTGGTGGCGGTGGCGCTGGGGTGGCTGTTGGCGGGGGAGCCGATGAATCTGCGGACGGTGATCGCGGCGGGGGTGATTGTGACGGGGGTGGTGTTTATTACGCGGGGGAAGGGGGCGAAGGCGGAGGCGAAGGAAGTGAAGAGTGGATTCCCGGTGGATTTGGCGGAGGGCGAGATTGCGTCTGGTCGCGATGCGAAGGGATGCGAGGCGGGAAAAGTGTGCGTTGCGGCGGAGCCGGTGTCGCCGGCGCGAAGCACTATGGGGTGTTGATGGGCTGGGATGTTGGTTTTGGGGCGTCTTGGACGGGCCAGAATACGTAATCGCCGCCGTCGGGGCCTTCGCCCCATTTTGGATCGTGGCGACCGTTGTTGTCGTTGGTGTCGGCGGCGATTGAATACAGGACAAATCCTCGATCAGTCAGCTTGTAACGGAAGTCCTTCTCCGAAAAGGGATCGATCCGAAGTTCTTTCAGGTCGTTCTCAGTCAATTCGTCCATGCTCGCGGGCCATCGTTTCTTTCGTGCTTTGAAATCGTGGATCACCAACACAAGCAAGGTTCCTCTGCGATTAGCAAGCGATCTGATTGATAGCTCATACGCTCGGATGATCGCTGGGCATAAAACGCTGAATACCATGTGTTGTTTCACGTTGCGATCCGTAGGCTCTAGCTTTCGCAGTTTCTGGAGCTTTTCCAGCGACAATGGGCCGTCGATGGTTGAGACGGTCGAGGCGTAATCATCGTCGAGGTTCTTGACCATCTCGTTCAAAATAGTAGTTGTTAACTCCATGATGCGTTCCGGTGGAATGAACATTTCGTCAAACTTACCCTCTGCGATTGAGCGTTGCATTTGGTCGAGCACAATTGCCCATTCGGCAATCATGGCCTTCCTTATTGAGGGTGCCGCATTGTCATGCCGTCGCATTGCCGACTCCAAATCGGCGGCGTCGAGCTCGGTGAATATTTGCATCTGCAATGTGCTGAGGATTTGCCTGTACGCCAGTCCTCGGATGGCCTGGCTGGTTGAACACTCAATTAATGTCCCTTCTTGCAGGTGCCCAGCGCAACGAAATATGTCGCGCCAGTTTCCGAGCAAACGGTCCTTTTGGTCAGGCCCGCGCCTCCAACCTTCTGTGATCAAAATGCGGCTTATGTCGCGGCACGAGCCGGTTATTGGATTGAGTGATTCCATTAACGATTCGGAAAGACTTGTGTGGAACTTCCAATAGTAGGTACATTTCGTGCCCGCGCGAAAGCTCTCAACAAATTCGCGATTGCGGTCCGTGTAGGCCTTCATTTCAGGCACCTCGAATGCCTCCCACGGACCGGACTGACAGCGGGAAACTCCATCGATCATCGATTCGACATGCGCCGTGTTCTCTTCCAAAGGGTAGATCTTGTAATAGTGTGGAAAAGCGTTCTTCGTCGGGTCTCTGCCGCGCAACCCGAATTCGTTGTACCAGGCGATGTAATCAACATGCTTACCGATCGTCAGGGGGGGCGGACGATTGAATCGATCCTGTGTGTCGTCGTCAGGCGCAAATGCAAGAGCTTGGATCAGGATTAGGAAGTTGGTCGCAAGTAGCCGGCCCATTTGTCGCTCCTGAGAGGTCCGTACTATAGTATCGCCCGCGAAGGGTATGGACTATGTCGGCGACATCAGCGGAGGGTACATCAGACGGCTCGCCTTTATCGCGGGTGCGGAATATCGGGATTGCCGCGCACATTGATGCGGGGAAGACGACGACGACGGAGCGCGTGCTTTTCTATGCGGGGCGGACGCACAAGGTGGGCGAGGTCGATGATGGGACGACGACGACCGACTTTGATGAGCAGGAGCAGCAGCGGGGGATCACGATCTTCAGCGCGGCGGTGACGCTGCCGTGGAAGGATCACCAGATCAATCTAATCGACACGCCGGGGCACGTGGATTTCACCGCGGAGGTGGAGCGGAGTCTGCGCGTGCTCGATGGGGCGGTGGTCGTGTTCGACTCGAAAGAGGGCGTCGAGGCGCAATCGGAGACGGTCTGGCGGCAGGCGATGAAGTACCACGTGCCGTGCCTGTGTTTCCTGAACAAGATGGACAAGATCGGGGCGGATTTTTACGAGTCGCTCCTCTCCATTGAAAAGCGGCTGGAATCGCACCCGGTGGCGATTCAGTTGCCGATCGGGGCGGAGGGCACGTTTGAGGGGCTGATCGATCTGGTCACGATGAAGGCGTATCGGTTTGCCGGGGATCATGGCGTCCACGTGGAGGAGTATGAGATTCCGCCGGCGATGGTGGCGGATGCGAAGCAGTGGCGGCACACGTTGGAGGAAAAGGTCGCCGAGTTGGATGACGAGTTGATGCACAAGTATCTGGAGGAGCAACCACTGACGGAGTGTGAGATCAAGCGGGTGCTTCGGCAGGCGACCATCACGGGGCGGATGAACCCGGTGATTTGTGGATCGAGCCTGAAGAACATCGGCGTGCAGAAGATGATTGACGCGGTGGTCGATTATCTGCCGTCGCCGTTGGAACGGCCGCCGATTGATGGGGTAAGGAGCCTGAAGGACCTGACGGTGGTGCATCGGAAGCCGCGGCGGGATGAGCCTTTCTCGGCGCTGGTGTTCAAGATCGTGGCGGAGAAGCCGCTCGATTTGTATTACATCCGGGTCTATAGCGGCGTGATGAAGAGCAGCATGCGTTCGTACAACTCGAACACCGGCGAGAAGGAGAATATCAGCCGGATGTTTCGGATGTTTGCGAAGCGTCGGGAGCAGTTGGACGAGGCGGGACCGGGGGAGATTGTGGCGTGCGTGGGGCTGAAGGATGCGCTGACGGGGCACACGCTCTGTGATGCGAAGGATCAGGTCGTGCTGGAGCGGATTGAGTTTCCGACGCCGGTGATCAGCGTGTCGGTGGAGCCGAAGAACAGTAAGGATAAGGAGACGCTGATCGAGACGCTGGGGAAGATGGCGCGGCAGGATCCGACGTTTCGGCATAGTTTCAATGCGGAGACGGGGCAGACGATCATCAGCGGGATGGGTGAGCTGCATCTGGAGGTGCTGATTTACAAACTGGACAAAGATTTTCGGGTGCCGGTGATCGTGGGCAAGCCCCTTGTGGCGTATCGCGAGGCGATCACGCAGCGGGCCGAGGCGGAGGGGCGTTTCATTCGGCAGACGGGCGGGCACGGGCAATATGCGGTGGTGAGGCTGCGGGTGGAGCCGTTCAAGCCGGCGAAGGGGGAGGAGGCGTTTTCGTTCAGCAATGAGATCAAAGGGGGGGCATTACGAGCGGAGTTTGTTCATGCAGTGGAGCGGGGGGCGAAGGAATGTTTGTCGATGGGGGTGTTGGCGGGGTATGAATTGCTTAATGTGCATGTGACGCTGCTGGAGGGCAAGGAGCATCCGGTGGATAGTTCGGATATGGCCTTTGAAAATGCGGCTCGGATGGCGTTTGAGGAGGCATGCAAACATGCGGGGCCGGTGATGCTGGAGCCGATCATGAAGCTGGTGGTGACGGTGCCGGACGACTATTTCGGTATTGTTAGTGGTGATTTATCCGCTCGGCGCGGATTGATTCAGGACACGGAAATGCGGAAGAACCACCGGGCGATCACGGCGCATGTTCCGCTGTCGGAGATGTTTCAGTATTCGACGCACGTTCGGACGTTGACGCAGGGGCGGGCGAATTGGGCGATGGAGCCGCATAGCTACGCGGCGATGCCTTTGAACTTGCAAAAGGAGCTTTTGCGGAAGCATGGGTATGGGGATTAAACGTCGAAACGTCGAAAAGTCGAATCGTCGAAATGGGCCAAGTATGAGCGTAAGTTGTTTATTTGAATATGGTTGCGGCTGAGGCGGGGTGGTCTTTATCATAGATTAACAGGGTTGTTGACAGGGGGCGGGGGCTTGGTAGGATAGCCGGGCTACGCGGTTGGTCACCTGTTAGTGGTCGTCGCGTGAGCGAGAAACGAGGATTTCAGCGTTGGCACTGGATCGCATACGAATTCGAATGGAAGCCTACGACTACCGGGCGCTGGAGATTTCAGCGAAGGAAATCGTGGAGCACGCGAAGCGGACGAGTGCTCGTGTTCGCGGGCCGATTCCGCTTCCGACTCGAATCGAGCGGTACACGGTGCTGCGAAGTCCGCACGTGGACAAGAAGTCGCGTGAGCAATTCGAGATGCGCACGCATAAGCGCGTCATCGACATTTTTGAACCGACGGCTCGAACCGTCGAGGCGTTGAACCGGCTGGTTGTTCCGGCCGGTGTGTTTGTCAAGATCAGGGCATGAACATGAACCGGTGACCCTTGTTGGCACCCGTTCCTCTATTCTGATCCGGTCAAACCCTAGACAAGAAAGTAAAGCGCGTGAGCTTTATCGCGCGCCTTGGCGTTGCCCTTTATGGGTGACAGGGACATTGTGCCTCATGCAAGCGGCAATACTAGGCAAAAAGATCGGAATGACGCGGGTCTTCGATGAGGCCGGCAGCTCGATCCCCGTGACGATCGTGCAGGCCGGCCCGTGCCCGATTCTTCAGGTGAAGACGCAGGCGTCTGACGGCTATGAGGCCGTTCAGTTGGGCTTTTTGAATTCTAAGCCGAGTCGAACGTCTCGTGCGGAGATCGGCCACGCCCGTGCGTCGAAGTCTGTCCCGCAGAAGTTCGTCCGTGAGATTCGACTCATGAAACCAACGGACAAGCTGCTCGGCGAGCTAGTGACCGTTGGATTGTTTGAAGAGCAGGGGATCAAGTTTGTGGACGTCGTGGGCACCTCGATCGGCAAGGGGTTCCAGGGCGTCATGAAACGACACAATTTCGGTGGGCAGGGTGCCTCGCACGGAACGGAACGTAAGCACCGTTCGGCGGGCGGCATCGGCGCGGGCGGTAATCGCGGGTTCGGCCGTTGTATTAAAAAAGGCAAGCCCATGCCGGGGCACATGGGTCACGAGCGCGTGACCATTCGGAATCAGCGTTTGATTTCAGTGGATAAGGATCGAAACCTTCTGCTGATCAAGGGCGTGGTACCGGGTCCGGCAGGCAGTTACGTGGTGGTCAGCAAAGCGATAGCGAAGTCTTGAATCCATGGGTCGTCACGGTGTTCCGTGTCGGCCCGATTTTTTGGTGTGATGCGTCATGATTGAGATACCAGTCCTCAATACCGAAGGCAAACAGATCGGCAGCGAGAAGCTGGACCCCGCCGTGTTTGGCGAGCGCGTCCGCATTGATCTGCTGAAGCAGGCCGTGGTGACGTATCGCGCGAATCTGCGACAGGGCACCGTGGCGACGAAGAATCGCAGCATGGTGGCTGGTTCGACTCGAAAGCTGTATCGCCAGAAGGGGACGGGCAATGCCCGAGCCGGCAACGTTCGCACACCGGTGCGGGTGGGCGGCGGTCGGGCGTTTCCGAAGTACAACCGAGACTTCTCAATGAAGTTTCCCCGTCAGATGCGACGGCTGGCGAGGAACTCGGCGATCCTGGCGAAGGCTAAAGCCGGCACGGCGATGATCGTGTCCGGGTTGATGATGGATTCGCCGAAAACCAAGACGCTGGTCACGATACTCAAGGCGTTGAAGGTGGATCGGACCATCCTGCTGGCAACGGTGGCAAAAGACATGAACCTGGTGAAATCCGGGCGAAACATACCGCTGTTGGCGATGAAGCCGGTGACGGACGTGAATGCGTATGACGTGTTGAAGGCCAAGCACGTGGTGTTCACGTCGGAGGCTTTCGCGGCGCTGGTGAAGGATCCGCTGACGGCAGGACGCGAAGCCAAGGCATAACAGGACGACTTCGATGGATATCTATCACATTATTCGCAGGCCGTTGGTGACCGAGAAGGGCACCCATCAGAGCCGCCAGTCGCACGAGGCGACGGAGTCGCGCGAGGGCCGCGGTGGGGCGTATAGCTTTGAGGTGCATACCGGCGCGAACAAGATTGAGATCAAGGACGCGATCGAGAAGATTTACAACGTGAAGGTGTCGACGGTTCGGACGATGGTCCGCCCCGGCAAGCCACGCCGCAGCCGGGCAAAGGTGGGTTCGACGCGACATTGGAAAAAGGCCGTGGTGGTCCTGAAGCCGGACTTCCATATTGACCTGTTTTGAGCATTGACGGGATGGATTCGCCATGGGCGTGAAACTACATAAGAAAACGACGCCGGGTCGACGCCAGTCGAGCGTGAATGACTTCGCGGAGATTACGAGCCGAAGCCGTCCTCCGGTGAAGTCGTTGCTTGAGCCGAAGATTCGCTCCGGCGGCCGCAACAACCAGGGCTTCACGACGACGCGATTTCGCGGCGGCGGTGCGAAGCGGATGTATCGCGTGATCGACTTCAAGCGAAAGAAGGACGACATGCCGGCCGCTGTGGAGGCGATCGAGTATGACCCGAACCGCAACGTGTTCATCGCGTTGATTATTTACACGGATGGTGAGAAATCGTACATCCTCGCGCCGAACGGCCTGAAGGTCGGGGACGTGGTGATGAACGGCCCGAATACGGAACCCAAGTTGGGATGCTGCATGCCGCTGAAGAATGTTCCAGTGGGCATGAACATTCACAACATCGAATTGTCGGCCGGCAGGGGCGGGCAGTTTGTCCGAACGGCCGGCGGCATGGCCCGACTGGCGGCCCGCGAAGGCGCATGGGCGACGGTGATCTTGCCGTCGGGCGAAATGCGGCAGATGCGCGTTGAGTGTCGAGCGACGATTGGTCAGCTTGGCAATACGGAATTCAAGAACATCATGCTCGGCAAGGCCGGGCGTAAGCGTTATTTGGGACGGCGGCCTCACGTTCGAGGCACGGCACAGAATCCGGTGGCGCATCCGCTGGGCGGCGGCGAAGGTCGCAGCGGCGGCGGTCGTCATCCATGCAGCCCGACGGGCGTGTTGGCGAAGGGCGGTCGAACTCGCAACCCTCGACTGAACTCGAGCAAGCGCATCTTGCGACGACGTCGCAGCAGGCGGTATGGCCAGGTATCGATGCCGGGTCGTTAGTAGTTGAGTACTTAAGGAACCAGGACGGAAGTCGACATGGGACGCAGCTTAAAAAAGGGACCGTTCGTCGATCCTCGCCTTTATGAGAAGGTGACGAAGGCGATTGATAAGGGCAGCCACGAACCCATCAAGACGTGGGCGCGGCGCTGCACGATTCCACCGGAGTTTGTCGGCCGGACGTTTGAGGTTCATAACGGCAAGATTTTCAAACGCGTGTTTGTGACGGAGGACATGGTCGGTCACAAATTGGGCGAGTTCAGCCTGACGCGAACGTGGAAGGGCCACGGCGGCATGAAGAAGGCCGATGCAGCGACCCCCGCGCCGGCGAAATCGTAAGGAAGTAGTCGAATCATGGCGACATGGACCAGCATACATCGATACGTTCGGATGAGTCCGTACAAGGCTCGACTGGTGACGCAGTTGATCGCCGGTCGGCACGTGAATGAGGCGTTGGACCTGTTGAAGTTCACGCCGAAGCGGGCGTCGCAGTTCGTGGACAAGGTTCTTCGGACGGCCATTGCCGACGCAGACGAGCAGGAAGCCGACGTTCGCAAGTTGTACGTGCATGAGGCTCGAGTGGACGGCGGCCCGACGATGAAGCGTTTTCATCCAAAGGATCGCGGTCGAGCGCATTCGATCAAGAAGCGTACGAGTCACATTGTTGTGACGGTGGGCGAAGGCCCAAGGAAGTAAGGCATGGGACAGAAAGTACACCCATTGGGTTTCCGCCTCGGTGTGACCGAGGATTGGCGTTCACGGTGGTTCGCCCCGAAGGCGTCCTATGCGGAGTTCCTCATCGAGGATCACAAGCTTCGTAACATGATTGAGCAGAAACTCAATCGTACGGCACCGTATGCGGGCGTGTCGAAGATCGAGATCGAGCGGACTCGCAATGAGGTGAAGGTCATCCTTTCGACGGCCCGGCCCGGCATGGTGATCGGTCCGAAGGGCGCGGAAGTGGACAAGCTTCGCGAGGAGCTGGAGGAACTGATCGACCGCAAGGTGTCGGTGAACATCAAGGAGATCAAGAATCCGGATATCGACGCCCAGCTTATTTCGCTGGATATCGGTGAACAACTCAAACGGCGGGCGAGCTTCCGTCGGGC
>JBBTET010000063.1:0-22710 GCA_038042195.1 Planctomycetota bacterium | reverse complement strand
GCGAATAATCCGCTCCTGCACCTCGATGATCTGCCCCTTCCGATCCAGCTTTGGCTCCCAGATGTGACGCTTCACGCCTACCGCGATCGCGCCCACCACCAGCGGCACGCCGATCAACATCGCATCCGGAAACACCGGCTGCCAACACAGTAGCTTCGGTTGGAGCAGCGACACGACGTAATACGCACACAGCCCGAAAAACGGCCGCATAAGCACGATCGGCAGGATCGAGAACAGGATGGTCAGGTAGATGGCAAAACGCATGTCAGGTTCCGTTTGGTTCTATTAGTCTCAACTATGTCAGATGAACGAAGTGTCCGTGTCAGCACGTCATTCAGTGATGCCCCTGCTCGTTTCCACGTAAACAACGTCTCAGCACGTCGCCGTGCCGCCGCGCCCAACGTTGCCCTCAAAGCTGGGTCGTGCTGCAGCCTCCTTAATGCATCGGCAAGTCCCCGCTCCGTCGCCTCAGGTGCCAGTAATCCGCTTACTCCATCCTCAATGATCTCTTCGGATGCAGTTGCCACACAGCCGCTGCTACGCAGGGCAACGCAAGCCAGACCGCACGCCATGGCCTCGGCGAGCGATCCGCCGAACGACTCCCCGCGCGATGGAAACGCGAACGCATCCGCGGCATGGAGATACGGCCGCACGTCATCGCATGCCCCCGTGAATCGCACAACATCGCTCAGTCCCAGCTCTCTCGCAAGCGTCTCCAGTCGCGCCCGCTCCGGCCCGTCTCCAACGAGTATGACACGTCGTGCCTTTGACGAATCCAATGCAATCGCGCGGAGGAGCGTCTCACCATTTTTCTCCGGTGATAGCCGACCCGTCCACACGATGACGAACGTGTCAGCTTCGACGCCGACATGTCGTCGTGCCTGGATTCGTTCTTCGACACCCGCTGGAACAAACACTGCCGAATCCACGCCGCCAATCGCGGAATACAAGTTCTCTCCTCGAAGTTCGTACTCAGCCATCACTCGCCGCCGCGTCGTGTCGCTATCGAACACAACGGCATCCGCTGTACGAAACGCCTTGCGCTCCGTCCGCCGTCGCAGGTGGCGATCCAACACAAACAGCCCGCGCGACCACATCGGCAGTTGCACCTGTTCGCTGCGCTCGGACGCCTCATGGAGGATCGCCGTGCCTCCGCATACAAACACGGTGGGCGTCGCTGCCTTGTACGCCAGCACGGCCTCGGGCTGGCACGAAACAAACACGTCATGCCCCGTCGGCAACGCTCGCACGACTGCCTCAGCATTCCTTTGTCGCGCAATCGACTGCATCGCCCAATGCAGCGGCCCCCGTTGCGGCGCGTCTACCTGTATGAGGCGAAATCCTCCAAATAGGTCGCCACGACAGTCGGTCTTTGCAGCGTGAACCGCGAACTCGATCTGCCACCCCAGGTGCGCAAATTCCTTGGCCAATTGCAAAGCCCGCCGCGAGAGGCCGCAGCAGCGCGTTTGGAGCGTCGGCATATGCCAAAGAATCTTCACGCCGCGGCCTCCGACCCAACGGGCGCGATTCGCAACGAGGGCGCAGTGCCATCGACGACCGATTCGATCAACGTCGCCAATCGTGACGCTTGGTGGTCCCTGCGATACTCCGCGAGCAGGCTCCGATCTCGCCGCTCGTCGTGTCCGTCGCAGCACGTCTCCAAACACCCACGAAGCGCCGTTGCAATACTGTCAGATGAATGACTCGGCACAACGGTCGCGTTTCCGCATCGTCGCAGCAGCCGCTCCAGCTCCGTGCCCGGATGCACCACCGCGAAGATGTGTCCGCCGAACGCGAGGTACTCAAATGTCTTCGCCGGAATGCAGTATCGTCCGCGCGGATTCCCCGGCGTCATCAGCAGCAGCACGTCGGCCTCGCGCATTTCACGAATCGCCGCCCCATGCGAGACATATCCCGTTTCCGTCACCAAGGCCCTTTGAGCGACCGTCAGACTCGCCCGCTGCGTATTCGAAATGCTGCCCACGATTCGCAGTTCGATCTTGTCGCGAAGTGTCGAGTCCGCCCCGATCAAGCGTGTGATTGCATCCAACACTGGTGCAAGGCCTTGGTCGCGATACAACGCCCCGACGTGCGCGATCACCAGTCGCTCGTTTCGTCGACTCGGAATGCCGATGGGCGCATCCGTTGGGTCATATCCATTCGGAATGAAGCTAACTCGCTCGGGCGCCAACGCGTGCCGCGCGGCCAGTGACTGCGACACCTCGGGACAGGTCACGATGATGTGATCCGCATGACGGACCACCTGTCGCTCGACGAACCGCGCGAACACCGCGCTGGTCCATGAGTCATGGTCCGCTGCCCAGTTGTCCGTCATCGCATCCCGCAAGTCCGCGATCCACGGCACCTGCATTCGCCGTTTGAGGTGCAGCCCCACGAGGTGCGTCGAGTGTGGCGGTCCGCTCGTAATGACAGCCTCCACCGAGTTATCGTCTACAATTCGCCGCGCGCTGGTGATCGCCGACGGCACCCAAAGCAACTCCCGCTCCGGCAGCGGTGTCGCATCGATGAGTCGATTCAGTCGCCACGCCAACACCGCTTCCAAGCGGTCCGCTCCCACAATCCTCTTCACGCGTTGTGCCACACCCGCCGGTTCCCAACCGACCACGCGATGCACCCTCGCACTGGGATGTACCTCTCTCAGAAGCGTATCATCCATCAGCGGATACTGCCCATGCCCCGCGCACACCACATGCGGCCGCCACCCCGCGCGCGGCAGATACCGGCTCCACTTCACGACGCGCTGCACCCCGCTCCCACCCATCGGTGGAAAGTGATACGCAGCTATCAGCACGTTTCGCATCGCCATCCTCGGGCCCCGCTCCGCTAGACCATGTGCTTCACGATCAAACGCTTCAGCCGCCACGGCAACACGTTCGTCGAGTTCGGCTCCATCAGCCGTGACAGCCCGCGCCGCATCAACCAACCCGCGCCCTTCGATCGTTCCAAACTCGCAGCGCCCTCGCGCAGTCCTATTCGTTTCAATGCGAGCAGTGTCTGACGCACAACATGCTCCACGCTCGGCTGCCATCCGCATTCGTCATACCGGCACGGCGTCCCCAGTGGATTCCAAACTGTTTCATATCGTTGGCGATTGGTCATCCCCAACCGCGTCCACCGCGCTTCCGGGCCGCATCCCCAGACGTAATGAGGGCACTCACACAAACTCGCCAGATGAAGCCCGCCCGTCGATGCGCCGATGGCCAGCCGCGCCCCCGACAATTGACGTATCGCTCGATCCACATTTGACACATACGTCTCAACTCGAAGCCCCAAGGCCCGCAGCCGTACCGCGAGATCGTCCCACCAGGATTGCGGTTGATTGCGTTCATCCGCCAGGGTCCGCGTGCGTGGTATCAACACCACGTCCGTCGTGATTGCAGTCTGAGATCGCAGGCTCACGAATCGCTGATATCGCCCGCTGGTCGGCCACATCGTCGAATCAAAGGGCGGCATCAGAATGTCCGTGTCGTCCCAGTCGCGAACTAACTCCCCGCAAGCTAACTGTGTGGCAGCGCGAACGCTCGCGATCAGCAATTCCACCGGCACCGTCGTGCCCTCCGAGTCAACACGGTGATCTTCATTCGCATGCCCCAGTAACTGCAATTCATCACAGGAGCGGAAGGCGACCGACGAGTGGCCGACGCTACGAAGATACATCTCACATCGATCCGGTCGCGCCACGAGAATGACCCGTTCATACCGACCATTCGCCATGACCCAGCGCATGCGCCCCTGCCAGTTCATCAGCTCCCAGCCGAACTCCCCAACATACGGCGCAACCACCAATGTCCGTGATGACGAAGTCACTCCGCCCCTCCCATGTGAGTGCTTTCCCGTCCAACGGGCCAATCCTCCATCATCTGTTCGAAGAGATGCTGCGATCCACAGACCGCCGGCTTGCGGCTCAAATCAAAGGGATCGACCACGCCCTGATTCGTCCGGCGTCGCAGGTCCAGGGCCGCCCGGTGCCATGTCTCCTGCACGATGCGCTTCGTCTCCGTCGTGTAGTGACGCTTCAATCCAAACGGATACGCCATCGCGAGTGGTGACTGCCCCGTCAGCCGGACGATTTCGTCGCGGCCTGTCGAGATCTCCCGCGTTTGCTGTTCGTAGCTAAGCGCTGACAACACCGGATGCGTGTGCGTGTGATTCCCGAACTCGATGAAATCCGGATCAGCGGCGGCAATCTGTTCCGGATCGATGTAAGGTCTAAGCTCGGCCGCCAGGGCCGGTCCGCTCTTGCCCACCTCGTTCAGCACGCTTTCAAGGATGGCCGGCACGTCGGCTCGGTAGCAGCGCCGCACGAAGTTTCCCAACGTCTCGTTTGAACTGCGCCCCACGATGCCCGCGGCTCGCAGCGCATTCTCGACGCGCGACTCCTGCTCATTCGCCGAGAGCCACGCCAATTTGTGCTGCCACAGCAGGTCTCGATTTCCCACGACCGACGTCACCAGAAACACCGTCATCGGTAGTCGCCGACGGAAGAGCATGGGTGCGACCGTTCGCATGACTTCGGCGTACCCGTCGTCAAACGTAATGACCGCCGCGCGTTCGGGAATTTCCTGACGTTCCAATCGTTCCGCCAGCGATCGCAGACTGATCACGTCGTAGTTCGACGCCAAATAGTCAAGCTGCCGCTCGAACTCAACGAGCGTGTGTCGCGCTGCGCCGCCCGGATCGAGCACGCCGCGTTGCCCTCCGACACTGTGATACGTCACGATATTCACGCAGTGATCGTTGTAGCGCCGTCGGAGGCGGCGAACCAATTTCCCGGGCCATGCCTCGAACGGCAACTTGGTCAGCATCAGACTCATCGATTGGATACTCCCGTTGTGGCACAGGCGTCTCGCGTGTGTCTTCCTACTGTGGCATTCAAGTGGTCGGCAAGAAGTCTTGCCTGATAGGGTCGTGTCATCTTGTGAAGTTGTCCCGGCGAGCGCCGCGTGTGCAAGTCGCCGCTCAACCAGCGCCGGTACATGTCGCCCAGCGCCTGAACCATCGCAGATGGATCATCGGGGTCGCACACCCACACGCCGTCGAACCCGCGCAGCTCTTTTGCTGCAGCGCCGTATGGTGGGACCGCCGCAAGAATGGCCCGCCCACTGCCGAGGCATTCGTAGATTTTCGCGGTGGTGTCCGTCGCGCTCCCAGGCATGTTGGGCAGCAGGATCACGTTCACGTCGGCCGAGGCCATACGCCCCAAGGTCTCCGAGTGAGGCAGCATCCCAAGATATCGAACGCGCCCTTCGTCTTGACGATCACTCAGTTCCGCGACAAACGGCCCCGATCGCCCCGCGAAGTCGAACCGCGCTCGCTGTGCGGCCCCCGGCGTCTCATCCACAAACTGTCGAAACGCCCGTAGCACCGTCTCCGGGCTTCGAGTCTTGTAAAGCGATCCGGCGTAAAGCAGACGAAACTCCGAGCTCGGTGCATCAACGACGTCAGTGGGAAAGTCCGCCGGGTCGAACCCGTTTGGAATCGTCACGAACTTAGCCCCGGTCGGATCACCGTACCGATCGACAAACCGCGACGTCATGGCGTCATTCACGCTGATCACATGTGACGCTCGGCGAATCACCGCCGCCTCCGCCCAATGTGTCAGTCGTTGTCCGCCGGTCGTCTTCCATTGTTGCCAGTGAATGTACTCGGCCCACGGATCACGGAAATCCACCAGCCAGGGCAGCCTAAGGATCGAATGAACCGCCAAGCCGATCAGATGATCCGAAAAGGGCATCCCCGATGTGAACACGGCGTCGAACCGGTGACGCCGATGCAATTGCACGGCCGCACGGACCGCGCCCGGCAGCCGCCAGATACCGCGATCCGGAAAGCTCAGCCCATCATGCAGCCGCTTGAATCGCCACAAGAGCGCCGACTGCCACCGATTCGTATCCCATCCGATTCGCTGAGTCAGTTTCGCCAGGCGCGTCGACACGGCTCGCGTTGCATGGCTGGGCCAATAGTCCATCACCGGGTTGAGGCGATGCACGAGCGTATCCGAGGGAATGTCGTCAAGACTCTGCATGTCGGTCGCCCGACGCGCATCCTGCGAGTTCGCTGTCGCGCGCCGCATGGCACCGGTGATGACATAGGGCCGCCAGCCGTGACGGCGCAGGTACTTCGTAAACTTACGAACGCGAATCGCTCCAACGGACGCCACGGGCGGAAACCGGCTCGCGATAATCAGTACGCGTCGTTCACCGTCACTTGGTTCGCCAACGATTTTCTCCACGGACACCGCGCGCTCGATGCTTCGTGGCAGGTCCAAGTGCTTATCGCGCTCCGCCAATTCGGTTGTGCCGAGGCGGTCGGTCATTGCATAGTGGTCACCGTGAAACAAAGCTCGCTCCAGACGCGCGGGAACTCTGCGCAGAGGGCGTCCCATATCCCGTCGTCTAGTGTTCTATCGAGCGCGGTATCCCCCGACTGAAGCGACTTACCGGCCTTTCGAGCAATTCATTATGAGACGAAACGGCCGGCTCCGCGCGACGCCAACCCGCTTACCAGAGGTCCCAGAGGCCGTCGTGGCGGCGGCGCGCGCTGAATTGTTGACCCGCTGACCAGCACGTTTGACTCGGTCGGCGCACCCAGCAGAATCCGCTCGTACTCGCGCAGGATTCGCCGCCACGAATGATGCTGTTCGACGCAGGTCCGGCCCGCCTCCGCGACCTCATCGCAGAGCGCATCGTCCGTCAACAGTTGCAATGTCTTCGCCGCAAAGTCCACCGACTGGTCCGCCACGACGATGTCACGGCCGGCTTCGGCGTCGAGGCTGTACGCCGTCGACGTTGTCGCCACGACCGGCCGTCCGAGCGCCATCGCTTCCAGCACTTTGTTCTGCAACCCTCGCGCGATTCGCAACGGCGCAACGATCACCCGACACTCTCGAATCAGCGCCGAGACATCCGCGACCGTCCCAGATATTTCAACGCCCGGCGTTCGCACCAGTCGGCGCACGACGTTCGTCGGATTGCGCCCGATGATCACGAACTGCGCCAAGGGTAGTTTCTCACGTATGCGATGCCACACGTTCGACACAAACCATTTCACCGCCTCGACGTTGGGCGGGTAATCCATCGCTCCGACAAAACCGATCCGAGACCCCAACGTTGAGGCGGCTCGCGCTGCGTAGGTTGGCGGCGTCACGCCATTGCCCACGACGTGCAAACGCTGCGACGAGCCGGCCAGGTCAAGTTGATTTCGCTCCCGATTGGTGATGACCGTGACCGCGTCAAACCGGCCCAGGCTCGCCTCCTCAAAAGCCCGCAGGTGCCGGGCCTCGCGTTGACACAACCAAGAGGCGGGCCCCCTTCGCATCTCGGCATATTCAACCCACTTCTGGCTGTCCACGTCGCAGAGATCGAGCAATCGTCTCGCCGTGCGTGCCTCCAATGCATAAGGTCCCATGCAGGCGGAGAACGCGATGGTTGCGTCAAACGAAACACGATTCGACCACTCTGAGACAATCCGGTGCATCCGCGCATCGTGATACGCCGCCAGCGTCAGGCCCATTCCGCGCAGCAAACCCATCGCGCTGCGGATCATCGCACGGCCTCGATTCCACGGAACCACGGCCACGTTCTCACACATCTCGCGGAGTTTTGTGATGTGCCGCGCATCCTCCAGTTCATCCGAAAAACATGCGCACCACACACGATGCCGCTCCGCCAAATACTTGATCTGGTGATAGGTGCGAATCCTGTCCCCCTTGTTCGGCGGATAAGGCAGCCGATGCGCGAGATACAGAATGTTTCGTTTCGAGTTCATCTAATTCCGTGGGGTCCGCTGTGCGAACCGGTTTTCATCGGGTCCGTCATGCGGGCCATTCGACTAATGACTTGTCGTCAACCCGGGATCGATTTCGCCAGCCACGCACCCAACGGTCGCGTCACCGGCAACGGCAGCCGGGTCCACGCCCGCCGCGCCGCCGCCCATTTTGGCGAACTCGGTGACAGGTTGGGGACACGATGCCCCGGCATCACCACCGTCTGATACCCCAGCATCCGCGGCTCGAACCCGAAGGACCGCTTAAACTCATACGGCCCCTTATTGTCTACGCGGGTCCGCCCGAAGTCGTACACGCGGCATCCCCGCTCCACGGCCCATTGCATATTCCGCCAATAGAGAAAATTGTTCAGTCCGTAGATGTCCGCTCGCTCATCCACACCAACGAAATACGGCATCGCCGTCCGTCGAAACACGAAACTCATCAGCCCCGCCACCGGCCGCCTTTCGTGGCGAATGAGGTGTACGCACGCATCCGCTCCCAGTTTCTCAATAAGTGACGTGAAAAACTGTAGTGGATAGTTCGGCGAACCCAATCGTCGCATCGAACGCGAGTAAAGATTCCAGACATCCTTGACGTGATTGGCACCACTCTCCAACGTCAGTTCATACCGCTCCGCCGCGCGCCGCGCTGCCGCACGGGACTTCCTCGGTAGCATCCCCAACACATCGTCCGCCTGCTCCGGCAGTTCGCGCGTGAACACAGCATGGCTTTCCCGCACTGGTATACTATCTATGGCAGGTTGGATGGATCGCATCTCAACACACGCGGCTTGTACACGAATCGCAATGGTTCGCGCGTACTCGATCAAAGCCGATGACGCCTCCCCATTCTCCGCAAGGACTCCCCCATAGGTGGCATAGGGAACACTGAGCAGGAATCTCCCCGCCAGCAAACTGTGAATCTCAAACAGCGGTAGCACCCCGACGATCCGCTCCTCACGCACCGCTGCCAAATACCAGGGCCGATGCCCGAACGACTCCTGCACCGCCGCTTTCCACGCCAACCCATGAAACAGCGTCGCGTCGGGATGGCCGTCGACATAGTCGTGCCACGCCGTCTCGCCGATGGTCTCAAGACTCGTGATTTGGATGTCCCGTTCTGGCATGTGTTCTAAGTCACCCGCCCCGCCCAGGCGAGGTGTTCCACTCGGGACCAGCGGGCCGACCTCGGCTACTCGTCCCGGTCTTCAGCCTCGTAAGCATATCGATCCACGTTTGCCCGGCAGCCGGCCGCCACACAGCCCATCACGCTCAGGTTGTTCGATTGCAGCCAGCGAACCGACTGTCGAACCAGGTGCGACGCCGTCTCGTGCATGCGAACGACCACCACCACGCCCGTGCAGAGCGTGCCGATCACGCCCACGTCTGAAGATCGCTGCACGGGAGGTGTATCGACCAGGATGAAGTGGTACCTCTCGCGGATTTCGTCAAACACGCGGCTGGTCATCCGTGAATGCAGGAGCTCCGTCGTATTCAGGTCGCCCGCGTTCCCCGCAGGCAGGATGCTCAGATTGCCCAGCGGCGTCTTGGTGATCGCCTCGTTGAGATTCGCCCTGCCCGCCAGCACGTCCGCCAGACCAGGCCCCGCCGGAAGCTTGAACAACTTGGCCAGCGACGACTGCCGAAAATCGCAATCCACCGCCAACACGTTCATGTGTCGCACTTCCGCAAGCACGGCTGCGAGGTTGGCCGTCGTCACGCTCTTGCCTTCGCGCGGGACGCTGCTGGTGAGCGCGATGCAGCTTCGCTCCCCGGGATTGAGCCGTGAAAGGAGCCACGTTCGCACGGCGCGATACTGTTCCGTAATCGACCCACTCCGGTCGTGGATCGCCACCACCGATGGATGCACATCCCACGAGAGAGAGGGAAGGGTGACCGTCGCCATCGCCTGCCGACTCGGTGGTGAAATCACCTGCACCGATCCGTTCGCGGACGACAGAGGAATCCCTTGCGACGACAAGGCCGCGCCGGTGCGCAAGTCACCGTCCGGTCGCGTCGAGCCGATCACGCCGACGCGGAGTTTCTCTCTCCGTTCGGAGTCGGCTTTCTTAATGGCATCCGCAATGCGTCCCATGTACTTATTCCATTATCGACTTGAGCCTAGCAACAGGCTAAACACACGATGCGGCGACTTCTTAAAAGCGTCGTAGTCTCCGGGATTGTCAATGCTCATGAATGCCATCGCCCCGGCCACGAGCATGACAAACGACATCGCCATCGCCAAAGTCGGCATGACAATCAATCGTTGCAGAATCCGCCGTTTTCGGGTCGATGCCGTCAAAATCTCGTCTATGCTCTCGATGAGGGGGACGCCGAGGGTCGTCGTCAGGCTTTGAGCCGTTCGGAACGAGCGATCCAGCAATTCCGCCAAGAGCACGACCACGGCCCCAAAGGCCCCGCCGATCGCCAGGCAGATGCCCAGGGCCACACGCGGGTCCGGCGCACTCGGTCGCACCGCTGCATCAACGTCACGGACCGTAGCAAAGTGAATGCCGCGGTTGGAGTCCTCGAGCGTGAGGATATGCTTGAGGGGACCGAGATTAGCCTGCCACGTCGCCAGTTCTTCGTTGGCCCGTGTGACCTTGTCCTTCAATTTTGCGTACGGCTCCCGCTGGTCCATCATCGCCGCCCGGCTTCGCTCGATTCTCGCCAGTTTCTCATGATTGAGCTTTACTCGATTCTGTATGGTCACCAGCTTCGCGTTCAGTTCTTTCGATTGGTTCTGGATGCGCTGCAACGGAGTTGGCCCCGGAACGGCGATCGCGATCACCGCTTTCTTAATCACGGCCGGAGTGCGTTCAAGCAACTCCTGCTTTGATTCCAGCGACGCAGTCATGCGTTGCACAAGCGGATGTAAATCGGTCATGCCTTTCTGAGTCCGGGCCTCGACGATGTCTTTTTGCAACCGTTCAACTTCGCCGGTCAGCGCCGCGAACTCCGGGTTCGGTTCTTCAGTCTCTTCCGGTTCCGGAGCAACCGTCATGCTCGTTAATGCGGCCTCCGCGGCGAGGCGAGCGGTTTCAAGGTCGTGCTCCGCCTGTTGCAATTCTTCGATTTGCCGACCGAATTGTGCGTTCTCAACGAGAAGGTCCGATTGCTCCGTCTTGGATGGGTCGGTCGAGTCCGGGTTGATCCCGGGATACGCGACGTCAAACTCCATGAGCTTCTTTTGAAAATCGGCCAATTGCTCACGGCAGCGGTTCGACTCCCCTTGGAAGAACTTCTCCACGCTTCGGAGAATCTCGGTGGTTCGTTTCTGGGCCTTTCGGATGTACTCGTCCCGCAATGCCCGTAGCGCCTCTGGTGCGACCAGCGGATCCGACATCGTCAACCGAATCAAAACGACATCCCGATTCGGCGACGTCTCGATCTGCTTCACCGCGAGTCCGGCGGCGATCTCACTGACCAGCATTTTTCGAGCCGACCTCCCGCTCGGAGCCAACTCACCATTCGAGAATTGCTCCACGCCGTGCGGCAGTCCAATCCCTGCTAGCACCTTTTCAATGGTCTCGGGGTCGGCGACTTCGCCCGCCATACGCTGTCGGATTTCCGTGTAAGGCTCCGTCCAGCTTCGCCCCATCATGCTCGCCAATACGGGATCGTGCTCCCGCCGAATAATCGTGCTCACCGTCCACTGACGCGGCACCCAGAGCGACGCAATCAGCGCGACCGTGGACACCCCCAGAAACGGCAACAGAAAAAACCACCGACGATCACGCACCACCCGCCACACCTCGCCCAGGGTGTGCCGAATGTCCGTCACCGAAAACTCGTCAAAGTGATGATGATGCATTGCTCGTGCTCCGACGCTTCAAACCGCAATTACGGACGCCCGTTCGGCGTCGTGTTATACGAATCTGCCGTGGTCTGAACCACGACCGGCTGTGCCATCGCGGTCGTTCCACCCTGAACAGGGAACAGCGCTTCTGATATTCTCATGCCGACCCAGGACCACGGCGTCGGCGGCACATAGAGAATGTCGCCTTCCTGCAGCAATACGTTCTGATCCGTTTTTCCATCCTGAATCAGCCGGTCCGCGTCAACCGTCATGACGTGGCGCTCCGACGAGTTTCTCGCCGGACGGATCAGCTTGATCTGACTCTTCCATGCAAACCGATTTGGCTGTGCCAACGCCAAGGCATTCAGAACCGTGTCCCGGCCGGAGTATTCATACACGCCCTCGCGACCCACCGTGCTGTCGCCGAAGACGTAGTACCGCTTCGAGTGGCTTCCCGAGACGCGGACGTTGATCTTCGGGTCCTGGTAGTACTTCGCCAGCAGCCCCTCCAGCTTCTGCCCGATCTCCGTCGGTGTCATCCCCGCGACCTTCACTTCGCCGAGCAGCCGAAGTGTGATTTTGCCGTCCTGGCGAATCGGCTGAGTCTCACCGTCAATCTCCTCGGCCTGCGGGGAGCTGATTTCCAGCACGTCCGGCGGCTGCGTCACGTATTCGGCCGACGACACGGACGCATCCGTCGAGTGAATGAACGAGTTGATTTCCCGATCTGATGGGTGACATCCCAATGTCCACAGCAAGGCAAACACAACGCAGCCTCGACTTGCGTTGCCCCGACGAGTCATCAATTTTGCGTCCGTTTTTGTGAGGTGATTTGCTGGTAGCTCTGCGTTCATGGTCATTTGTCCTGATGCCTCAGCCGTCTCTCACCGGCCGATAGCGAAAGGCTTCTCAAGCCTTGCTCGACGGCTTTATCGGGATGGACCCCCACCGGCTGAACATTGCTCTTGAAGGCATCTTTTCTCAGTCGCAGAAGCCTCAAATCACGGGTGAGACCGGGGCGGCAGAAATTGCCGATTACCGGCACGTTTGTTAGGTGGATAGGATGCGTGCCTCGTTCGGCCGCTCATTCTCGGTCTTTGCCAAGCCAATGGTAATTGTCGCACGCCCCATAAAGCAGACTTTCAGCCTATTCCGATAACCACTCATCGAAGGGGCGCAATTGAGCGCCGACTCCGCGCTGTCGTCAAAAGTCGACGGCGGGGGCCACGAACCCAAAAAGACGGAGCGTGACATGTATTGCGAATCGTTTGGACTCAACGTCCTACCCTTTAACAACACGCCCGATCCTCGGTTCTTCTTCAACACCCCAGACCATGAAGAAGCCCTCGCCTCCCTGATCTATGCCGCCCAAGAGCGAAAAGGATTCGTCCTCGTGACCGGAGAGGTCGGCTCCGGCAAGACGCTCCTGAGTCGCATGTTGCTGAGCCGACTCCCAGCCGGTGCAAAAACCGCCGTCATCTCTAATACGCGACTCAACGGTCGAGAATTGCTGCTCGCCATCTGCCGCGAGTTTGAAATTGACACGGCGGACGACGCGACCCACGCCCAGCTTTGCCACGCGATAGAAAAATACCTGGTTGAGCAATACGCCAAGGATCGCTTGGCAGTGGTGGTGCTCGATGAGGCGCAAAACCTCCCCATCGAGGCCTTTGAAGAACTGCGCATGCTCGGCAATCTTGAGGCCGATGATGCCAAGCTCCTCCAGGTGCTCATCCTCGGCCAGCCTGAATTGCAACAGGTCTTTCGGCGTCCCGACGTGCGGCAGCTCTATCAGCGCGTCTTCCGAACCTTTCACCTCAAGGCGCTCTCCCCCGAACTGACCGCCGACTACATCGCCCATCGACTTGCCGTCGCCGGTCAACCCGCCATCGCCCGACTCTTCGACGCCGGCACGATCGACGCGGTCTATCAACATTCACAGGGCATTCCGCGACTGATCAATCAAATCTGCGACAACAGCCTGCTGGCAGCTTATGGGGAATCCGCCTCAATCATCACCGCGAAAATGGTCAACGACACCGTGGACCAAATGCTCTCGCTCAAGGCCGAATCCTCAGTGTCGCAATCTCAAACGGTTCGATCACTCCTTGCCGTTGGGGCATCAGGACAGCGTGAACGCAATCAGTCCGGTGTTTCTCAATCCACTGATACAGATCGTTTGTACCTGGATTTGTCTTCCCGACTCGATTGCGCCTTGCAGTCCTTTGCCACGCTTAAGTCCGACCTTCGCGGAGTGAATGAGAACGGTGACTCCGCGAAACAAACGTCGGCCGAACTGCGTCAATTGCGATCCGAAGCCTCCATCGTTCTTGATGAGCTTCGCGCCGACCGTGACGCCTCCAAGCAACAAATGCAGGAACTCATGAGTCACGCGACCGCTCAGGTCGAGCGCGTGGACGAACGAGCTGCACGCTCGTTGACGGAGAATCAGTCCGCCGTCGCCTCGATGCAGGAGGAAGCCCGCCGCCTGATGCACGAGGTCCGCGACTACATCGAGCGCAAGGAGTCGCGCATCGCCGACCTCGCCGCCGACGAACAGGCCGGTCTCCAGACCGCCCGCCAGCTTCGCTCCCAGTCCGCTGACATGCTCAAGCAGGCCGAGACGACATCGCGTCAAACGCAGGACATGGTGGCGCAGGTCCGTACTCGAACCGAGGAAGACCGCCGTGCGTTTGAAAAAGACAAGGCCGCGTTGCTGGAACAGTTTAAGGAATTGTTCGATCAGGTTCGCTCACAGAGCGAAGCCTATGCCGTGCGAAATGCCGACCTTGTCGAACATCAGCGAGCCGAGTTTGAGCAAAGTCGCCTCCAGATGCAGGGCCTGGGCGAACAGCTTCGTCAGCGAATCATCGCGCTCGACAAGCGTCTCACCACGGTTGACGACTTCATTACGCAACAGGCAACCCCGCTGACCGAACAGCGACGACAGTGGCAGGAAGAAATCGGCACCGCCCTCGTCGATATGCAGCGAGCCAGAACCGCTGTCGAGGTCGAGCTTTCCGAACATCGAGCCGGCCGGGCCGGATTCGTTGAGGAGGCCGCCAAGATTCTCGAACGCACCCGTGAAGAGACCGCATCACTATTGGCCGGCCTTCGAGGAAAAGCAGGGCGATCCATGGACAACCTTGCCGCCGCGTGGAAAAAAGCTGCGCACGAAGGCGAGACGGTGACGGCAGCCATTCAAGCTCGAATCACTGAGATTCGACAGTCGGCCGACTCCACGAACATGGAAATCTCGCCGATCATCGACCACCTCCAAACCCGGATTGGCAATCTCACCGGTCACGCCGGAAAGCTTCAGGAGGACGTCGAACACCGCGTGGCCAAGGCCAAAGCCGAGTTTGACGACATGTCCAAGCGCAGTCGAGAGACCCTCGACCAGCGCGTCAAGGAAGTCGAAGTCCTTCAGCGGCGCAAACTCGACACCTTCAAGACGGAGGCCGACTCGTTTGCCCAGCGACTTGTCGAAGCGTCGAACAATGCAGCACTTCGTGCTGAAACGCTCTCCAAGAAGCTTGAAGACCGCCTCGGCATCTGGCAGCAGCAGTTCATCGAGTGCCATACCCAATACGAAAAAGAAACCGCCCGGCTCCGCGCGGATGTGGACGCGATTACACGTCGTGTTTCGACCGTGCTGGCAGAATCAGAATCGCAACTCACCGCTGCCACGTCAAACGCGACGCAGTCGTCAAAGTCCATCCGCGAAGAATTGCAACACGCGATCTCCACCGCCGACGCTCAGACGCGCAAGACCCATGAAACGGCTGAGGCATTCACCGTCAGCATGATCGAGCGCCTCGGCCAGGTCGCTCGCGAGGCTCGTTCAGCCATCAAACAGGCCGACGATACCATTTGTGCAATCCGAGGTGAACGCGAAGATTCCGCGAAGCAGCTTCGCGACGCGTTCATGCAGATGACGGCCCGCGCAGACGGCGCTCGCATCGACCTTGCCAACCTCGCCGAAGAGATTCATCGCGTCACCTCCGCCAACGTCGCCGAAGTCCGTGTCGCAGGTCAGCAAACGCGTGACGGCGTCCTCACGGTCCTTGAACAGGCTCGCAAGGAAGCGACTGACACGCTACTGCGGCTCGGCGCGGTCGCCGCCCACGCAGAGAGAACCGCCGCGCAGGCTGAGTCGACAGCCGACCGCCTGCTCAACCAGGTCCAGGCCGGTGCAACGGCCCTGCTGGAACATGCGAATGTCGTCTTGGCCCAGGCCCCGGACGCCGCGAAGCGCGTGGAAGAGCTGGTGCAAACCGTCCTCGCGGACGCTCACACCATCAAGAACGAAATCGCCCAGACCCGCGACGAAATCATCGCCACCAGTTCCACCGCCCTCGCCTCCCTGCAAGCCGCCACTGATACGCACGAGAAGGCCGAGGCGCGAGCGGAACAGATTCTCGCCACCGCCAACACCGCCCGCGAAAAGGCGGAGGCAGCCTTGAGTCTGCCCAGTACCATTATCGAACGAGCCGCGGAAAACGCCTCGTCGCTCTCCGACCTCTGTCAGAAAACCTCCAAGATCGTCAAGCACCTCGCCGTAGCCGAAGCCCGCGCCATTCGAGAACATCGTGTCATCGAAGCCGCCAACGACTCGGCCACGCAAACCACTGAGGTTCTAAAACAACACACCCAGCGCGTGGCCCAGCTTGTCTCCGTCATTCGCCAGTTGTACGGTGCGATCGATTCCAAGGTCGATCGAATTCGCCAGCGACTCAGCAGCGCCGACGAACTTTGCCGCGTCGTCCCTCGTGAGATCGACGCGCTCCGTGATGCACTGAGTTCATCCGCAACGGCTCCCGCTCGGCTGGCTGCCACCGGCACCGACGCCGTCGCCCCGATGCGCTCGCCAATCATAAAGCGGCCGGCCCCGACCAATCCGCCGAAAGTGCTCCCTCGACAAACCCAAGTCGAACCAATCCCTTTCGCCCAAGGTTCGCTCGGAGATATCGTGCAGCGGAATCAGAAGCTCAACACCTGGCTTAAAGACATGCTCAATGAGACGGATCAGCCCGCAGTGCCGGCGGTGCGTGGCAACGACGCCACCCCTGTGGAGCGCATCGACGCCTCGACCACTGCCCCTGTGGTCAAGAAGTAACGATGGTTACTCGGGAAGTTCCGCCTTCGGCTCCGGCAAAAATGCACACGCAATCGTGCCGACCAGATAGACGCTGAAGCCCACGATGGTCGCCGCGATGGCGTATTTCTCCGATGGCGATTGCCCCGGCACGAGGTTCACCAGTTGCGTCGTGACCAGTGCTGCTGACGTTCCAATCATCCGCCCACCGATATTTGCCGCGAATCCCTCGCCCGTCCCGCGAAGGTGCGTGGGATACATGCGCGGGAGGTAATTGCCCCAGAAGCTGAATTGCGCCACCGTCAACAGCCCGACCACGAAGATTCCATATTTCAGAAACTCCAGATTGCTTCTCGCTGGGAAGAAAAAAACCAGCGGAACAATGACCAGTCCCGGTATTTGAAACACCCGCAGTAGTGACCGGCGACTCACAATCCGGACCGCCAGAAACGCAAGCACAACGCGACCCGTCAACCCGCCAACCTCCTGCCACGTCTGAACCGTCGCGACGACCTTTTGCTGCTCCGGCTTTTGCAACTCCTTCACCGTCGGCAATCCCGGCACAATCTGTGGCAATTGCTGAATCGCGCCAAACGCCGCTCCGTAGCTGCACGCAAACATCAGCGTCGTGACCAGCGTGGTTCGTCGAAACTCCGGCCGGAACAACTCCAAAACGCTTGGCCGCTTCAAGGTTCCGGCCTTTTTCTTCGCCGCCCAGGTTGGCGACTCCGGCATGAACGGGCGAATGATGATCAGCGGAATCGCCGGGATGATTCCGGAGATCAACGTGTACCGCCACGCATCATGACCGCCCTGAATGGAAGGGAGGCTCGGCCCCCAATGCACGGCCAGATAATTCGCGCCGGCCACGAGCAACCCACCGATGGACGAAAACGCCTGCGTGTAACCCAGCACCGTCTCGCGTTGACGAGGATTCGGAAACAACTCCGAAAGCCACGCCACCGCCGCGACAAACTCGACGCACACACCCACAAACGTCGTACATCGCAGGACCAGCAGCATCATCAAACTCGTGCTGAACCCCGCTGCGAAGGCCGATCCCGCGTAAAGCAAGATGCTCCACACCAGCACGCGCCGCCGCCCCAGCCGATCCGTCAGATAACCGCCGATGAGTCCGAAGAAGCCGCCGCACATGGCCGGCACCCAGAACATCAGTCCGACCCAGAAATTGAAGTCCGGCCCCGGCTTGAGCCCGCCGAGCTTTCCCAACGCATCCCGCATGATCAGCGGCATCATCAACAGTTCATAGATGTCGAACGCAAACCCAATCGCCGCGACGGCGCAGATCGTCCACTGCAACCCCGTCAATCGCGGGGCGGGAGAGGATGGGGATGATGAACTCATGAAAGGCTCCAACGGCGATCGCGAGATGGAACGCTACGACCTCGGCAAGCGAAGGTCAACAAAACGATAACGGTTTGAAACGAAAAAAGCCCCGGCGACTCACCATCGCCGGGGCCTCGTACATAAAGTACCCCCACGGGGATTTGAACCCCGGTCTCCAGGATGAGAACCTGATATCCTAGGCCACTAGACGATGGGGGCCGGATAAACCCGCTAACCGGGTTGAACTTAAGGAGGACGACGCGAATACTAACCAGCCCATCGCCGACCGGCAACCCCCGTCCAACCGTTTGTCCCATGCAGGAACCGTCGATATACTCCTTCACCGACCGGTCAGGATGACCACCCGACGAGCCGTTCGAGGATGCCCTTCATGCCGATGTTTGAGTTTACATGCAACTCCTGCAATCATGCATTCGAGGAGTTGGTGCGTAGCCCCGACCCTTCCGTCAAAGTTCTCTGTCCCAAGTGCTCGGGCAACAAGGTCACGCGCCAGTTCAGCGTGTTTGCCGCACGATCAGAGGCTGGCGCGTCACAACGATTCGCCGATAGTGGTTCAGGCTGTGGTCGGTGTGGGGATCCCCAAGGCCCTTGTGGAATGTAGGAAATCGCAATCGACGCCCCGATGTCACAGCCCCTCGACACCTCCACCGAACGCCCCTTCACGGCTGTCGCCGCGATGTTGTCCTGGATCCTCCCCGGCATGGGCCATTGGTGGCTCGGTCACCGCATTCGCGCTGCAATTTTTTTCGTTGTTATCTCGGTGACATTCTGGGCCGGTGTGGCGGTGGGTGGCGTTCGCACGACGATCAGCCCCAAGGAAAATGGCGCGTGGATCGCCGCACAGCTCTGCGTCGGCCCGCAGGCACTGGTGGCCCTGTATATGAACCAGAAGGCTGTCGAACGAGCGGACCAGGAGTCACTCAAGGCGATCTGGCCCGCGTCAAACATCTCAGTCGTCTATGCCGGTGTTGCCGGACTTCTTAACTTGCTCATCATCATCGATTCGATGGCACGTTGCGAAAGTCCGCGAGGCCCGCTGACGACTAGAGCATCACCTCGCAAGGGAGGGGGATGACATGCTCGCCCAATTCATTAGCGACCTGTTCATGAAGCCGATCCCGATCACCGGCGCTGGCCGTCTCGGCATGTTGGTGCCGTTGGCCCTGTCCATTAGCCTGGTCTACAAGACCATCCGCTGTGAGCGAGTCACTCAGATCCCCAGTGCCAGCCTTTATCTCTGCTTTCTGATCGTCTCCGGAATGTTGCTCATCGGTGCGGCGCTCTTCGGTGTCTTCCGGATTCTGGCGTGATTGTTGCAATCCGTTACGCATCAGCCGGGGTTTCCGACATCACCACACTGTTATAATTGCCCGACAAGATCAGACACGCGATCTGAATCGTGGAGTATCACATGCATCGTGTTGTTGTATCCATCCTAGTCATACTTTCCGGGATCGGCATCGGCTGCGACAAGAGCCAAGAAGCGGCCAAAGCCCCGGCTCCGACGGTTGCGCCCCCTGCACCTAATCCCGTAGCTGATCCCACGAAACCCAAGGTGCCTGGTCCTCGGTGGGTTGCCGAGCAGGTCGTTTTTGAGTTTGGCGAAGTCTGGGGTGGCGAGGTGATTACCTATCCTTTTCGCATCTCCAATGAAGGGTCCGAACTCCTCAAGATACTCGATGCCAAACCCCGCTGCTCGTGCAGTGTGGCCGAGGGGTATGCCAAGGAGATCGCTCCGGGGGCATCGGGCTTCATCCCGTTCAAGTTGAACACGTCCGGCAAAAAGGGAGCGGTCGATGAGTCGCTGGCCATCAAGACGAATGACCCTGTTCGACCAGAAATGACGCTTCGACTTCGGGGTGTCGTCAAACAGCTTGTAGAGGTTGAGGTCATCACCGATTCGACGGCGGCGAGCGAAACTGATCCCAAAGGCGCTTTGGAAAAAATTCGAGGCAGTCAGTTTTCGTTCGGCATCATCAAAAGTTCCCAGCAGCTCCAACGGACGGCCAGAGTGAAGAATACAAGCGGTCGCCCCGTGATCCTCAAGTTGCATCCCATCACACCGGCGGATTCCCGCTTCTCGGCGACCTTTCAGGAGGTTTCACCTGGCGAGGAATTCTTGCTGACGGTGACGGGTGATCCTCCGTTTCCGGGTGGCGTGATTTCAGCATCTGTGCCGTTGGAGACCAACATCCCCGGCCGGCCGTTTTACAACATCGGCATCCACGCCTACGTGCCTGGACGCATTGACGTGATGCCGCCGAAGATCGTGGTTGATCCCAATTACCCATACACTCGGGAGCGCACCATTACCATCACGAACTATGGACAAGGCCCGTTCGCGTTGACGGGCCTTCTGGCCAGCCACCCGAATTACAAGCTGGAGTTGTTGCCGAAACAGCCGACCTTTCCGAATCAGACCCAAGTGAAGCTCACGCTGCCGGAGCAGCCCTATGCACCGCCGCCGTATGGTGACCTGATCCGATTTGAGACGACCGATACAGAGATGAAGACACTGGACGTACAAGTGCTGCCGAATCTCGAACGTGCAGCGACGCCGAGGCCCGCGGAGGCGCCGATCAAGTTCCACCCGTCGCCGCTGACTCCACAGGGGTAGCCACCGGCACTTGCAAGTGGAGTTCCTATTCCCGTCGAACTCGTGTCATGACGATGTCGGTGACCGGCACCTGATTGTCCAACGGGACTGCGGCCATCGCATCCATCACATCCAACCCCTCAACGACATTTGCGAAGACGGTAAAGCCGCCGTTTTGGTTGTCGAGGTTGGCGGAGTTGTCACCGAGATTGAAAAAGAACTCGCTGGTTGCTGAGTTGGGATCATTCCCCAGTTTGGCCATGGCCAAGGTTCCACGAATGTTGCTTCTATTGGGGCTGAACTCGTTCAGGATGGACGGGCGGGCACCTGATTGCTCAATCATTCCGGGCAGGAAGCCGCCGCCCTGGACCACGAAGATCGGAACCACCCGATGGAAGATGGTTCCGTCGTAAAACCGATCCGTAACGTATTGCAGGAAGTTTTGGGTGGTGATTGGGGCGTCGGGGACCAGTTCGATGACGATGTCGCCGAGCGTGGATTCGATTCGGACTCGATTGGCCGTGCCGACGCGGAAGCCTTCGGTGATGCGTTGTGACTGTGCACCGGCAACGATTACGACGACATCATAATCGCCAAGGGTCGCATTTGTGAGGTCGAACGTGGCGCTAAGCTCCGAACTGTTTACCACGTTGACGCTCGTCGGCTGGATGATGGACTGGCCTCGCTCCAGGGTGAGGGCGAGTCCCGCTGTTTGGAAATTCTCGCCACGAATCTGGAGATTGCCAACGCTGGTGTTTACGACGCCGAAATCGGGCGCGATGCTGTTCACCAAGAGGTCGGTGCCGGTGACATGAACTGACTGGGAGGTCGTGGCCGTTGTTCCAAGCGAATCCGTCACGGTGAGAGTTACTGTAAAAGTTCCGGCCGAGGCGTAGGTGTGCTGGACTTGCGAGCCGGTCGCCACCTGGTTGTCGCCAAACTGCCAACTGAACAATGCGATCTGACCGTCGGGGTCGGAACTGGACTGGCCGTCGAATGTTGTCGTGAGGTTGTCCGTCGCCGAGATCGTAAAATCAAACGCCGCCGTCGGGGCCGAGTTCACCAGCAGGCTTCGGCTGTTCTCGGCCGTGGCACCGCGATCATCCGTGATCTTTAGACGCACCGTGAACCGACCGCCGGTCGCAAAGATGTGGTCGATGGTCAAGCCTTCGCCGGATTCTCCATCACCGAAGTCCCATTCGTATTTGGCGATGGAGCCATCGGTGTCGCGACTGGTGGCACCGTTGAAACGCTTGCCGTTGGGGATGGCGACGTTTGAATCATCTCGAAGATCGACCACGCTGAATGAGGCGGTTGGAGCGGCGTTCGGCCCAAGCACCTGGACCGGCAATGATCCCGTCCCGATCAAGCGCGGCGCGGTTCCTTGCAGGGGATCGCCGCCATCAAAGAGAAAGACCTGTACGTTGAAGAGGCCGGCGGACGGGAAGTCGTGGGCGATCGATTTTCCGGCGGCGATTGGGCGTGCCGAGGCGGTGGCACCGTCACCAAAATCCCAGGCGACTCTGGCGGCGTCCGGGTGGTTTCGGAGATCCACCGAGAATGCCCAGCGAAAAGAGTCGGGTGAAGCCCCATTGGGAATGATGACCGGGTCGGCGCGGAGATTGAGGAGTGCCGACACGTCGAAACCGTTGCAGCCGGTCGACGCGAACAGCGCTATCACGGATCCAAAAAACGCAACGAGACTGCGCCCCATGCGAATGTGCATCGTGCCTCTCATGCTGTATCCCCCTAAACCCTCCACAACGACGACTGCCCAGTGCGAGATCGTGGAGGCCCTCGCTTGCGTGATTGTATGCCCGGCGGCGTCGACAAGTCATGCCCGATATCGTGGGAGTTCGTCATTTCAGCCCAGTCATGCCAGGCGCTCCAGATTGCCCCGTTTTTGCGGCTGGGTGAATCGGTCGTTGCGTGTTATCGCTCCGCGGCGATGAAGAGGTTGTGGATTTTTGAAGTTCGATGTCGGATTGGGGAGGGGCCTCTGGGGAATTGCGGCAGTTTGTCTGAATAGGGCGCAAGTGGTTGGTGGGGCGTGGGTTGGTG
>JBBTET010000062.1:0-7776 GCA_038042195.1 Planctomycetota bacterium | reverse complement strand
TGGGCGGCGCGGGGGAGTTGATGGTCGGGGCGGCGGCGGCGTCGGGGGCGCGATTGATCCCGGTCGATAGCGAACACTCGGCGATCTATCAGTCGCTGCACTCGGGGCGGCACGAGGAGATTGAACGGATTCTGCTGACGGCGTCGGGCGGGCCGTTTCGGACTTGGTCGCGGGAGCAGATGCGCGAGGCGTCGATTGAGGATGCAATGCGTCATCCGACGTGGACGATGGGTCCGAAAATCACCATCGATTGTGCAACGATGATGAATAAGGCGTTGGAAATTATCGAGGCCAAGTGGTTGTTCGACGTGTTGCCGGAACGGATTGAAGTGGTCATTCACCCCGAGTCGATCATCCATTCGATGGTGGTGTTTCATGATGGGTCGATCGTGGCCCAGATGGGGCAGCCGGACATGCGGACGCCGATCCAATATGCGATGACGTATCCTCGTCGGTTGGCGGGGAACGGGGCGCGGGTGGATTTTTCCAAGCTGGAGCGAATGCACTTTGAGCCGCCGGACCATGAGCGATTTCCGGCGCTTCGATTGGGACATGAGGTTGCACGGCTGGGGGGGACGGCGGGCGCGGCGTTTAACGCGGCGAACGAGGCGGCGGTGCAGCGATTTCGGGATGGGCGAATGAGTTTTCTGGATATCGCAGAGACGGTGGAAGACGTCCTGCGTCGACATTTATATGAAAAGCACCCGAGCCTGGATACGCTCATGCGTATTGATGCATGGGCACGGAATGAGGTTTTGCAATGCGCGGTAGTATGATGAGTGAAACGTCGAAACGTCGAAGAGTCGAAAAGTCGAAAAGTCGAAATGGCGGCTCGGCTCGGCGGGTGATATCCATGTTGGCCGTGGGAGCACCGGCGGTGATGCTGGCGGCGTTTGCGATGCCGGAGTGGGTGTCGAGCGTGTGGTCGTTCGTGCTGCTGGCGCTGGGGTTTTCGCTGGTGATTTTCGTGCATGAACTGGGGCACTTCATGGCGGCGAAGTGGGCCGGGGTGCGCGTGGATCAGTTTGCGATTGGATTCGGCAAGGAGCTTGTCGGATTCACCAAGGGGGAGACCCGGTATTCGATGAATATCCTGCCGCTGGGCGGCTATGTGAAGATGCTGGGGCAGGAGGATTTCGTCGTTGATAAGTCGGGCGAGTTGAAGGTGAAGCACGATCCCGGCTCGTTCACGAATAAGTCCATCGGGCAGCGGATGGTGATTATCTCAGCCGGCGTGATCATGAATTTGATTTTCTCGACGGTGGCGTTTGCCGTCGTCTCGATGGTGGGGCGGTATCAGCCGCCGCCGGTGGTGGGGAGCGTGGTGCAGAACTCCCCTGCGGCGCGGGCTGGTCTTCAGACCGGCGACCGCATTGTGAAGATCAACGGAGACGATTTACGAAGCTGGGCGGATCTGACAACGGCGGTGGTACTGTCGAATCAGGATGAACCGTTGGAGTTGGACGTTGAGCGCAACGGGAAACTATTGGAGCCGAAGCCGCGGGTGTTGCCGGAGTTCAAGAAGGCCGAGAGCGTTCGGCAGCTTGGCATCTCTGCGGGATCGAATCGGCGCGTCGCGATTCCGTCGATCTGGGAAAAGGAGGAGCCGGGCGTGGGGGAAGTGCTTCGCCATGACGAGTTGTACAAGTTGATGCTGCCGAGCGGCGAGGCAAAGGAGTTCAAGGATTTGGGCGTGTTCCATCGGGCCATGGTGGAGGCGCGGGGCGCGCCGGTGGATGTGATGGTGCGGCGACCGACGAAGCCGGAGGCCCTTTCTGAAGAGGCGCTTCTGAGTGGGAGCGCGGAGATTGAAAGCACCGAGGTTCGGGCCTCGGTTCGGGCGTTGTGGATTCCGGGCAGCCATGTGCAGGGGGATACGGTGACGGGGTCGTTGCTGGGGTTGGTGCCGAGACTGACAATTTTTGTGACGGAAGAGAAGAAGTCGTTTGATGTGGCCGGGGCGAAGACAGGGGACGTGATCACGAAGATCGGGAGCAATGCGTATCCGAGTTGGGCGACGCTGAAGAGCACGATTGAAGAGAACGCCGGCAAGGAGGTCGCGGTCGAAGTGCGTCGGCCGTTCGCGGCGAATCAGGGATTGACGGGGCGGACCGTGAGTTTTGTTTGCGATCATCGGGAGGAGTTCATTTCGGCGGCGCGGAAGGGGACGGCCGCCGGGATGGCGGTGGTGAATGAGAAAGCCAAGGCAGCGGGGCTGACCAATGGGGAGCGCGAGAAGCTGACAGCGAAATTAGAGGATGTTGCAGATGCGCCGGCGTGGCGGCGATGGATGGAGGCGGTGGACGTTCATGCGTTAAAGCCGCTCATGCCGAAGAAGCCGTTCACGTTGTTTGGGAAATCGCCGCCTGCGCCGGTCGAGGCGATCATCCACTCGGTGGATGAGAATCACCTGGTGGTGGCGGACGTGGTGGATGCGATTGAAGGTCGGCCGACGCCGGCGAAGAGCGCGGGGATTCCGGTCGGCAGCGTGATTTTGTCAGTCGATGGCAAGGCGTTGACGCAGTGGTGGCAGTTGTCGGAGGCGTTTCGGCTTGCAGCAGGCAAGTCGGTGGAGATCGGATATCGCACGGCGGATGAGTTTCGGACCGCGAAGATGTCGGTGCCGGTGTGCATCACGTCGGCGCTCAACCTAGGCCCAGGGACGCGGATCACGAAGATTGACGGCAAGATCAATCTGGAAGTGAAAAACGCCGAAGGGCAGTTGGAAGAAGTGGCTCTGCCGGACTATCGCGCGGTGAAGGCGATATTGGAGAGCTGCAAGGGGCGGACGGTGCCGGTCGAGTATGTGACGCTGCAAGGGCAGTCGGGCAACGGGACATTTGCGGTGACGGCGGAGAACACGGACCCGTGGCTGCAACGGATTCAATTCGCGCAGACGTTTTATTGTCAGCCATTGGTGGAGCGGTTTCAGATCAGTAATCCGCTCGCGGCGGCGGGCGAAGGGTTTCGTCAGGCGTATGGCGTGACGCTTCAGACGGTGAAGACGATTGAGCACATGTTGATCACGCGAAAGGTGGGCGTGGACAAGGTGAGCGGCCCGGTGGGGATTTTTCGGATTGGGACGCGGGTGGCGGATCAGGGGTTGTTGAACCTGCTGTTCTTCCTGGCATTGATCTCCGCGAACCTCGCGGTGCTGAACTTCCTGCCGATGCCGATCGTGGACGGCGGGCTGTTCCTGTTTCTCATATTAGAGAAGATTCGCGGGGAGCCGGTGAGCATCAAGACGCAAGTGGCGACGCAAATCATTGGCATCGCGCTGATTGCGACGCTGTTTGTACTGGTGACATATCAGGATATTAAGAATTGGATTACGGGGGCGTAGAGTCAGCCTCGGTTCTCATTTGAGCTCGTGGTGGTTGGGTTGAGTGTCTTGGGTCGAGCAGCTTCTCGACGGCCTCGTGGACTTCGCGGTGCCAGTCTGAATCGACGGGCGCCTGACTGCAGTCGTTCTTCAGAAACTGTCCGGTGAATCCACGAGATTTCCCATCCTCAGAATAGTCAATCTGCTTGCTCCAGAAGGCTGGCTTCGGAATGCGGCCTGTCCATTCCACTCCGCTCGGATAACAGAGTATCGCGTCCCACAGCGGGTGTTTGCTTGAATCATCAGCTTGGGCTGAGACTAGCCGATCGTAGAGCGGGTGATCTTTTGGAAACGTCTTGATCATCTGTGCAAGACAGCCGGGGAAAATGTCGTCGACACATGCCTTGCCGACACAATGGTTGGGATCGAAGAACTGAGCGGCCCGTTTGGCGGGGAAGATTGCACCGGAGCGACGGGCGGCTGATTCGCTGTCGCCCGGCACCATGGGAATCCACACAATGTAGAGTGCAATCGAGTCGGCCGCGGGGTTGTTGACCAGTTCTTTTTGCACCGCACGGGCACCATAGACGCAGCCGTCTCAGACGGGCGAAAAGAGAGCGAGGATTCGCGGTCGATGCTTGTCTGCATTGAAACGATCACGCAACGGGGCCATCGTGTCATTGAGCGTCGTTACGTCGGCCTGGCATCCGGCCAACAAGCCCACGAACGGTACGAGTAGGGAATAGCGATTGCTCATTGAATACGCCATAGCTGTTACCCTCCGATTTGGGACATCTGGCGGTTGCCGTAGTAGGAATGCACTTCGGGCTTGAAGGCAACGCAGTTGATAAAGGCGCGGCGGAGATCAGCGTTACAGGATGTTGTTTTCACGCTCCGTACTATTGGGCGGAGTTCGACTTCGCCGCCGTCGAAGAGGCAACTGCGGAGTTGACCTTCGGCGGTGAGGCGGAGGCGGTTGCAGGCGGCGCAAAAGGGTTTGCTCATGGCGCTGATGAAGCCGATGCGGCCCTTCGCGCCGGGGATTTTCCAGACGATGGCGGGGCCGTGGCCGGTGTCGCGGGTGGCGGCGTCGAGGGGGCCGAAGCGGTCTTCGATGTGGCGGCGGATTTCGGATTCGGAGATAAAGCGCGTTTCGTATTCGCCACCGAGGGCGGTGCGGCCGAGGGGCATGTATTCGATGAAGCGGACGGTGAGGTCGGTGGACATCGTCAGTGCGGCGAAGTCGGCGTACTCGTCGTCGTTGATGCCTTTCATGGCGACGCAATTCATTTTGGGATGAGCGAAGCCGGCATCGACGGCGGCGCGGATGCCGCGCCAAACGTGATCGAGGTCGGCTCCACGGGTGATGTCGCGGAAGCGATCACGATTCTGCGTGTCCATGCTGACGGTGAGTCGGTTGAGGCCGGCGGATTTGAGGGCGGCGGCGTATTGATCGAGGAGCGCGCCGTTGGTGGTCATGGAGAGGTCGGTGAGGCCGGGGAGGGCGCGGAGCATGGCGACGAGTTCGGGGAGGTGGTGGCGGATGAGGGGTTCACCGCCGGTGAGTTTGAAAGAGGTGATGCCGAGCTCGATGGCGGCACGGGCGATGGTGACGATCTCCTCGAAGGAGAGAAGGTCGTCGCGCGGCACCCAGTCGAGCTTTTCCTCAGGCATGCAATAGACGCAGCGGAAGTTACAGCGGTCGGTGACGCTGATGCGAAGGGTTTGGACGGCGCGGATGTCGCGCGGGCCGGTGATGTGGTCCGGGCGGATGTCGGGGGCATCGGCGATGGGCAGGGCGAACACCATGTGGGGGTATTGTATCATGCGGAAAAGGCGTTGGTCGGGTGAATGGAACCGAGGATTGAGTGTTGGCGTCCAAGATAGAGAGCGAAGAGGCGAACTTGCTGGTGCGGAGCCGGGCCGGTGACACGGCGGCGTTCGGTCGGCTCGTGGAGTTGTACGCGGACCGGGTGGTGACGGTTTGCGCGAGGATGGTGCGGGATCGGGGCGTTGCGGAGGATTTGGCGCAGGAGGCGTTTGTGAAGGCGTGGCAGTCGTTGGCGGGGTTTGACGGGCGGTCGACGTTTTACACGTGGCTGTATCGGATCGCGGTGAATCTATGTTTGAGCGAGCGGCGACGGCCGAGGCGCGTGGTGGGGGCGATTGATGATGGTGTGATGGGTCGGGCCGAGAGTGCCGTGGCGCGGCCGGACGAGGCGGCGGAGATGCGGGAGGAGCACGGTTTGATACTCACGGCACTTGCGGAGTTGGATGAGGAGCATCGAGCGGTGGTGGTGCTGCGGGACATTGAGGGTTTGGATTACGGGGAGATCGCGGGGATACTGGGGGTGGCGCGCGGGACGGTGAAGTCGCGGCTGCATCGGGGGCGGATGGCGCTGCGTGAACGATTGAAGGGCCAACGGTAAGGATTTGATGGCTGGACGACTGGAACAGTATGAGCAACTGACGGCTTACCTGGATGGGGAGCTTTCGGAGGCGGAGCGCGCCGAGGTGGAGCGGCTGCTGGAGAGCGATGCGGAGGCGCGGGCGCTGTTGGAGGAGTTGCGGGAGACGGCGCGGCTGATTGGGACAGTGCCGAGGGAGTTTGCGGGGAAGGGGTTCAACGAGGCGGTGCGGGCACGGCTGGAGCGGGAGAGTTTGTTGAGTGAGGAGTCAGCTCGGCCCATGCGTTGGTGGAAGCCGATGGCGCTGGCGGCGTCGCTGATGGTTGTTTCCACGGTGGTGTATTTCGGAATGGCGCGGTTGCAGCAGGAGCGCGAGCGGCGTGTGTTTGCGCTGGTGGATGCGGAGTCGGCGCGTCCGATGAGTGCAAGCAAGTCGCCGGCGGTGGCGCAGCAGGAGATGGTGGGGGCGAGGGGGCAGGCGGTGATGAAGGATGCGGTGGCGACGGCGGGGCGGAGTGAGGCGGCGGGTCAAAGTGAAGGTCGAATGAAGCGATCGGCGGGAGAGGCAGCGATTGCGGCGAATGCTGCACCAGGTAAGGCAGATGCGCCAGCGGCTGCGCCGGTGTTTGGCGTGGCGGAGTCGGATGGGATTTCGGCGGCTCACCATGCAGTTGACACGGCGAATGTGCCGGTGGAGCGATCATTGGATACGCGATTGTTGATGAAGGCAGCGCGGCCGATGGCGAGTCGGTCGGCAACGTCGCAGCCGACGACGCAGCCGGCGACCTCGCAACCTGCGTCGCAACCGACGACCTCGCAGGCAACCGGGGAGAAACCTCGTGGCTAGAAAGCGAGATGACGAGTCGCCGAAGAAGGGCCGCAAGGTGCGGGTCGATCTGCGGAAGAATCGCGGGAAGGTGGCACGCGACGGGGCTGGGTTGACGCGGCGGATGAAGCGGGGTGATGAGTCGGTCTCGGATGAGCGGCAGGTGGAGAATGTGCGGGCCAAGGGGGATTTGTCGCGGAAGCGAACGATCATCATTCAGGAGGAGGGCGAGCAGCGGACGGATCTGCACGATGGCGTCGTGGTGGCGATGCGCGGGTTGATGACGGAGGTGGATGACGGCGTGACGCAGTGGGCCTGTACGGTGCGACGGATGATGCGGACGCGGATGATTGGTGATCGGCAGTCGATCACGGTGGGGGACCGGGTGCGGATCGCGCCGGTGTTCCACAATGACATTGCGGGGCAAATTGAGATTGACGGTCTGATGTTTGCCGAGGGCGTGATTGAAGAGGTGGAGGAGCGGGCGAGCGTGCTGGTGCGCGAATATGAGCGCAAGCGGCAGGTCATCGCGGCGAATGTGGATACGGTGGTCATCACGGTCTCCGCGGCGCAACCGACGCTGCGGCCGCACTTGATTGATCGGTACCTCGTGTCGGTGCATAAGGGGGAGATGCGGCCGGTGATTTGCATTAATAAGGCGGACCTCGACGCGGATGGCGCGGCGGCGGTGATCGCCGAGCGGTATCGGGCGATTGGGTATCGGTCGCTGCTGGTGAGCGTGGAGCGGGGCGTCGGGATGGATCAGTTGCGGGAGACGATTCGAGATAGGACGTCGGTGTTTGTGGGGCCGTCGGGCGTGGGGAAGAGTTCGATCATCAATGCACTCGCGCCGGATTTGCGGTTGAAGGTGGGGACGGTGTCGGACGTGGAGCGCGGGCGGCATACGACGACGATGGCGCGGCTGCTGAAGTGGCCGTTCGGCGGGTATGTGGTGGATACGCCGGGGATGCGGCAGTTTGAGTTGGCGGGGGTGGAGGCGGGGGAGTTGGAGGCGTTTTTCGCGGAGTTCGTGGAGTTGCTGTCGGATTGCAAGTTCAAGGATTGCACACACACGCATGAGATCGGCTGCGCGATCAAGGAGGCGGTGGAGGATGGGCGGATTACGGCGGAGCGGTATGACAGTTATTGCAAGATGATTGAGGAGATCGCGGCGCGGGGGGGGAAGTATTGAGCGCGACGCAGGATTCAGCGCGGGATGG